>JBAYKV010000129.1:0-9408 GCA_041664405.1 Syntrophales bacterium
AAAATCCAGCGTCGCTACGCTCCGATCAGGGGTGGCGGAATGGCCGGAATCCCCTGGCGCTTTGCACCGGAACAGGGTGGCGACTTCCTCCGGAATCGAGTGGCGGAATCAGCGGAATACACAGGCAAAGTGGGCAATGGTTTTCTTGTTGCCCCGCTCTGTCCATAATCCCGGTAGCCATGAGTAAGAATCATCCGGCCAAAGTGGTATCATTGACGCTCGCGGTGCTCTATCTATGGCCGTGCATTACGGGTTGAAGTCAGCTACATGTGCGCATTTCGCCATGGTTTGGGGGCGAATCAGGTGTTGACCCGCCGGATCAGGTAGTACGCCGCAATACTGAAAAGCAGGTTGGGAATCCATGCCGCCAGCAAGGGGTAAAGGGTTCCCGACCTGCCGAGGGAGAGGGAGAAGGCAAACACCAGCCAATAGGAGAAGCCGATAATAACACCGGCGCCGATGCTTTGCGCCACCCCGCCGCTGCGCTCCGAGCGCAGAGAAAAGCTGATCCCGATCACCAGGAGGATGATGCTGACAAAACTGAAGGCCATTTTCCCATGTAGATCCACCAGGTAGCGTGTCATGTCATACCCTTCGGATTGCAGTTTGCGAATATATGGATATAGTTCAAAAAAACCCATTTTGTCGGCTTCCTTTTGAACCTTCTTGAAGTCTGCCGGTTTTTCCGGTAGATTAATGACCTGGGACGATAGTTTTTCCAGCTTGGGGAATCCACCCCCATCTGCCATCGAGGCGGTCAGCACATTCTGAAAAATCCATTTCCCTTCCTGCCACTGCGCTTTTTCCGCATCAATTCTTTGAAGCAAGCGGAATTTGGGATCAAAATAGTAAATCGTGATTCCATGGAGAGCATTGTTTTGTGCATCGAACATGCGGAAATTATATATGGCCTGATTTCCCCGGTACCAGATCTCATTCTGTTTGAACATCCCCATGGATTCCTGCTTCTGTACCTCTACCAGGCGGATGTGTTCGGCCTTCTGGAAAGCCCGGGGCGTAATGAACTCGCTGAACAGAAAAAGAACGATACTGACGATGATACAAATGATGAGCAGCGGGAAAGCGAGGCGGTAAAGACTCACCCCGTTGGCTTTGACGGCCACAATCTCGTTGTTCTTAGAAAGGGCGCCGAAGGTCATTAGCGTTGCCAGGAGGATGACGGCCGGGGTCGTTTGAGAAATGATCGTGGGGATCATGAAAAAGAAATGCGACGCCATCTGGATAATGGTGGCGTCATTGCTCATAAACATGCGGATCTTGCCGAAAAAATCGATGATCAGATATATCGAAATGATGGACAAGAGAATGAGAGAGAACAATTTAAGATATTCCCTGATAATATAACGGTCCAGAATCTTCATAGCTCGATAATCATTTAATTGTTTTGGAAAAATCCGGCCACAATGGCTTTTCTTCCGCTGCCCGGCAGAATAGATAAATACCCACGATTCCGAGCAGAATATTCGGGGTCCACGTGCCGATAAAAGGCGTCAACCTTCCCGTCTCCGCAAGGGCTTCCCCGCCCAGGCGAATGAGGTAGTAGGCAAGGACCACTATCAGGCCGATGGAAAATCCCCAGAACTTGGCTGTACGGTGTTTCCGGATGCCCAAGGGGATGCCGAGAACGCAGAAAACCAGCGTGGAAACAGGAATGGAGAGTTTCTTCTGGATCTCGATTGCCAACTCCCGCAGGTCCGTATCCTTGATCTTTTTATCCTGCATGCGTTTAAAGATCTCCATAGTCGTCATTTCCGTACTTGCCTTGGTTTTGGCCTTCTCTTCCGTAATCGCCGCACCCATGTCCAATTTGATATCATAGCGGGCGAAGTCCATCTTGCGGTAATTTTTCAAACCCCGGTCCACACTGTGGGTGGCTCCATTTTCCAGACGTAACGTGACGATCATCTCATTGGGGTTGGCGACAAGGTAACCCCTGGTGGCGATGATGGTGGAGGGCTCTTCTTTGTCGCGGGTATCGGAGATGAGTACCCCTTCCATATAATCTCCGCTGACGGGTATCTTGTCGGCGTACAGCAGGATTCCCTTGAAGTCATCGTTGAAGACCTTTTCTTTGATACCGGCGCTGGCTTTTTGCCGGGCGACACTGAAAAGCAGGAGCTTGGTGGCGTAGTTACCCTCAGGGACAAGAAAATAACTCGTCACCGCCGTCAGAAAAAAGGTCACAACGGTGGCAAGGATAATGGGTTTGGAAATCTCGTAGAGACTTATTCCCGACGCCTTCATGACAATGAGTTCATTGTCGCTGGAAAGGCGCCCCAGGCCCATCATGATGGCCACAAAAAGGGAGATGGGAATAGTGAACAGGAGAAAGGAAGGCATCAGGTAAATGATCATCAGCACGATATCGGATATGCGGATGCCCTTGTTGACCATGAGATCCATGAGCTGGAGGATCTTTCCCATGAGGAGGACGAAGGTCAGTATGAAGAGGATCATGAAAAAGGGGAAGACGATCTCTTTCAGGATATAGCGATGGATGATCTTTTTCATGATCCTCAACGTTTACATCATAAGTTTCAAAGGTTCGATATATTCGGGGTCTTCCTTGTCCATGTTCTCGACGATGTGTTTGTGCATGCGTCTTTTCATTTCTCCGAAAATAGCCCGTTTTTTCTTGAAGGTCTTGGCGAAAGCAATGGATTCCTTCATCAATTCATCCTGATCGGTGCAGGCCTTGACGATGATGTGGTGCTCTTCCAGTTCATTGGCTCCCATGCGCTTGCCGCTGAATACCGCCTCTTCGAACTTGTAATAGGGAAGGGCCTTTTTCAGGAGGGCAAACATGCCCGGCAGGAAGGGGATGCTGATATCAACTTCGGGAAAGCAGAAGAAGCCCCTGTCCGATCTCATGAAGCGAAAATCGCAGGCGCAGGCCATGATGCTGCCGTCGCCGAAGGCGTGACCGCTGATCGCGGCTGTGACCGGCATGGGGAAGAGAAGGATTCTCTTGAAGATTTTATTCAGGCCGTACATGAAGTCCTTGATTGCCTGAAAATCCTTCTTGTTGAAAACATCCAGCAGCCAGGGCAGGTCGATTCCCTGGGACCAGTTCTTGGGGTCGTTAGAGGCAATAACGACTGCCGAGATGTCTGCATCTGCCTCAATTTCGTCGAAGGCTTTTAAAATGGCCTCGGTAAACATCGGGTTGTGCCTGTTTTCGCCGTTGGTCATAGTAATGATTGCGACGTTTTCTTCTTTTGTCCATTCCAGTATCGCCATAGCATATTCCTCCGTGAGGTAGTTATTGGTAGCCGTCCATTTCTCATTCCTGAGGCTGACCGTCAGTTAGCACAATAGACTTGATATTTCAATCAGCTTAATGGCGACAATCCAGTTGACAATTTACACCCCCAAAGGGTAAAAGTGTGGCATAAAGGTTCTGTGAAAGGAATATCCGATGAAGATTAAAACACTGGTGATGTTGATTTGTTTAGTGTCATTCGGAGTCGCCGATGCGCGCGAAATCAAGACCCAAAAAACGACCCCCCCGAGCAACTATGTGGCAACGAACCAGTATTATTCTCAGTTGATCTCAGGGGCGACTCCCAACGTCGCCGAGCTTAATATGTTCGCAAATATGCTGCCCAAAGGCGGCGATATACATCATCATTATTCGGGATCGATCTATGCCGAGACTTATCTGGATTGGATAGGGAAAAAGAATTACTGCATTTACTCTGAAAGCTCTGAGCAACTGAAGGTTGAGAAATATCGTATCGAGATCAAGCCGGTCGCCGAGCTTGCGGAAGGGGCCAGCAAAATATGTATCAGCGCCGATGCGGTGCGAAAAGACAACGCTTTCTACCGGGAATTGCTCATGCGCTGGTCTGATAAGGACTACGGCAACCACTTTCACGAGCAGCTGCCGCCGGATCAACAGTTTTTTGATACCTTTGGCTTTTTCTCCCCCTCTGCGAGATCTGCCTACAAGGAGGGCTTGCAGGTCCTCAAAGATCGGGCAAAGGCCGAGAATGTCCAGTATATTGAGACGATGTTGGAAAGCTCTCCCGATGTCGATAAACCGGACCTGGCTAAAAAAATTAACGGCCTGACAGCCGACGCCACAGATGATGAGACGGAAGTTGCCCTAAATGAATATTCAGACTTCATGGATGGCGATGCCGCTGTCAAGGAAAAGATCGACAACTACGTCAAGATCTTGGAAGAGGCGGCTGCGGGCATCGATGACGCAGCTTTCAGGCTCCGCTTCCAGGCCTACGCGTCTCGCAACAATGCTCCTGCAAAGGTATTCTCAGGTTTGTATTCCGCCTTTGCCGCCGCGAAGGAAAGTAATCTTATTGTCGGCGTCAACATTGTAGGCCCGGAAAACGGCTATGTCGCAATGCGTGACTACTCGCTCCACATGCAGATGTTTCGAGTTTTGAATCAGCGCTTTCCCGGCGTGAAACTCTCCCTCCATGCCGGCGAGCTGGTACTGGGGATGGTTCCGCCGGAGGGCTTGAAGAGCCATATCCGTGAAGCCGTAGAGATCGCTTTGGCAGACCGGATCGGGCATGGCGTCGATATTGTGCATGAGACAGATCCCGACGAGCTGCTTGAAGTGCTGAAGGAGCGTAAAGTCGCGATTGAGGTGAATCTGACCAGTAACTCTTTTATCCTCGGGGTGAAAAACGAGGCTCATCCGGTGCAGGTGTATCGGTATCATAACGTGCCATTCGTAATTTCCACCGACGATCCCGGCGTGTCGCGCAACAATTTGAGCGGCGAATACCTATTATTTATAACCAGATACAAACCCTCCTATGAAGAACTAAAGAAGGTGGCGTATAACAGTATCCGTTACTCCTTCTTGAGTGAGAGTGAAAAGCTCGACGAGCTTAAATCACTGGACAAACGCTTCGCCACTTTCGAAGCCAAGGTGGCCAAGCTGGCGAGTCCCAGGCGGGCAAGCAGCACCGGTGTTCGCAAGAGTGCCAATGCCCAAACGAGTGCCGGTGCTCGTAAGAGCAAGAGCCGTGGCCGTTAGACCGAACTCGTCAGTAGGATAATAAATGCTTCATTTTCGGTTGATCAGCCAGAGAATCAACGTAAGGACCACGCTGACGAGGATGCTGGTCGTGAGGGGAAAATAAAAGGCAAATTTTTCTCCCTTGAAGAAAAAGTCCCCGGGGAGCTTGCCGATCCAGGGGATCTTTCCCCCCATCATCATGAGCAGGCCGACGCCGGCGACGACGAGGCCGATGATCAGAAATATCTTACCGAACTGTGAGAAGTCGTTCATCGTAACATGGAATTGGGTCAGTGATACCGTTTCTGCAAGATCTCAAAGAAGTGGGGCTCGATAAGGTCCAGTTTTTCCAGGATGGCGGTCGTATCCTCCATGGGCATATAGCCTTTCTCGTTTAGAAACCGGTAAAACAACTTCAGCGCCGGAAGCCAAAACAGATAATCAATAGGTTTGCACATGACCTTTCTAATGAGAAAATCCTCAAAGAACTCGATGATGTATTGATCAGGAACGGATTTGAGCAAAACCAGGTCGTCATGGAGATAACGGTAGATAAAGGTGAGATAGATATCCAGACAATGTGAGTACTCATTGGGGTCGTCTTCAAATCCCTTCGCCATCAACCAATTCTTGAATAATAACGGGCACTCATCTTCAATGGACATGGCGAGTTCCTCATAGGAATCATAATTGCTCCCCTTCCTTATCTGATCGTCCAATCTCTCGATATTGCTCATCATTCGTGCATCTTCTTCGTCCGGCGGGATTATCTCGTTTACCTTGAATTTGATGCGACCATAGTCAAAAGGCCGGATCAGATAGCTGATGTCCTTTCTCATATACATAAACATGGATGGCGGCGGCGGTTGCATCTCCTCGGGGAAAAGGTGGATATGCCGCTCGATCATATCATCGATAAAACGGTCTCTTTCTTCACCGTCCAGGTTCAGGATATTTTTCGCCCCTTTCGTCGCCCTTTCCAACCACTGGGGATATTCTTTCTGATCGTTTTTCTGCTTACTCATAGCCAGATTCCACAAGGACGACGCCAACTCCATCACCTTGCTCATGCCATCAATGTCCGGCGCGCCTTTTTCCATTAACGGTTTCGCAAATTCCATCATGGCCTGGGAAAAGGGTATGGCGATGAAACCTTTCGGCGCGTCCATTTCCACAAGGGGCGGCCGCTCGATGAACCGCGACGACGGCTTAACGAGGCGGATCTGACGTTTCCTTTTTGCCGCCTCTTTGGCCTTCGCCTGTCGTTTCAAGATTTGAGTTTTATTTTTCTTCATAGGGGCTCCTTTTTAAGTACCGCCGCCAGTCGCCGACATGGCAAAATAGAGTGGCATGAAGATCATGTTCCTGTCCGGTAATTCTGCATACGGCCGCATGGAAAAAACCAAGCCTTTACCGCTGGTTCCATAATTGTCGAGATACAAGCGCAGACTCTTCAAGCTCCCCGATGCGCCGCTTTTCACCTCGACGGGCTGTATCATCCCATCTACCACTGCCAGAAAGTCCACCTCGGCCATGCTGCTCTTTGCATGTCTGTCCCAGTAATAAAGCTCATTTTTCTGGGAAATAAGCATCTCCTGCCCTACAAACTGTTCCGCCATGGCGCCACGATATACCTGAAGCAGATCGCTTTTGGCATATTCCATCTCGACGGACATACCGGAAAGACTGCGCATAAGCCCGATGTCCGCCATGATCACCTTGAATATGCCGGGTGATGCTGATGCCCCCAATGGGAGCCCGGCAGGATTGACCGAAGGTATCTTGCGGACGACACCGGCCAGGCAGAGCAGCTCAAACGCCTTTTTCAACGTCGGATTCGAGTATCCCTCTGCAAGGCGGGCGTATTTGATCTGCCGTCCCACACTCTGGGAAAGCGTGGTAAGTACGCTATTCATGCACAACTTGTCCGCATGGCCGGCATATTTTGCAAAGTCCATGCGATAGGTTTCGATAAGTTCCTTGTGAACTTCAAACGATTCACGCAGAGAACCGGTATCGACGTACGCCCGTACGCTTTCCGGCATACCGCCGATGAAGAAATATTTCCGTAGTTCACCGATGAGATATTCATGCACCGTTTGCGAGACAGGGCCGGGAGGTG
This sequence comes from Syntrophales bacterium, assembly GCA_041664405.1. Taxonomy (GTDB): domain Bacteria; phylum Desulfobacterota; class Syntrophia; order Syntrophales; family UBA8958; genus UBA8958. Next base: position 7,134 of record JBAYKV010000129.1, read on the forward strand.
CGAGAACGACCGATGCAGCCTCGCTGTTGCCGATGGCTTCCAGGTACTCCGCAAAGCAGAGTGGATACATCTGAAGGAACTGAATCCTGCCTACGGGAACGGAAATGTCCTTAAGGGCAAACTCCAGGAGTGAGCCGGCAGCAATGACATGGAGATCGGGCATCTCCTCGTAAAAGTAGCGCAGAGAGGTGATGGCGCGAGGGGAGGATTGTATCTCATCTATGAAGAGCAGCGTTTTGCCCGGCTGTATCTTCTGACTGGTCAGAATTTCCAGATCGGCACAGATACGGTGTGCATTCAGATCACCTTCAAAGACAGTGCGCCATGCCGGGTTTCGTTCAAGGTCAATTACAGCGATCTGATCAAAACGTTTTTTTCCGAACTCCTTGACCGACCAGGTCTTGCCAACCTGCCGCAAACCACGAAGTATCAATGGCTTGCGACGGGGACTTTCTTTCCATCCTTCAAGCTGTCTGTTGATAAATCGTTTCATCCGATGCCTCGCGGTTAATCTGTCATTTAATATTACAAGGCTATTTTACAGTAATGGCTTTAAAAAGGAAAGGAATATTCCCGATCATATTATCCATGTCCGAAGACAATTATTTCTTTTTAAGGTGTCGGCGTGCGCCTGCCCCTCCTTGACACCTCTTTGGATTTTACCTGCCGTTTGATGATTTCATTCGCAATCATCCTCCAAACCTGCAAATAAACCAGGTTTTCACCACCTGTGTCAGAATTGCATAGCCCAGCATCATTATGGCCAGGTAAAGCCAGTACAGCGGCGGGAGCGGAACAAACCCAAGCGTGTCCGCCAAGGGAGAAACCGTCAGCCAGGCGCCGGCCGTGACGATGATTAAGGAAGTGAGAATGAGCGGCCAACTGGCCCGGCTCTGGATGAACGGGATCTTGTTGGTGCGAATAATATGGATGATCAATGTCTGGGTGATGAGCGACTCCACGAACCAGCCGGTGTGGAACAGGGCCGGGTTGTCCCAGCAGTTGAAAATGTAGAGTATCAGGAAGAACGTCAGGTAATCGAAGATCGAACTGATCGGACCGATAAACAGAATAAATCGCAGGATCTTCCCAATCTCCCACCGGCGTGGCGTGGCCAGCCACTCCGCATCGACTTGGTCGGTCGGGATGGTGGTCTGCGAGAAGTCGTACAGAAGGTTGTTGGTCAGCACCTGGATCGGCAGCATGGGCAGGAAAGGCAGGAACGCGCTGGCCCCCACGACACTGAACATGTTGCCAAAGTTAGAACTGGCCGCCATCTTGATGTATTTAACGATATTGCCAAACACCCGCCGGCCTTCCAGCACGCCCTGCTCCAGTACCAGCAGGCTGTTTTCCAGCAGGATAATATCGGAGGACTCCTTGGCGATGTCCACGGCGCTGTCCACCGAGATGCCCACATCGGCGGCCTTCAAGGCCGGGGCGTCGTTGATGCCATCGCCCATGAACCCCAACACGTGACCCTTGCTCTGGAGCGCACGGATGATGCGCTCCTTGTGTGCGGGGGCCAGCCTGGCAAAGACGCTGGTGGCTTCGGCGGCTTCGGCCAGTTCCGTCTCACTCATAGTCTCGATTTGGGAGCCGAGTAAGAGATGCTCCACCGGCATGCCCACTTCTTTGCAGATGTAGGCGGTGATGATCTCATTATCGCCGGTTAGGACCTTGACGTCCACGTTCAGGCTGTGAAGTCGCTTCAGCGCCTCTATAGCCGTGTCCTTGGGCGGGTCGAGAAAGGCCAGGAAACCCAGCAGGATCAGGTCTGATTCATCCCTGACCGTGTAAACCGGCTCATCTGAGGCGCCCGGCATTTGCTTATACGCCAGGGCAATTACCCGGAATCCCTGACCGTTCAGGTCATCGGCCAACTGCCGGCGTTTGGCGTCGTGCTCGGGCAGAACTTCGATGAGCTCCCCTTTGACTTCCACCCGGGTGCACTGGCTCAACATTTCATCCACCGCGCCCTTGCAGATCAGCGTGTTCAAGCCGGTTTCATCTTCCACCACCACCGACATGCGCCGACGTACAAAGTCGAAAGGAATCTCGTCGATCTTGCGGTACTTCTCGTCTGCTTTCAGGTGCTCTCTCAACTCCTCATGGTTGAGGATCGCTTCGTCGAGCAGGTTCTTCAACCCCGTATGGTGGTAGCTATTCAGGTAACCGTAATGCAGCACTTTTTCGCTGGGATTGCCGTACACATCCAGATGCTTTTCGAGCACGATCTTGCCCTGGGTGAGGGTGCCGGTCTTGTCGGTGCACA
>JBAYKV010000130.1:0-9362 GCA_041664405.1 Syntrophales bacterium
AACGCCGCTGTCACTTCTCCGACCTTATGCTCTGATAGATAAATACAGCGCGTGGCATGAGACCGGGGCAGATTATCCAGATCCTGTTCTTCGGGTAGGGGGGTGCGTCCCGAAGTCCGGGTCAGCATGACGGTCTGGGCAATCTCCGGCGCCGTCAGCTCCACTTTCAGGGCCGCCGCGGAAGCCTGGAAAGCGCTCACCCCGGGAACGACTTCATAGGCAATCCCCAGTTCGTCGAGGCCGTTCATCTGTTCCCTGATGGCGCCGTAAATCGAGGGATCGCCGGAGTGGAGGCGGATGACGTCGATTTCCCGGTCCCGGGCCGACCGGCAGACCGCCAGGATCTCATCGAGATTCATTTCCGCCGAATTATACCGTTCCGCATTATCAGGAAGGACGGCCACGACGGCAGGGCTAACCAGGGACCCGGCATAGATGCAGATCCGGCAGTTTCTCAGCAGGCGATCGGCCCGGACCGTAAGGAGCTCCGGATTCCCCGGTCCCGCACCGACAAAAAAGACCTTCATATGGTTCCTCCCCCTTTGGTATGAACAAGAATTATGGACAGATACCCCGTCTCCGGGGCGGCATCCCGCAAACCGCGAAGATCCGTTTCGAGGCGCTGATCCGCCATCCCCACCCGGGACACAAAAACGCTCCCCTCAATAACGCCTTCTTCCTCAAGAAGATCGATAACTTTCCGAAGGCGCTTGCCTATTTTCATAAGGATTACCGTTCCTTTATCTTGCAGGACCCGCCGAATCTGGTCGATATCTTCCACCGCCGGAATGATCGTCACCCCGTCTCTGCCCTCGCCAACGGGAAAGGTGCAGAGGGATGCAGCGGCACTGAATGCCGTCACCCCCGGAACCGAGACGATCCGGGCTTCGGGCCGGAGCTGACGCAGTTCCCGGACCAGATAGATGAACGTCGAATACAGAAAGGGATCGCCCAGGGTGATAAAGCAGGCGTCACCCCCGCTCCGAAGAATATCGTTGATTTCCTTTGCATTTTTTTGCCAATGGGCGGACAGCTCTTCTTCATCGGCGGACATGGGAAAGACAAGCTCATGAATCTCCGCCTGCTCCCGCAGATAAGCATTCGCAATAGAAAGGGCGAGGCTGTTCGCCTCCGTCCGGGCCTTGGGAACGAAGAGATGCCGGCATTTCCCAAGGAGGGAAGCCCCCTTCACCGTCATCAACTCCGGATCTCCGGGACCGACACCAATCCCGTATAATGTACCGAATTCAATTTTCTCGTTCACTTATTTCCACTCCGTCATGTAATACCATCTCCAAGTTGGGGATCAGAAGCAGTCCCTGTGAATCAGCAGAAACACCGTCAATGATGACAGCACCATATCGTCCAGATCCTCCGGCGTCACCTCGCTGATTCTTTCGCCGGGAAGGGAAAGATTCTCACAGCAGAAAAGCCGGTAATCGTCGCCCCACCTCCGACAGCATGCCTGAACCCAGGCGGAAGCCTCCTGCCTCCCTCCCAGAATGGCAAGCTTTTTCTCCTTTTCCAACTCGTCCGGGTCGTATTCCGGATTCTTGCCGTGGGCGTCGATGATCCTTGCATCCGTCCAGTCGAGGCCAAGGCGGGCAAAGGCCACCTGTACGGAGCTTATTCCCGGAATCAGGAAACACGCCTCCCGGCCAAAGCGATTGATAACGGGTTGGGCCAGGCTTGAGATGCCGGGGTCTCCCGTCACCAGGACAACAACCTGCTGCTGCCGCCAGCAGCTTTCAATAATTCTCAAAATGCCGTCAATATCGGCGCCTACGACGATTTTGTCGGCCATGCTGGCGGGAAAAAGATCAAGGAGCCTTTTGGCACCGACCAGCACCGCGGCCCCTGCCACCTCCCGGTGGACGGCCAGCGTCAGATAATCGAGGGACCCGGAACCGCAGCCGCAAATTATTATCTTCACCTAAGACCCCATCCGGCTCGGCCGGGAGTAAAAAAATGGTTCATATATACATCCTGATTTGGGAAGAAATATTGCTTCATGACGACACTTTCTTTCATCTACCAAATATTTATTTTAAAAATATTTTAGATATATTGATTAACTAACGAAACATGGTAGATCTAAAACACCGTTACAACCTATTCAAGGTTAAGAATTTATATATTCATTCAGTGCTTCAACTAGTAGATATATTGTAGTACATGGGTCATCTTTTTCAGGATTACATATAACATATCGGGCTCTCAATTTTTTTGCGTTACTGATGGCAATTTTTTGTTTCTCTATTAAAAAATAGTACATGTATTTGTCGTTTTTTTTGTACTTTTTCCCCATTAGAATTGTAAGTTTTCTTGCATAAGCTTTTCTGTCAATTGATGCATCGTAAAAATTATAATGAAGTAAATACCATAATTCAAAACACTGATTAGAGTATGCGATTTTAATATAGTTATTCTTAGCTAGCTTAAATGCATTATTAAAATTTCCTGCCGGGAATGAATCTCTATCAAATACACACCAGGTTTGATTATAAGTTTTACCTCTATCCATGGCGTCTTTTTTCAAATCAATTGCATATTGCACAAGACTCGTAGTGTTAGCGCCTGTACCTTCGACATCCAAGTTAACCAAATCTATATTCACAGGGAAATTGCGAAAGTAGTTAGGCTCTGTTTTTTTACCCTCACAAACAATAAGAATACGGTCGCGTATGTGATATCTTGCTTTAACTATTCGCTTTCTATAAGAGATATTACGCTTCCACGTTTTATTCATCGGCGTCCTCACAAAAGAGCCACGTCGGGTCACCAATGAAAGGGATGGCACCATACTTGCCTAAGATATAGTCTTTGCCGAATAATGCTTCCTTACGTACTCCTTTTAGTTCTATTAGAGAGTATAGGTTGGTTGCTCCAAACTGATTTTTTTCGGTAAACCAGACTTGATCACGACGAAAGAGTTTATTGCTTAGTAAATTTGTATCATGTGAAGCAAAGATTAGTTGTGCATTTTTATGGTTGGCTGCGGAATTAAAAAGAGTTATTATGGCCCGCGTGAGGAGTGGATGCAACCTGGCATCAAGCTCGTCAATTATTATTATTTTACCGGCATCGAGTGTATCACGGAGTGGTCCGAGCAAATTAATGTATTTCTGAGTGCCAGCAGATTCATTATCTTCAAGGTCAAAAATTACGATACCATCTTCTATCCCCTCAGCTTTAAATTTTTTATGATAAGTTTTCAATTCCACCGATGACATGTCTTGGGAAACTATAACCTTTTTAAGTTCCTCTGGCATATCCTTTGGTAGGCTTTCGAGGGTTAACTTTTCTATTCGTCCTTCAAGATCACTAATAGATAGATCAGCCAGTTGCGTCATCTCAAGAATCCAATGCTTATTTTTAACATCGCTAAGCTGTTCTACCGTAGTACCCAAAGTTGAATCATCTGAGCCTTGAATAAATCCAATATTTCTATACCAAGATAATATGTCTTTTGAAGTACTCCCATTCCATTGAGCACAGACGGAAAGGAATAAAGCGTTTTCTCTTGTCTTAATCTCTAATCCACTACCTTCTTTAAATCGTTTGCTATTGACTTTAATCTCACTGTTCTCGCGGACGAAAAGTTGGGCTTCCCTTCTGCCTGTAACATCGAATAGCCACTCCGAGATTACTTTTTTCTTATTAGCTTCAAATCCATAACGATAAGAATTATTGTTATGGATAAAAACAACCTCAAAAAGCGAAGGATTACCCTCAGTCTCAGTACTAAGTTTGAATGATTCTACGTTGATGTCCTCTCCTGCTTGAGTATCTTTTGACGAAGTAAGCACCATATGTCGCATGGCCCACATCGCATCAAGTAGATTGCTCTTGCCGCTAGCGTTTGCACCATAAATTACGGAACTTTTTACCAAACGCCGGTGATCTTTATTAATGATGTTTGTGTCATCCAGAGAGTTATCACTTGACGCCACTAGACTCAACACTGCTCGATCTTTAAACGACTTATAATTGGCGACATTAAACTCGATAATCATAATATCACCTCCTTATTTTTTTTAGTGTCAAATATTTGATCGTAAATATATGATTTGCTGAAAAAACGCAAATCTTATTCTTATAATTTATTTTCTTCTGTTAATCTCAATGGACTTTGGAAAGTATTGGCGTCGTAAATTACAATTTGAAAGGGGCAACGTAAAGAAATCAGCGTCCCTTCTGCATCAATCGCAGTATTCGCACCTCGTTAGTCTACAAACAGGGCTTCAAAATTTCTGGGATTAATAATGGTGATATTCTTGTATTTTTTCATGATCAACAGATCTTCATCACCGGTAACGATGAAATCAACAGTCGCATCGATAGCGCATAAAGATAAAAAGGGGACAGATTTATTTTCTATCTATAATCTTTCCCGCTTCCTTTATCTCCCATTCTCTTTCGATAGGACCATTTTCAACTCGTGGATAAGGGGCGGCAGATCGTCGATGATCGTATCCCATACGCGATCAAGATCGACATCGAAATAGGCATGGATCAGTCGATTTCGCATGGTCACGATAACCATCCAGGGGATTTAGGGGTGTGCTTCACGAAATGCCGATGATACTCTGGACGCCGCCTCGCCGACTATTTCGATCGATTTGACAAGGGAAAGGGTCAGCATCCGGTTCGCATCAAGCTCCGATCGCGACTTATCGCCGACAAACGACAATGCCTCCTGTGCCGCATCCAGCATATGGCGGACACGGACAATATCAGGATTCGACATACTGAACCTCCGCTTCTACCATGACCTCATCCCGAAAGTACCGGCTTAGCTCCGCCGGTGTCCGCAAGTCCGCTTTGCGTCCCAGGATGTCGGAAAGCGCCAGTTCCATCTCGGCCAGCCGGAGGTAGCCGACCCGCCGACCGGGTTGGAACTCCACCAGCACATCCACATCGCTGTCCGGCCGGAAGTCCGGCCGGAGGACCGATCCGAAAAAGGATAGTCGCCCGATATGATATTTGATGCAGAATTGTTCGATACGGTTTTTCTCAAATTGTATATTAGCGATCGAACCCATATTCATCAACCCCATTTAAACACCCTGTTCCGTCGTTCAACGCGTGTAAGCGAGAGTGGCCAGATTTATCATCTATCCGATTCCAGTTAAAATTCGCATCACCTGTCATTCATTGCCACGGAATAGACCATAACCATTCGTAATCTTGCATAATAGACAAAAGTTATCAAGCAAGCATCTCAGGAAGGATCTTGGCAAAATTGTCGCAACCCGAACCCTGCTATTTTAAACGGTTCATGGTCCTTCCATCCGCCAATGATCGTCACCCGAATCTTGCCGCCCTCGAAGAATGTATATGACGCAGGTGGGGCATCTCCTTAGCTCAAGTCGCCTTATATTTACTTTTTTATCCTTGTTAATTCTTTGAGCATGGGCTTCAACGCCGGCAAACGCTCCTGTGCAACCTTCCAGACAGTCATCAAGTCGACTCCCATGTAATCGTGAATGAGAACATCCCGCATGCCAGCCATCTTAGTCCAGGGAATATCGGGATATTTCTTCCTGAATGATGTCGGAATATGCTTGGCTGCTTCACCGAGAACTTCAAGACATCTGATCACCGCATTGATAGTCCTCTTGTCCTCTGCAAACATCTCGTAAGACATTCCTTTGGTGAACTCAGCGGTATCAGTAATAGCAGTTAAAATATCATCCAGGTAATCGGAGATTTCCCTCCCCTTAGACATATTCGACCTCAGCCAGGATACGCTTACCGATCGCTGGTTTGAGAGCGGATTCCATGACCAGATCAACTTTAGCATTGAGCTGGCTTTCGAGATATTCGCGTAGATCCAAAAAGTCGAAAAGATCAATATCGCGGTTGAATTTGACGAGTATGTCTATATCACTCTTCTTACGCTGTTTCTCTTTAATATAAGAACCAAACAAACCGAGTCGCTGTACTCCATAATGGGATTCCATCTCTGGCTTGTTGTTTCTGATGATATTTATTATTTCTTGCTTTCCCATAATTACTCACCTGTAGCATTATACTTTTAAGCGTGAAAAGGGGACGATTTATTATCAATCCCTTGGCCTGCACTAAAATACACTACAGCAACAAAAGATTCAAGCTGAGAAAAATTAACGATAACGAGTTGAAGAAACTGTAACGGGTCGTTTCCCATTAACAACTTCCCCCGATTAAATCGCCTTTCATATTCACCAGAATTGCTTTTACCTCCCAGGCCGCTTCCGTTCGCTTTAGGATAGCCTGACAAACAGCTCCCGCCAATTCATCGCCCAGCATTTTCCTCTCCCGGGCGTCAAGTGCCGCAAATAGGCCTTCTACGGTATTTTCTTTTCCAAGCTCTTTCCCCAATACCCTTGCCGGCATATCGGTCACAAAGGGAACGGCACTGGGGGAGCGGGAGGAATGGGTGTCCCAATGGTTCATGGCCAGCTTCGCCAGCTTCCCCGGATGTCCCAGGATCGTCACCGCCCGGAAAGGGAGGGAAATGGCCTCATCCATGATAAAGCCCCATTCGTTGCTCACTTCGATAATCTGTTCGTCCGTCGCCCCCAAGTGCCGCCGGGCGGCCCGCGCCCCGATATGGCCAGGGACGAAAACCGGACGATCAACCCCCGTAGCTGCCGCCACGTTCAGGCAATATTTCAGCGAGGTGCGCACGGCCGGACAACTGAAGGGGCGGACCCGCCCGGATGTCCCCAGGATCGACAACCCCCCTTCAATGCCGAGGCGGGGGTTGAAGGTCCGGGCCGCCAGTTTCGCTCCTTCGGGGATGGATACGATCACTTTAACCCCTCGCGCTGTTACTTCCCGAAGGGCTTCCGCAATCATTTTTCGGGGGATGGGATTGATGGCTGCCTCTCCCGGCGGTATGGACAACCCCGGCTTGGTTACTCTCCCCACCCCTTCGCCCGCTTCAAAGTGGATGGTTCCATTCCCTGGTTCAAGATGGGCTCTCCCCCTATTATCTTTTAACTGCTTGCCGCTATTAGGTATTTTAAGATGGCCACCGTCATTGTCCGTCCAGAAAATTGCCGCCTCCACGATTGCCCCGTCGGTCACATCGGGGTCATCCCCGGCATCCTTGCGGACGGCGGCCACGGCGCCGTCACCCTGCCGGCGCACATATAGGAGGGAAAAACTTTCCCGGGTCCCGTCGGGAAGGGTGATCTCGACACTCTGCGGTTCATCGCCGGTGCAGAGAAACTGGGCCGCCGCCTTGGCCGCCGCCGCCGCGCAGCTGCCCGTCGTAAATCCCATTCTGCCTTGGCCGGATCTGACGGTCAAAAGCCCTCCTAAACAATTCCAGTTGCATTTGACGACTTCGCAAAAAGTCGGAAATTGAGGTTATTCGTTCTGAGCTACTTGTCCTTTTGAAAAAGATCCATGATTTCCCGCCGTGCCTCCCCGATGGTCAGGGGAATCCGCCCGAAGGCCAGTTTGTCCTCGTGCTTCAACCGGTAGATCAGCTCCGCGATCTGGGGGAGCCGCAGACGTACCTGGCTCATCTCTTCGGGGGCGGTAAAGACGGCCTCGGGGGTCCCGCTCCTGACGATCTTGCCTTCGCTCAAGACATAGAGGCGATCCAGAAAAACGGGAATCAGATCGACGCTGTGGGTCGCCATGAAGATAGTCACCTTCTTTTCCCGGTTTAGTTTCATGAGGAGATCCATCATCTGATACTCCCCCAGGGGGTCCAAGCCCGCAGTGGGTTCATCGAGGAGAAGGATCTCATGGCCCATGGAGAGGAGTCCGGCGATGCAGACCCGTTTTTTCTGGCCAAAACTCAGGTGGTGAATGGACTTTTTTGCATATACCGCCATCTCGACCGCTTCCAGGGCCCTGTTCACCCTTTTGACGACCTCTTCCTCCCCAAATCCCATGTTCATGGGACCGAAGGCGACATCTTCAAATACCGTCGGGGCAAAAAGCTGATCATTAGGATTCTGGAAGACGATGCCCATCCTTCCATAAATCTCCCGGGACGACAGACGGCGGATGTCCGTCCCGTCAAGAAGGACGCTTCCCTGGAAATCCTTGATCATCCCGTCCATGATCTTGAGGAGCGTCGTCTTTCCCGACCCGTTATAGCCGAGGACCCCGGCAAACTCGCCGTGCCGGACGGCAAACGTCACCCCGGTCACGGCTTCCGTGCCGTCGGCGTATCGATAACGGACATTCTTGAGGGCTATGCGATTCATATGCCCCACAATATGCCCATAACCGTTACCACCAAGCAGGAAAGGAAGATCTCGGAAGATCGGAACGGACGGCTCTGGAAGAGGGGCATGTTGCCGTCATATCCCCGCTGCACCATGGCCGTGGAGAGGGTCTGGCTTTGCTCGAAGGCCTTGAGGATCAGGGAACCAGTCAATATCCCGAAGGAACTCAGGCGATTCCGGAAGTTTGCATAGCCAAGACGGTTTTTCTGGGCCTGATAAATCACCATGGCTTCCTCAAAGAGGACAAAGATATAGCGATATGCGTAAAGGAGTATTTCGATGAACCCCCGAGGAACTTTCAGCCAGGACAGGGCGGCCATGAGTTCCGGAAAAGGGGTTGCATAAACCAGGACGGCCATGAGGGAGATGGCAGCCATTATCCGGCTGCCGATGGCAATACCTTCCGCCAAGCCTTCGCGATACGCCGTAAGGTGGAATCCCAGGATATTAAAGGAAAAGAGGGGATCATGACCGGTAAAAAAAATCTTTAACAATAAGACGACGAGAACGATCAAGAGCGGTTCGGAGAAGCGGAGCAGAAAAAGCCGCCAGGGAATTTTCATGCTCATGATCAGGGTCAGGGAGAGGGCCGCCACGAGGAGCTGGAAGCCGACGCCCTGATAACTCAGAACCATGACCAGGACAATCAGGGTCACGAGGAGCTTGATCCGGGCGTCGATCCGGGCCAGCCAGTGATCCGAGGCATAATATTCCAGGAGGTGCATTAACTTCCCCTTATCTTGGCGGAGTTCTCCGGTGACCGCTCCGCGCCTCCCCGGCACCGGGGTGGACCTTTTTCAGCAATCAACACCCGCCAGTAATAACCTGCGGCAAAGCCCCCTACAGCTCCGGCAACGAGAAAGATAAAGAGGGGCAGATCACCCTGTTCCATATTGATCAAGGGTTCCTTGGGTTCTCGTCCCTGCTCCTTGGCGATCTTCTCTATTACCGCTTCATCGACGCCGGTCCACTTGGACGCCTCGGCAGGGGCAACTCCGGAAAAGAAAATGGTGACAGCAATTAAAACTGCCCCGATCACTGCCGCTTCCCTGGCCTTGATGACCCGCATTTTGATGAGCAAATCCGGCCGCTTTTTATAAAGGAGGACCACCATCCCGGCAGTCA
>JBAYKV010000131.1:0-9091 GCA_041664405.1 Syntrophales bacterium
CTTGAGCCCCCCACGGCTATTACTGAAGCGATATGAACTTTCAGCTTCCAAAGGCCTGTTACAGAGGGCGCAACGGTCAAGGACGGGTTCGTAACCGGAGAGGTGAAGGAGACGGATTTCGAAGAAGGACAATAAACCGGGGATAAATGGCCCGTTGTCCATGACGGACAGAAAGTCGATTAACAACTCGAAAATCAATTCGTTTTTTTTGCCTTCCACGGTAAAGGCGCCGGTCAGTTCAACCAGGTATGAGGCGGACATGCTTTTCTCAAGATCCGAGCGGATGGTGGGGAAATGATCAACCATGTCGCATTGATCAACGAAGGCCAAGGAATCGCCCTTTTGGGAGAAGCGAATGTCGGCGCATGAAAAAGGTTCGAGGGCATTGGCAAAACGGCGGCGAGAGCGGCGGGCCCCTTTGGCAATTCCCTTTACCTTGCCGAATTCGAGGGTATAGAAGGTCGCGATGCGATCCGATTCCCCATAGTCAAGGGTATGGAGAACGACGGCCCTGGTTTTATGAATGGCGCGACTGTTCATGTCAGTTATGAAGCTCGTCGTAGGTTACTACGCCGCCCTTTATGGTCATGACGGCCTTTCCGGTCAGGCCCCAGCCAAGGAAGGGCGTATTTTTGCTGCGCGAACGAATCGCTTTGCGGTCGACCGTCCATAATCGCTGTAAATCTATAATAGTCAGGTCGGCAGGGCCGCCGGACCGCAGGGTTCCACCGGGAATACGGAGGATACCGGCCGGATTGGTGCTCATTTTCTCAATCAACTGGTTCAGGGTCAGGACGTCCGCAGCGACGAGTCTGAGACCCAGGGCCAGGGATGTTTCCAGTCCGATCATACCGCTGGCGGCATATTCGAATTCCACTTCCTTGTCCGTCTGGGCGTGGGGGGCGTGATCACTGGCAATCGCATCAATGGTTCCGTCCCGCAGACCCTCCTTTATCGCCTCGACGTCGGTCTTCCCCCGTAAAGGAGGGTAAACCTTGGCGTTAACGTCATAGGTTCTCAGGTCATCGTCGGTCAGGGTAAAGTAATGAGGGGCCGTTTCAGCGGTGACCTTGATTCCTCTTTTCTTGGCGTCTCTGATCAGGCGCACGGACCAGGCCGTACTGACATGGGCGATATGGATGGATGACCGGGTGTATTCGGCAAGCAACAAGTCTCTGGCCACCATAATATCTTCGGCAATGCCAGGTATTCCCGGCAAGCCCAGCTCCGTCGCTACGAATCCCTCATGCATGGCGCCGCCGGAGGAGAGACAGGTGTCTTCGCAGTGGGAGATGATGGGAAGCCCAAGGGAATGGGCATATTCCAGCGCCCGGCGCATTACAGCGCTGTCCATGACCGGTTTACCATCGTCGGAAAGCGCGATGGCCCCGGCTTCTTTGAGATCCCAGAATTCGGCAAGTGCGTTCCCCAGAGATTGCATGGTAATGGCGGCGATGGGATAAACGTTAACGAGATTGGTTTCCGCCGCTTTTCTGAGAATAAATTCCGTAACGGAACGGGTATCATTCACCGGATTCGTGTTAGGCATGCAGGCAATGGCAGTGAACCCCCCGGCGCAGGCGGCCTCAGAGCCGGTCTGTATGGTTTCCTTGTATTCGAAGCCCGGTTCCCGTAGGTGGGTGTGCATATCGATGAGCCCGGGAGTGACTACCAAACCTGCTGCTTCAATGATGCCCGCCCCCTTTTTACTTGACGGCGACAGCTTTTCCCCGAGTTTGACGATTTTGCCGTTTTCGATCAAGACATCCATCCGGTCGTCGATATGTTGGGACGGGTCAATGATCCGGGCGCCTTTGATAAGCCAATTCATATTATGCTTTGCCTCCTGTGAGAAGGTACAACAGGGCCATGCGCACCGCCACCCCGTTGGTGACCTGATCGAGAATGACCGAGTAGGGACCGTCGGCAATATCCGGTGATATTTCCACGCCCCGGTTGATCGGTCCCGGATGCATGACGAGGACATCCTTTTTTGCCAGGGAAATATTCTTTTTGCTTAGACAGAAGCGTTGGGCATATTCACGGAGGGACGGAAAAATGTTCTGATGCTGGCGTTCGATCTGAATCCTAAGCATCATGATGACATCAACCTCTTTGATGGCCTCGTCGAGGGATGAATGAACACTCACCCCCATTTGTTCGATATCTCTCGGGATCATGGTTGCCGGTCCGGCGACTGCGACCTGGGCGCCCATTTTCTTCAGACCGTAGATATTGGAGCGGGCGACCCGGCTATGGGCGATGTCGCCCACAATGGCTACATTCAGGTTTTCGAGGCGGCCTTTCTTGGCCCGGATCGTCATCATGTCCAAGAGCGCCTGGGTAGGGTGCTCATGGGCGCCGTCGCCGGCGTTGATGATGGACTGCCTGACCATTCCCGCCAACATGTGGGGGGCCCCGGCAGCGCTGTGACGGATAACGATCACATCGGGATTCATGGCCTCCAGGTTCCTCGCCGTATCCAGAAGGGTCTCTCCCTTGACCACGCTGCTTGTCGAAGCGGAGATATTGATTGTATCGGCACTGAGGCGCTTTCCGGCAATCTCGAACGAGGTCCTCGTGCGCGTAGAGGCCTCGTAAAAGAGGTTAATAACCGTTTTTCCTCTTAAAGTGGGGACCTTTTTGATTTCCCGGGTTGATATCTCTATGAAGGAATCGGCCGTATCGAGAATGAGGAGGATCTCATCCTTAGAAAGCTCCTTGATGCCCAGGATGTCTTTTCTTTCTAATATCATATTGCTACTCCTCAGAATCCATCTCGATTACGACTTCATCGACGCCGTCCTTTTCCGTGAGCTTGACGCTGACATCTTCCCACAGGGAAGAGGGCAGGTTCTTGCCGACAAAATCCGCCCGGATGGGAAGTTCCCGGTGCCCACGATCGATCAGGACGGCCAGTTGAATCAGGCGCGGCCGGCCGAAATCGATAAGGGCGTCCATGGCGGCCCGGATGGTTCTGCCCGTAAAGAGGACATCATCCACAAGGACCACTTTCCTGTCATCCAGGGAGAAGGCGATGTCCGTCTTGCCGATGCGAGGCTTTTTGTTTGTTTTCTGCAGGTCGTCCCGGTAAAGGGTTACATCCAGGATGCCGGAGGGGGCTTCGATGCCTTCGATAGCGGCTATCTTTCTCTGCAGCCGGTTGGCGAGATAGATGCCGCCCGTGCGGATGCCGATCAAGACGAGATCATCCAGCCCCTTGTTTTTCTCCAGAATTTCATAGGCGATGCGGGTCAGTGATCGATCGATGCCCTCGGCATCCATGACGACGCGGTTTTTATTTTTCATGGGGTCCTCATAAGATTAGCAACGACAAAACAGCAAAATAAAACTGAATACATGTTTAAAAAACAAAAAAGCCTCCCCTCGATATTCAGGGAGGCCCGCTCACGACTATTTTGTTCGTTACCCTTTTCACATCTTTCCTTTTTCAATCTCTCAGGATTAATTTAAAAGGTCACACCACTTTAAAACCGGGTCATGTATAAAAGATCGGTTCCTTTTTGTCAAGTTTTATGGATGAAATTTAGAGAGGCAGCGGAATATTTCATAAAATATTTGCGGTTCAAAATCTTCTGTGACAGGTGAACTATAACGGATAGGGCTTGCGGATGGGAACTACTGAGAAAGACTAAATATTCTTCAGGAACAAGCTCAGTGCGTTTGCTAAAGACAGCTCAAAGCAGCCCATAGATGGGGAATAAAGACATAATGCCCACCTGCACTTGCTGCCAGAAACCAACCGCCGGCTCTTCCGTATAGCGGACCTCCTTCCCGTCTTCCTTAGCTGTCCAGACCAGCTGATCTTCGTTGGGCGGCGCAGTATGTTTACACCCTGCAATTTGGCGATATGTTTCCATAAGTAAGATGCTAATATAACATGTTTTTATTCATAAATGTCAAGGAGAGATTGTCGAAGTTTAGCGGGCAGATGAACCGAATACCATCAAATCGACAATGTCGCCAAAAAATGCCTTTCCGATGGACTTGAGACTGTGCTATATACCTCGCCGCCTGGAGGTGTGAATCGTGGCTATAAATGCTGAGCCTCAGGTTTTTTTGTTTTTAAGCGAAATCCTGGGGCAACCAATCATAGGGCCGGAAGGCCGGTCGATGGGTAAGATTATGGATCTGGTCGCGACCCTGGCCGAACCTTATCCCATTGTCACCGACGCCCTGCTTTCCCCCGAGGAGGGGCAGAAGACGGCGATGTTTTATCGTTTTCCCGGCATTGAGGGAGGGCAACGACCATTCCATGCCCTTAGCGTCTGTGCCGATGATTTCAGGGCGCCATCCTTGCGGGATAACGAACTGCTCCTGAAGGATGCCCTGCTGGACAAGCAGATCGTGGATACCCACGGTGCCAAGGTCCTCCGGGTCAATGATCTACAGTTTCTTACGGCCCGTCAGAGCCTCCATCTGGTTCATGTGGATGTGGGATTCCGGGGGCTCATGCGTCGCTCCGGATTAGAAAGGGTGGTTGATCTTTTTCTCCACGGGCTCTTCGATTACGACCTGCCCAATCAGTTCATCTCGTGGAGATTTGTCCAACCCATTTCCTCGCCTGATCTCCTGCGTCTGAAGATCGCCCAGGACCGTCTCTCCCGTATCCATCCGGCTGATCTGGCGGATATCATTGAAGACCTTGATATGCGTCAGCGAAGCAATGTTTTCAAGTCCCTCGATGTGGAAACAGCGGCAGAGACCCTTGAGGAAACGGATCCCAAAATTCAGGTCAGCCTGATCGAAGACATGAATGCTGCCGATGCATCAGATATTATAGAAGAAATGTCTCTGAGTGAAGCGGCGGATCTTTTGGGCGATCTGTCCAAAGAGAAGGCGGAAGGGATCTTGAAGGAGATGGAGCAGGACATGGCGGATGACGTCAAGGAGCTTCTCGCCCACCCGGAGGAAGAGGCAGGGGGACTGATGACTTCCGCCTTTCTTCATTTCCTGCCTTCGGCGACGGTTGATGAAGCCATCTCAACCATCCGGCACGAAGCCGAGGATATGGATTTTATCTATTACGTCTATGTTGTTGACGATGAGGAGCGTCTCCTGGGCATGATCAGTTTGCGGGAACTCCTCGTGGCCCCAGGGGAGGGCCTGCTGTCGGATCTCATGGATGACCGGGTGGTTTCCGTCCATCTTGATGAGGATAAGGATGAGATCGCCGATCTTTTTGCAAAATATGGCCTGATGGCGATTCCCGTTGTGGATGATGGGGACAGAATCAAGGGGGTGATCCTCTTCAAGAATCTCCTCGAAGTCGTGGCCCCACATCTAGGAAAAAATTAACAATGGACGAAGGCGAAGGTCATCAATGCCGGAAAATAAAGATAAATCCTCAACGAATATCTTTCAGCGCCTTTTCCAGCGGAGATTCTGGCGATCCCTGGGAGTGTTTTTTGCTCTCATCGGGCCGGGGATCATTACCTCCAATGTGGACAATGACGCCGGCGGTATTACCACCTATTCTCTGGCCGGCGCTCAATATGGCCTTTCCCTCCTCTGGATACTCATTCCGGTCACCATTGCCCTGATCATCATTCAGGAGATGTGCGCCCGGATGGGTGTCGTCTCCGGGAAAGGCCTATCCGACCTCATCCGGGAACGTTTCGGGGCCCGGATTACCGTCTATCTCATGATCGTTCTTTTTCTGGCCAATCTCGGCAACACTATTTCCGAGTTTGCCGGAATTGCCGCCAGCCTGGAGATCTTCGGCGTCAGCAAATATATCTCTGTTCCTTTCGGGGCTTTTTTCGTCTGGTGGTTAGTCGTCAAGGGGAATTATAAGTCCGTCGAGAAGGTCTTCCTGGTGGCCTGTCTTTTCTATGTCTCTTATATTATTTCGGGTTTTATGGGGAAGCCGGACTGGGGACAGATCGGCAAGGCGCTGATTACGCCGACAATCCATTCCGATCCCGCCTTTCTGACCATGGCCGTTGGTATTATCGGAACCACCATTGCCCCGTGGATGCAGTTTTATCTTCAGTCCTCCGTGGTAGATAAGGGGCTTAAGGCTGAAGACTATGCCTATACAAGGATCGATATCATCGTCGGTTCTTTTACCGTCAACATCGTGGCTTTCTTTATTATCATGCTCTGTGCAGTGACGCTGTTTCAGCAGGGGATCAAGATTGAAACAGCCAAAGACGCTGCCCAGGCCCTGGCTCCCCTTGCCGGGGCTTACTGCACCTGGCTTTTCGCCTTCGGTCTGTTGAACGCTTCCCTTTTTGCCGCTTCGATCCTGCCTTTATCGACGGCCTATACGATCTGCGAGGCCTTTGGGTGGGAATCCAGTGTGAATCACAAATTCACCGAAGCCCCCCAGTTTTATTGGCTATACTCCCTGATGATCTTTCTGGGCGCGGCGATTATTCTTTTTCCGAACATGCCCCTTGTTGCCATCATGTTTTATTCCCAGGTCATTAACGGGATGCTTTTACCCTTCATTCTGATTTTTATGCTCCTGTTGATCAACGATCGCCGGATCATGGGCGATTACGTGAACGGCAAACTCATGAACGGCATCACCTGGCTCACGGTGGGCGTTTTGATCCTGTTGTCGGTGGCGATGGTCGTCAGCGCTGTGATGTCATGATGGTGGTTATTCCGATTCTAAATCAAAGATGATATCAAGGCGGCGAGGAAGAGGCGACGCAGGCGTATTGTTTATACGTCGAGGAGCCGATGACGATGCCAACGAAGATAGCGCTTTGATTTAGAATCGGAATCAGTGGAGAAGGCTGCCCAGACGATTCCAGCGGACGGAATTATCTTCCTTGTTCCATGACCAGTAGATGACAAAGGCCTTGCCCATGACATCCTTGAGATCGACAAATCCCCAGAAGCGACTGTCGTAACTCTGATCGCGGTTGTCTCCCATGGTAAAAATGGCGCCCTTGGGTACGGTAGCAGGTCCGAAATTGTCCCGGGGCTGGATAGCCCCAGGGATGATGAAGTCATCGACATAGACGCCATGCTTATCCTCATAGGGCATGCCATTGAGGAAGATCTTTTTATTTTTGATCTCGATGGTATCCCCGCCCACCCCGATAACCCTCTTGATGAAATCCTTGGACCTGTCTTCGGGATAAATAAAAACGACAATATCCCCTCTTTTGGGGTCGCTGATCGGGACCATGGTGTTCCGGAAATAGGGAATCTTGATTCCATAGCTGAATTTGCTCACCAGGATGTGGTCGCCGATAAGCAAAGTCGGTTTCATGGAACCGGAAGGGATCTTGAAGGCCTGTACCACGAAGGTGCGGATAAAAAAGGCAATGAGAATGGCAATGATTATCGCTTCTGCGTATTCCTGAATTTTCGATTTGGTTTTAGTCATAATGCCGTTTCATTCCTCGATATGCTTTATGTGGTTACAGATTTGCGGTAAAAGCCCGCAAATCGATCATTAAGACGGCGAAGCCGTCATGAGTAAATAGTGGTCAGTGAAATGACGACCATCGTAAAGGCGAGGGAGCCTTTTACACAAATCCCTGCGATCCGGCCCAAAATCATTCCGTAGCCCGCCCGAAAGGCCGGTTTCATCCGCTGCTGCCTGATCATTTCAACGGTAAACACCCCGGCGAATCCCCCTAAAAAGGCCCCGGCAATAGCCCCGAAGCCAAGAAAGAAGGGGGTTAGCAGCGCCGCCCCGATCATGCTTCCGGCAATGGACGCCCAGAATCCTTTCACCGACAGGCCAAACTGGAGGGCCACAGACATGCCGATAAAAAATTCCAGCGTCTCGGCCAGGACCGCGAGGACGATCATGATCAGGATCACCTTCCAGCCAATCGGGTTGAAGCCGGTGACCAAGGCATAGATGATGACGTCGGCGGCAATGATGATGGTTCCCGGCAGTCCGAAAATAATCGAAAAGAACCCTAAAAAAAGAACAATGATAAAGAGGCTGACGCCGATGATTTCCAGGGGTGACAATTTATTGTTTCCTTCTTGTTTTAGAGGGTCGCCAACGCTCCCAGACCAGAACAAAAGGACTGGCTATAAAAACAGTGGAATAGGCGCCGACAATGACGCCTACAATCATAGCAAAGGCAAAGTCATGAATCACCGGGCCGCCGAGGAAAAACAGCGACAGGAGTACTAAGAAGACGGTAAAGGCCGTCAGGATCGTCCGGCTCAGGGTCTGGTTGATGCTGTTGTTAACAATTTCACTCAGGGGCTGCTTGATATTTTTATGGGAGTTTTCCCGGATCCGGTCGAAGATGACGACGGTGTCATTGATCGAAAAACCAATGATGGTCAGGAGGGCCGCCACGATGGTCAGGTCGAACTCCTTGTTCAGGAGGGAAAAGACACCGACTGTAATGATCGTGTCATGGATGAGGGCAAGGATCCCGCCGGCGGCGTAACGGAACTCGAAACGCAAACCGACATAGACTAGGATTCCTATCCACGAGAATAATATTGCGAGAAGGGCCTTTTTCGTCAGATCCTTTCCCACCTTGGGACCCACCATTTCCACTCGCCGCATCTCGACGGCGTTCTTCCCGAAGGCATTATTTAGCGCCTCCTCCACTCTTCCCGATAAGCTGTTGAGATCCGTGGCACCCTCCCCTACGCGGACGACGATTTCCTGGGGACCGTACTGCTGGATGATGCTGTTCTGGATGCCGAGGGGCCGTAAGGACGCGCGGATCTTGTCGATGGTGAAGGGGACGTTGAATTTGACCTGGACCAGGGCGCCTCCGGCAAAGTCGATGCCGTAATTCAGGCCTCCATGCCAGGCGATAGATGCAAAACTGATAATGATCATGACCATGGAGATGCCGCAGGCCATTTTCATTTTGCCGACAAAGTCGAAGTTGATGTCCGGTTTGATAAATTCCATGAATGCCATGAATGAACTCCTTATACGCTGATCGTCTGGATCTTGCGATTCCAGATAAAATAGTCATAAATAATCCGGGTCACGAAAACAGCCGTGAACATGTTAGCTATCAGGCCAATGGTCAGGGTGACGGCGAAACCCTTTACGGGGCCGGTGCCGAAGCCGAAGAGGAAGAGGGCGGCGATGAGGGTAGTCAAATTGGAGTCAAAA
>JBAYKV010000132.1:0-9079 GCA_041664405.1 Syntrophales bacterium
ATAATACCAGTGTCGGCAAGAGCTTTCACTTCCCGCTGAACTGCCCCCATGCCGCCCCCGGCAACCCTGACAAGCTGGCGCAGATAGAAAGTTTCATCGGCATGCCCGTAAAGGACAGATAAAATTGCCCGCCGGGTCTTGCCAAAAAGAGTTAAGGTCAGACAGTCGTTAATGTTCATAGTATCCATGGTTTATCATTGCGCACCCACAATGGGTACGAATGCACCCATTGTGGGTGCATTCGTTGGGGCCATTTCCAGCGGCAGACGAATATATGACCAGCCTGATTTGTTTCTTAAAATTATAGTTACTTATAGCATATTGGCATGGAAAAAACGACATTGGAATAATTGTAATATCGTTCATTCCTCCGGCGCAAGGAAATATACCGCCCGGAGGGGCAGTCTCGCCTTATCCTCATCGGTCAGCTTTGGGTAGAACTCCTGCCAAAGGCTTATGAATCGTTCGAAGTCAATTAGCTCCACGTGGACGTGCGAGCTTCTTGCTGTCGTCTTGGCATCGGAGGTGAAGCCATTTGTCGAGACAAAGATTCCCACATCACCGTCCTTTTGGAGAAGCCCCATGAGTTCCCGAATCTCTTTAACGGATGCTGAAGAATCACGGTGCTTGATCTGGATTTTGATGCGGGGGGTCGTAGTGCCGAGGGGGTCCTGGTAGGCTACAACGTCGATGCCGCCGTCTTTTCCGCGGGGCGCAACAAAAGGGGTATGGTACCCCATCCCGCGCAGCAGCGCAGCCACAAGGTCCTGGAATTCGTAGGGTGTCTTTGCCTCAATGTATTTTCGCAGTCCGTCCAAGGCCAGTTGTTCTACTTCTTCAAGGGTGATTTCTCGCGCCCTGGCGCCTTCCTCGATAATTGGCTCTTCCAGACTTTTTCCGTCGTCAACGGATTCGCCGACTTTTTTCCTCCAATCGCGATAGGCTTTGGTCGCTTCGTCGAGCAGGCCGCGTTCACCAAGGGCAAGGGCGGCCTCTCCTTCCTTCGTCAAGAACCAAATCCCCTTCTGTTTAACCAGAAAACCGGCCTTGATACAGTCAATCGTGAAGAAATGGAGAATGGAGGTCCATCGGACATACCCGGATTTCTCGTATGTTTCCCTGTCCCAGGGATCAAACTGCACGTTTTGGCCAACGCGAGCGATAACCTCTTTGCCCGGCAATTCACCTCCGGCGTCTTTTAAAGTTTTCAAGGCGGCAAAGATGACTTTAGCAGCTAATGCCCGTGACCTAGATAAATCCTTATTTTTCGCCATGATCGTTCTCCATTCTCATCATTACTAAAAAACGTGAATAGTTTTATGTCGTTCTGCCATCGGTAATAATGCCAACAACGTATCGGGTCATATTCGACATCTTGTAGCGCAGCCAACGGCCTCTCTTTGCTCATTTTCCCTCCACGATGGCCATCTCTTCCTCCGTCAGGTCATACAGCTCATATACCAGCCGGTCGATTTGGCGGTCCGTGGTCTCGATCTGGCGCTTAAGGATGGTCTCTTCGTGGGGCGTCCGGGCGGTGGCGAGTTGCTTGTTCAGGTTCAGCATGGCCTCCACCAATGTTACTATCCGGTCGTGGCGGGCAATGTCGGTGGGGTCAGAAAAGTCGATGGGGCGGATGGGAAGGTTGCGAATAAATCGTGCTTCATAGCTGTAGTAGCCGCCGCGCATTTGGCCGGCCGTACGATGGAGAAACCATTCCAGCAGGTGGCAGTTCAAAAGACCAAGGATATAAGATCGCGAGTGATTTTCCGAGACAAGGATGCCGTATCCGCCGGCCACGCCGCCGGTGAAAAATGTCTCGCCAGTCTCATCCAACGAAAAAGACGATCTTGCTGCGATATCCGGCGTAAAGATTTTAGCTAAGGGCATTACGTCCAAAGCCTTGGGATAGACATAGCCATACCATTGATCATTTCGCATTTTGCCGTCTTCCCGGTTCTCCAGATAGATTTTGTTTGCCGTGAGATAAGTCCATGTGAGGGGATAACGCGATTTGAAAATTGAAGCGGAAATGAGGCTGGCCTTTCCGTTCTCCGATTGTCCATAAGGAAAAAGAATCAGCCGGTTGGTCTTGGTCAGGTGATAACGTCTGCTGTCGCCCCCTTTAATCAAGGGATGCAACAGATCCGGTTCCAGCCAATATTCCGTTCCCTTTTCACGGGAATAAACCAATACACGTCCTGATTCCCCTTGCTCTCGCTCCCGTTCTTCAAGAATATAAATCTTATCAGCGCTGGTCTTGATTCCCTGAAAAATGCGCATCGAGACATCTTCCAGCTTCAACGGCATCCGCCGCAGCCTCTCGAAGAGCCCCGTCCCTTGTCCAACGGTGAAATTCCACTCGCTGGCGGTGACGGCGGCAGCGGGAATATCGCCGGTTGTTCCCGCGCCTGTGCGCTGCCAGTCTTCCAGTTTGTCCACTTTGGTGACGCGGCAGGCAGAGGTGGCCTGTTTATCCAGGAAAAGCAGGCACGTGTAGGTCGTTGCCCCGGCGAAGACCTGACGGTCACCAAAATGGATCACCTCGTTCAGGTGTTTGCCATTGGCCAGGAGCGCCCGGAGGGGTTCTCCATACTGGGCGTTGAAGAATTTATGGGGGAGGATGAAGCCGAGTCTGCCATTGGCGTTCAGGAGGGAAAGGCCTTTTTCGACGAAGACCACGTAGATGTCGTAGTTTCCTTTTCCAGCGGCGGCGTAAGCCAACTTGTAATGTTCCACTTCGACAGGCGCCCACTCCTTCAGGGTCTGGATGCGGATATATGGGGGATTGCCGATGATGACATCGAAGCCGGCGGTAACCCCGTTACCACCCGAACTTTCTTGAAGGGGAGGGGTTTTGAGGGGTAGCCCTTTCTCCGATGCTGCTGGTGTTGATGCCGGGCTGAAAACCTGGGGGAACTCCCTTCGCCAGTCAAAGGCGTTGATCCGGTATTCTTCGTTGCTGTCGAGGAGGCTGCCCTGTCTGCCTTCATAAAAATCAGGCCCGATGAGGGAATTGCCGCACTTGATGTTGGCCGAAAGATCAGGCAGGGCGCGCTCATGGAGAAGAACGAGCTGGTTGCTGATGGTCTCTTCGTTCTCCCCTTCGAGGACTTTAAGGAGGAGAGAAAGCTTTGTCACCTCAACGGCCTGGGGATCGATATCGACCCCGAAGATATGGTTGAGGAGAAGCCCCTTCTTTTGCGATGTTGTCAGCCGCCATTCTCCGCTGGCGGTTTGGTAGATGGCGGGGTTCTTTCCTCTGGCCCATTTTATGGGATCGTTTTCAGTATACCAACGCAAATGCCAATTCAGGAGGTACTGATAAGCTTGGATAAGGAAAGAGCCGGACCCGCAGGCCGGATCGAGAATGTGCAGATCGCCGATATGACGGGGCATGAGTGTCCGGGCTTTCTGCGATCGGCCGCCGATGGATGCCGCTCGTGCGCCCATCCATCCGCCGATCGTCTTTTCCACGATGGCATCGACGATATACTTCGGCGTGTAGAAGACGCCGCCTGCCTTTTTCACCTCCGGTTTGTCTTCTACCTTGGCCTGATGGCCAGGCGTCAGGCGGATTACCTTGCCGAGAAATTGTTCATAGACCGATCCGAGAATATCAGCCGGCAGGACGGAAAATTCGTAAGGCGAATCCGGGAAGTACATATCCTTAAGGAGATCTTTCAATGGCTTGTCGTCTATTGACAGATTGAGGGTCAGGTGGTCAGGTGGTTCGACGCGCCCTTTTTCCGGTCGGAAATGAAAAAGACCGGAGTTGTATTTATCGTCAGCGGCATAAAAGATTTGAATAAGCCGCTGGTAGGTGTTGGGGCCGTTCATAAGGCCGTGCAACTGGCCATAGTGCTCGATCCCCCGGTCCTCGCAGATGCGCAGAAAGATGATTCGATTTATGGTCATCGTCACGGCGGTGTTGAGTTCCCGCTGGCTCAAGGCGGTATTGCGCAAGGCTATGTTGCGTGCCAGGATGTCCCGCCATGATTCGATCTCCTGGAGGAAAGCCGCATCCACTTCGGCGGTGCCTTTTTTCCCTTTTGACGATTCGGCGTATTTGTCGAAGGAACCTTTAAGGACGGAGTCTTTGGAAAATACAGCGGCAATCTCCTCCCAGCGGGCGGCATATTCCCGCCAGTTAAGGTGCATGATTCGAGCAGTGGAAGGCTTATCGGCGCTGTCCGGCTTGATCCGGCAGTCGTAAACGGCAAACGATTCAAAATTGGTGAGAATAGACAGAGGCAGTTTCGCGGACCAGGCATAGCGTCGGAGCTGATACGCAGAAGCGGGGTCTTCCATGATATTTACGGCGGGCTTTTTGGCTTCCAGAAAGAATTTCCGGGCGCCGCCAATACGAAAACAATAGTCCGGGGCCTTTGTTGCCCCGCCGACCCGGATGGCGTCCTCGTGAATCACATCTTTATACGCCTCAGCATAACCGAGGGAATTATCCGTGTCCCATCCCAGGGCCTTGAAGAAGGGATCGATAAACTCCCTCCGGAGTTGTGTTTCATTATAAGGGGCGGAGTTGTAGGTTTCCCGGTTCCTTTCGAAACGGGCGATCAGTTCAAGAATTGATGACGGAACCGTCATATCCCCCTCCTACGATGTGTCACGACTTAATTGCCGCTTTATTTACTCAGGCCATTTACTCTGCCAAATGAGAACCTTCAAGGGGACGTAAATCCAAAATTATTGAGGATCAATAGCACTTAAGCCTATGATATAATAAAGCGAAAACCTTAGTGTTGAATATGATTGAGAATACGGCGATAACTAGTATTGGCGCCTCCGATCGGGAAATTAGCGGCATAATGGCGCTAAAGATTTATGATGTCAAGATATTATTCCTGTTTGGCTGCCACGCGCCGCCGGGGCGTTCAGGAAAATAGGTGGTAATAGAAAAAACCGGCAGCGGATGGTCAAGTGCCGTCGGGTCGATGATACAGACGGGATTCCTCCGGTAGGCGTCAGCCACGGATAACGTTTCCCGATATGACGAGGCGCTGAGCCTCCGATGTCCCTTCATAGATCTCGGCGATCTTGGCATCCCGCATCAGGCGCTCCACTTTCGCGCCTTTTATGTATCCATAGCCGCCGTGGATCTGCACCGCCTTGGTGGTATGCCTCATGGCAGCTTCCGTGGCGTAGAGTTTGGCCATGGAGGCCTCCTTGCCGAAGGGACGGTTATTGTCCAGCAGCCAGGCCGCATGGTAGGCCAGAAAACGGGCGGCGGCAAGGTCGGTGGCCATGTCGGCGAGCATCCAGGCAATGGCCTGCTGGCGGGCGATCGGTTTGCCGAATTGGACCCGCTCCTTTGCATATATTACGGATTCGTCCAAGGCCGCCTGGAGAATGCCTACGGCCTGGGCGGCAATCCCGATCCGGCCACGTTCGAATCCTCCCATGGCGATGGCTAGCCCCTTGCCCTCCGGGCCGAGGAGATTTTCCTTCGGGACGCGACAATCCTTGAAGACTACCTCCGATGTCTGCGACGAACGTAGCCCCATTTTCCGGAAATGGTCGCCCGGCTTAAGCCCGGATGTCCCCCGGGGAACGATCAAGGCGCTCATGCCCTTTCGTCCCGCAGCTTTGTCCGTCCAGCAGAAAACGATGTAGGTATCGGCGATGGGGCCGTTGGAGACGAAGGTTTTCGTCCCGTTGAGGATATAATCCTTTTCTCCAGGCATGGCCGTGGTGGTAACGGCCATGACGTCCGTTCCGGCGCCCGGCTCGGTCAGGGCGAACGCGCCCAGGTGCTGCCCCTGGGCGAGGGGAACCAGGTATGTTTGCTTCTGCTCTTCCGTTCCGAAGAGCTGCAGCGCCATGCCGATGATGCCGGCATGAAATGACAGGGTGAAACCCGTAGATGAACAGGAACGGGAAATCTCTTCAACAGCGACAGCATGGGTGATAAAATCCGCCCCGGCGCCGCCGTATGACTCGGCGATGGGAATCCCCATCCATCCTCCCTCGGCGAGTTTACGAAAAAGCTCCACCGGGTGACGGCTGTTCTCGTCGAGCTCAGCGGCGATGGGCGCCACATGCCGTTCAGCAAATTCGCGCATGTTCCTGCGAATAAGCTCCTGTTCTTCCGTCAATCTGAAATCCATGGCCCACCTCTCTTCTTCAAGGGAATCAGTATTTCATAATTTCTTCTTCTTTTCCCAGGACCCGCATGCCGCCTGCTGCCAAGGCCGACATTTCATCCTCTCCTGGATAAACGGAGACGGGGGCAAGGAAACGGACACGTGCCTCGATCAGCCCCGTCAGCATTTCGGAATGAGCAAGCCCACCGGTGAGGATGATCCCGTCAAGTTCTCCATTCAGGACAACGGCCATGGCCCCGATATCCTTGGCGATCTGGTAGGCCATGGCTGCAAAGACGAGCCTTGCCTTTTCGTCTCCCCTTTTGATCATTTCTTCAACCTGCTGGGCATCCGTGGTGCCTAAATAAGTCGCCAGACCGCCCTGTCCCACCAGACGGCCCTGGATTTGTTTTTTGTCGAGTTTCCCGGAAAAGGCTAGGTCGAGGAGATCCATGGTGGGCAACGCGCCGGCCCGCTCCGGGGTGAGGGGTCCCTCTGCAAGGCCGTGGGTGCAGTCGATGACCCGCCCCTGCCGATGGGCGCCGATGGTTATGCCGCCCCCCAGGTGGGCCACGACGACGTTTATTTCCTCGTATCTTTTTCCCTTGGCGAGGGCAAAACGTCGCGCCGCGATCTTCTGGTTCAGGGCATGAAAAGCGCTTTTACGCTCTACTTCCGGAAGTCCCGAGATCCTGGCAAGAGGTTCGAATTCATCGGTACTGGGCGGATCGATTACGATTGCCGGCATGCCGAATTGTTTGGAGAAGCTTAAAGCCATGGCCGGTCCCAGGGCCGACGGGTGTTTCCCGTACTTTCCCGCCAAGAGATCGGCGCACATTATTTCGTCTATCCGGTAAGCCCCGGCGGGGGCCGGCTTCCCCAATCCGCCCCGGCTGACGACCATGTCGATATCTGCGAGGTTGATCATGTTTTTCTTCAGGAATTTCATAACGTCCATTTCCCGCAAGGGAAGCTGGTCACTCAGAGATGGATAGTCGGCCAGATCTTCACTGCGGTACCGGATGTTTTCAATGGTCTCTGGTTGAGCATCACGGAAGGAGGCCACCTTCGTAGAGGTGGAGCCCACATTGATGACGAGGAGGCGATGTTTTTTATCCATTGGTCCCTCCTTTCGGGCAGGCGAGGCAGGCCAGGGCGATTTCCACGAGCCGGTTTTCAGCGGAGACGAAGGGGAGATTCATGATTACCGGCTTGGAAGTCCCCATAACCATGCCCGCCGTTTGCATCTTTCCAAAGAAAACAAGGGCTTCGGCCAGAAGATGACCCGTGTCGATTTCGGGAACGAGGTAAATATCCACGTTACCCGTCACGACGCTCTGGAGGCCTTTCCGTCCGGCGGCAACCTGGCTCAGGGCGCAATCGATATCGAGGGGCCCTTCCACAATAGCCTTGCCGAATTGTCGGCGTTCTCCCATCTTGGAAAGGATCGCGGCGTCCAAGGTCGAAGGGATGCCGGGATTTACCTGTTCGATTGCGGCAAGAACCGCCACTTTAGGCGCCTCGATTCCCAGGAGGCTGGCAAGTTGCGAGGCGTTTTCGAGGATCTTTTGTTTTTCGACAAGGGTCGGATTGTTATTGATAAATGTGTCCGTCACGAGGATCAGCTTTTCCCGCTTCAAAAGCTGAAAGACGGAAACAAAGCTGATGACCCCACCCTTGGGCAGCAATCCCTGTTCCTTGTCGCGGAGGGCATCCAGAAGCTCTTGAGGGGCGGCGCCTCCCTGCATGAGGATGTCCGCCTTAGCATTTCGGACTAGGGCCAGCGCCCGTCCCAAAGCTTGCTGCGGATCGTTTTCCTCTACAAGCTCAAATTTCCCATTCGCTAACGGGGACCCTTTGACCAGGACTGCCAGCGAACTGTCGGCGCCGACGAGGATCGGCATGATCAAGCCGGTTGCGGCCGCTTCTGCCAGAAGGGGAAAATCCGCCGTGACAGGGCAGGGGACAACAAGTTTCTTGACTCCGGCCTGCTTAGCCGCTGCCAGTATTTGCTTAAACGAGTTCAGCATCTCACTGCACCTCCTTTCCCATGCGGTCGGCAAGGACGACGCTCATGGCGATCTGTTGCACGATGTTGTCGCTGAAGTCCGACCGGGCGGGGATGCAGACCGGTCCCCGGGAAGTGGCAACCAGAGAACTCCGGTTCACGTCGAGGAAAAAATCTAGCTTGCAGATGATGTTGCCCGTGTCGAGACTGGGAACGAGGAGGATGTGGGGCATTTTCTCGCTGTTGATGTTGCCGTAATCCAACCGGCAATTCCGGCCGCCCAGGAAGATGTCGGTAAAGGAAGTTGCCGCCACGATCTCGCAGGCGCCGAAATCTCCGGCGGCGGCCGCTTTTTGCAGGGCTTCGTAATCTTCGTAAGAAGCCAGTTTCCCACCTACTTCCCGCTGTCCGGACAGGATGGAGATCTTCGGCCGGGGATATCCGAGGAGATGGTAAACAAAGACAGCGTTTTTGATGATTTCCCCCTTGGCTTTGAGATCGGGCTTGATGTTGACGCCCGTATCGGTAAAGGCGACGAGGTGGTCGATTCCGGGCACCTCCCAGAACGTCACTACGCTAACCGTCATGCCCGAACCTGCCTTCGCCTCCTCCCGGATGATGGAACGATAAATATATGAGGTCGGGATCTGGCCCTTGCCGGCAATGGGCGCCGCTCCGGAAAAAAGCATCCTGATCCCGAGATCGGAAATACCCTGATGTTCGTCGCCGGAGATTTTTTGGAAGGGATCGATATTGAAGGCAACCTTTTCCGCCGCCTCCTCAATCTTTTTTATGTTGCCGATGAGGACAGGTTCGATGTAACCCAGCTCCCAGCTTTTCTTGACCGCCAGCATGAACTCTTCATCTTCAGGAGCAAGGACGGCTATTTTTTTCGGTCCCTTCTCCCGCGCCAGTTTTGAAATATCGGCCAGTGATCTGATCATTGTTGGTCCCCCTTATCAGGAAGCGTTAC
>JBAYKV010000133.1:0-9007 GCA_041664405.1 Syntrophales bacterium
CATAGTGGAAAGAACCACAACAATTGCGCAGTAGGTCATGGTTTTTTTCAGGCCCATGATGCCGGCCAGGGCGATCATGCTGGGCAGGGACAGGGCCGGTCCTGCCAGCAGTAACGCCAGCGCCGGTCCCTGACCCATGCCGGAACCGATCAGGCCCTGCAGGATCGGCACCTCCGTCAGGGTCGCAAAATACATCAAGGCGCCGGAAACGGAGGCAAACAGGTTTGCCCAGAGGGAATTGCCGCCCACCAGGGAAACGATGAAGTGGTCCGGAATCAGCGCCGGATGACCGGGACGGCCCAAGAGAAAGCCCGCCACAATGACGCCGGCAATAAGGAGAGGGAAGATCTGCTTCATGAAGTCCCATGTGGCCTGGACCCAGTTTACCAGCTCTTCTTTTGAAAACCATCCTTTCAGCATCACCGCCAGCACGACCAGCAGGACCGAGGTAACATACCACTTGGCGGCGAAAAGGGCGCTCCAGATGGGGGCATCACCGTCCGTCGGCTTGGCGAAGGCAGCAAAAACGAGGATGAGCACCATGGTCAGCATATAAGCGCCGTCCTGCCAGAGGGCGCGGGTTTTTTCATCTGCATCGGGAACGTAGAGCTGCCCGGCTGTCCGGTTAGCGTCGTCCTTCCGGTAGATAAAGGCCATCATCAAGCCGGCGATGACGGAAAAGGAAACCGCCCCCACCGCGCGGGCGAGACCAATCTTCCATCCTAACACCTTGGCCGTCAGGATAATGGCCAGGACATTTATAGCCGGACCGGAATACAAAAATGCCGTTGCCGGTCCGATCCCCGCACCTCTTGTATAAATTCCGGCGAAGAGCGGGAGGACCGTGCAGGAGCAGACGGCCAGGACCGTCCCCGAGATGGAGGCCACGGAATAGGAGAGAATCCGGTTGGCCGCCGCACCGAAGTATTTCAGGACCGAGGCCTGGGAGACAAAGACAGCGATGGCCCCGGCGATGAAAAACGCCGGTACCAGGCAGGTAAGCACATGTTGGCGGGCGTATTCCTGAAGCATCATGAATGATTCCAGCCCTGATTGACGAATTACGGGATGATCCCAGGGGATGTAATAGGCGGCTAAAAAAACCGCCACGATGATCCCAAATTTTGTCCATTCTTTCATTCTTTTCACTCCATTAATATATCCGTACAGCAATATGAACGGGATACTACCTTTCTCTTCACGTGACCTGCCGTCTGATATCCGGCAGACGCCCGCTCATATTCGTATCTGGCAATATAGTTATTTATCCGGCGGTGTCAAGAAATATTTTTGGGGAGTCGAATTATCTGGAGGAAGAGATTACCATTTGTCACCTCACCAACAAAGCACGGTAATTAACTGTATTCATTTGAGTATGAATGCCGCCGCTCATTTATGGTCAGAATTGGGCATACCTGGATTTGGCCTGTTCCTGAAGACGGCGTAGTAAAGAAGGGGGACAACGATGAGGGTAAGGCCGGTGGCGGCAACGGCGCCAAACATCATGGCAATTGCCAATCCCTGGAAAATTGGGTCAAAGAGCATGACAAAGGAACCGACGACTACGGCCGCCGCCGTCAGGACAATCGGCCGGAAGCGGACGGCGCCGGCAGAGATGATAGCCTGTCTCAGATCTCCCTTTTCCAGCCATTCCATCTGGATGAAATCGACGAGAAGAATGGAGTTGCGGACAACGATGCCCGCCAGGGCGATGAAGCCGATCATGGAGGTGGCCGTGAAGAAAGCGCCAAACAGCCAATGGGCGGGCAGGATACCAACGAGGGTAAGGGGTATGGGGGCCATGATCACGAGGGGGGTGACAAAGTTTCGGAACCAGGCCACGACCAGGATATAGATGATCACCAGGACGGCGGCGAAGGCAATCCCCAGGTCGCGGAATACTTCGTAGGTGATATGCCACTCGCCATCCCACTTCATGGCATACCGGTCTTCCTGCCCCGGCTGGACAGTTGAATACTGTTTCAATTCATATCCTTCGGGGAGCTTCAATTTGGCGACGGCCTCCCGCATCTTCAGGATGGCATAAATTGGGCTCTCTTCCGTTCCGGCCACGTCCCCCGTCACATAGGTAACCCTCTGGAGATTCTTGTGATAGATGGTTTTCTCTTCGAAGCCATCTCTCGTCTTGACCAATTCCGAAATGGGGATAGCACTCCCTGCGGAGGAAGGAACTGTAAGAGATTTCAATGCTTCCGGATAGGACCGGGCGGTGAGGGGCATCTGCATGAAAATGGACACGGGTTCCCGCTCCCGATCAAGGTGAACGAGACCCGCCTCGACACCGCTCACAGCTATGTTCATACCCCGGGTGATGTCGGCAGGGCTCACGCCGCTCAGGGCCGCCTTTCCCCAGTCGATCTCATAGGTAACCTTCCGCTGGTTGTCTTCCACAAGCCAGTCCACATCCACAACGCCGTCGGTCTTCTCAAAGACATCCATAACTAATCCGGCTATTTCGCGCTGCCGCTCCGGTTCGGGGCCGTAGATTTCCGCGACCAAGGTGCTCAGGACCGGCGGTCCTGGCGGGATTTCGGCCAGTTTGATCCGGGCGCCGTAACGGTCGGCGATTCTTTTCATTTCCGGACGCAGCCGCTTGGCAAGATCATGGCTTTGGGCCTTACGCTTGTCCCGGGCGACGAAGTTGACCTGAATATCCGCGACATTGGGGCCGCTACGCAAATAGTAATGCCGTACGAGGCCATTGAAATTGTAGGGAGCAGCCGTGCCGATGTAGGACTCGTAATCCGTGACCTCCGGAGCCGTCGTGATGTATTCCGTCAGTTCCCGGGTAAGGGCCGCTGTTTCTTCAAGACTTCTCCCCTCGGGCATATCGATGATCACCTGCAGTTCGCTCTTGTTATCGAAGGGGAGCATCTTGACGGTGACTTTTTTCAGGGGGATCAGGGCCACCGAAATGACAAGCAGCACCACCACAACAGCGAAAACGAGGGACCGCTTATTACCTTTGTCAATAAATGGTCCCAGTATCTTTTCATAAAGGCGATGCATCCCCCGGCCTTCATCGTGCCCAGCGTGAGGCCTGATGTTCTTCAGGGCCAGCAGGCTCATCCAAGGGCTGACAATAAACGCCACGAGGAGGGAAAAGAGCATGGCGGCTGAGGCCCCGACGGGAATGGGCCGCATGTATGGTCCCATGAGGCCGGACACGAAGGCCATGGGAAGGAGGGCGGCGATTACCGTAAAGGTGGCGAGAATAGTGGGATTCCCCACTTCATCCACGGCCTGCGCGGCCGTCAGAGCGCCTATGCCGTGGTTGCGGAAATGACGGGTGATATTTTCCACGACCACGATAGCGTCGTCCACGAGAATGCCAATGGAAAAGATCAGGGCGAAAAGGGTCACCCGGTTCAGGGTGTAGCCATACAGATAGGTGATAAGCAGGGTCAGGGCGAGGGTGACGGGAACGGCCACGGCCACGACGAGGGACTCCCGCCAACCAAGGAACAGGGCGATCAGGATGATAACGGAAACAGTGGCAATCAACATGTGCTTCAGGAGTTCGTCAGATTTCTCCTTCGCCGTTTCGCCATAGTTTCTGGTGACGGTCATCTGAACATCGCCGGGAATGAGCCGCCCTTTCATGGTCTCGACCTTACGGAGGGCTTCATGGGCCACGTCGCTGGCGTTAGCCCCTTTTTTCTTGGCAACGGCAATGGTAACGGCTTCGACCTGGCCGGCGGAGTGGCTCTTCACGCCTATGGCCGCTGCGGCAGGTCCGAAGCCCATAAAGACATAGGAATTCGCCTCCTCCGGACCATCGATGATCGCAGCGACGTCGCGGAGATAGACGGGGCGTCCACTGGCAACGGTGACAACGATACTACCCAGGTCATTGGCGTTTTTTATGAAACCATTGGTTTCGATCAGCATTTCCCTATTGCCGGCAATAGTGGAACCTGCCGACAGGGCGACGTTTGTTTTCTGCAGACTTCCCATGATCTGAAAAGGGGAGACGCCATAGGCCCGCAATCGTGCCGGGTCGATGTTGAGACGGAACTGACGACGCTGGCCGCCGATGACGGAAGTTTCTGAAACATCGCTTCCCTTTTTTATCTCCGTACAGACTTCCATGGCCATCCGGCGAAGTTCGAAGCCCGTGTAAGATGGATTTTCACTCCAGAGGGTCATGGTCAGAATAGGGACGTCGTCAATGGATTTGGGTTTGACCAGAGGCGGGGAGATACCCGGGGGAATCCAGTCATAATGGGACATGAGCTTGTTATGGAGCTTGACCAGACTGTCCTCCATATTCTCTCCCACATAGAAACGGACGATGGTCAGGTTAAAACCGGGTTTGACAATGGAGTAAACGTACTCAACCCCTTTGATTTCCCAGAGGAGCTTTTCCATGGGATAAGTAACCCGCTCTTCCACCTCCTTAGCCGAGGCTCCGGGATAGTTCACAAAGACGTCCACCATGGGGACGACGATCTGAGGCTCTTCTTCCCGCGGGGTGACGATGACGGCGAAAAGACCGAGGAGCAGCGACGCCATGACAATCAGGGGAGTCAACTTGGATTGGATAAATGCCTTGGCGATCCGTCCGGAGACGCCCATTCCTGTCATAAAATAATGATCCGCAAGATAAAGTAATGTTTTACTTGAGTTGGCCCTTCCGGACTAAGCCGCCATCTACCGCCCTTTGCGTCCCTTCGGAAACAATCTGCTCGTTCCCGGAGAGACCGGAGAGGATTTCTATCCTCCTGTCGGGATAAATCCTGCCGGTTTTAACGAGGCGGTAGGTCATGACTCCGCTTGGCGCCACTACATAAACTCCCGACAACTGCCCCTTGGAAACAACGGACCCTTCCGGGACGAGGAGGACTTCCTTTTTCCCCACCGGGACACGGATGCGAGCATAAAGGCCGCTTTTCAGTCCGGCGGCAGGCAGGGCAATTTTGATCAGAAAGGTTCGCGACTGGGGGTCCACGGCCGGGACAATATCCCGAATGGAGCCCCGGAGCTGCCGATTTGTCGCCTCAATTGCAACATCGACGGTCATGCCTTTACTCAGGCCTCGCGTGAGTGTTTCGTCGGCAAATGCTTCCACATATAAAGCCGTATCGCTCTCGATGGTGAGCAGGGGTTGACCGGGGACGGCCATGCTGCCTCCATCTATCTTTTTACTGGTGATTATACCGGTTACAGGGGCCTTGATTTTTGCATAAGCCTCATAGATCCCCGTCTCTTCATAGGCGGCTTTAGCCCTTTCATACTCGCTGTCCGCCATCTTTTTCTGTGTCTCCACCTGATCCATCTCCTGCTGAGACACAGCCTTTTCTGAGTAGAGCTGTTGATACCGGCGCCAGGTTGTCTCGGTCATGGCCTTGTTAGACTTTGCCGTCTCCATGGCCATGGCCGCACCCTTAACTTTTTGAAGCAGCTCCCGATTATCGATAGTCGCCAGGAGCTGACCGGCCTTGACCCGGTCCCCCTCCCGAACATAAACGGCCGTTACCACACCCATTATTCGGCTGGCGACGTTGCTTACCTGCTCCGATTTTACCGTGCCTGTTGTTTCATAAATCTCGTCGACTTTGGAAAGGACGACGGCAGTAACTTTTACATCCGAAACCGCCGGTCGCGGGCGTTCCGCCGGCGTCGGGGCGCCCTGACATCCCCCCATGATAACGGATGCAAGGCCCAGCAAAACCAGGAGCCTGCAAAAAAACGCGTCGCCTTTGTTTAATAAGCAGATCGAATTTTTCTTCATTTTCGTTTCCTGAGGCTATGGTTCTACTTTCAAGTCTTTCATAATGATCCCGCTTTCATAACTCAATTTCACGATGGCCATGCGGTACTCTCCCTCCCTTGCCATATGGTTGGCTCGGGCCTGATCCAGACTGGCCT
Organism: Syntrophales bacterium; assembly: GCA_041664405.1. Lineage (GTDB taxonomy): Bacteria > Desulfobacterota > Syntrophia > Syntrophales > UBA8958 > UBA8958. The sequence continues at coordinate 5,893 of JBAYKV010000133.1, forward strand.
GGGCGCTCAGCAGATCGATGAGGGGATAAAGACCGTTTTCATAGCGTACGCGCACCAGCCTTTTCCCCTCTTCCGCCGACTTCAGAGCATTCCGGGAAATTTCAATGTTTGTCCGCGCCTCGTTAATATTGAGGTAGGCTTCATAAATTCTGAAGGAGATGGCTTTTTTCAGGGAGGAGAGCTGCTCCTGAGCTTCGCCGGCCTTATACTTTGCCTGGGCCCGCTCATATTCCCTCTTTGTACCATCGAACAGGTCCCAACGGAGAAAGGCTGTCACCTGCCAGTTGCTTCCCTCGCTGCCCAGCGGCCGGTTGGGATCGTTCATCTGGTAAGCGCCTCCCACACCTACATAGGGGAAGTAGCCTGCTTCAGCCAGTTTAATGTTTTTTTTTGCGTTATCACTATGGATCTCCCATGATTTTACATCCCGCCGCGTCTCCGCCGCCTTTTCATAGGCCGCCAAATCCAACACGGGAAGTTCCGGGGCAGCATCACTAAGATCCACATCCCCCTCCCTGCCCAGGAGCAGGCCAAGCCCTCTTTTAGCCATCCGGACGTTCTTTTCCGCGCTGACCCTGCGCTGCTCCGCCTCTGACAGGGAGGTGGCGGCCCGCAGGGTGTCGGCATATTGGCCCATACCTTTTCCATATCGCACCTCTGCGATCCGCAGATGTTCCACCGCCTCGGCAACGGCCTTTTCCGTAGCCCCGAAGGATGACTTTGCCGTCTGCAAGGTTAACGCGGCCTGAGCGACCTGATAGGCTATCTGTTCCTGCTTTCTGAGCAATTCCTCTTGTTTGGCGGACGACTCCCCTTTGGACATTTGGAGACCAACGAGTCCCTTCCTGGTGAATATTGGCTGTTCTACGGCAAAAGAAGTTTGAAAATTATTGATGGGATCGGGGTGATTGAGAGTTGACGGGTTGAAATCCTGTTGCTCGATCCGCTGCTGGTCCAGTTTGGTCATAAAGGCATAACCGGGATTTACGGTCCTCAGGAAGCGTTCCTCAAACACTATTTTCGGCAGCAGATAACTCCTGGCTACGCCAACCCCTTCTTTACTGGCCAGGGCGGCGTTCTGCATTGCCTTTAGCTCATGATTGTTCTGAAGTGCCACCCTGACGGCCTCATAGAAAGAAAGCTTATGTTCTTCCGAAAAGGCATATCCTGTCCCGACGAAAAAGAATATCCAGAGGGCTAATATTAATTGGCATGCAGAGACAGCGTTCATTTTCATTTTATCCCGTTCCACTTAGAGATAAGCGATTGTTTTTCTCCCACTCTCAGCTAGGGACCATAAGAAAAACCGCCTTATGTGTCAATTAAATATAAATCACAAGACTTTTCCCAAGGTATCCCTCTGAGAACGTCAATTTCGGACAACTGAGCCTGCGGCCAAATAACGGGTTTTACAGGGGCAGCTTTACTACTTCGACATGGCCGATGCTCCGGCCCAGAAACCGCTCGGCGATAGTTTGAAAACGGAAGGGGACGTCGGAGACGCAGAAATGGTACTCTGGGGGAATCCGCAGGGGATTGGCAAGTCCTCTTTTTTGCAAAAGTTTGGCCGTAATCTCCGCCATCGCCTCGGCGGAATCGACGAGATGGATGGATTTCCCGACAATATCCTGAATGAGGGGCTTAAGGAGGGGGTAATGGGTGCAGCCCAACACCAGGGTGTCTACATGTTCCGCCAAGACGGGCTTGAGGTATTCCTGGGCTGTCAGACGGGTGACGGGATGGTCCAGCCAGCCCTCTTCCACCAAGGGTACAAAGAGAGGGCAGGCCTGGGAAAAGACGCGGATGGACGGATCATTTTGGTGGATTGTCCTCGCATAGGCGTTGCTGTTGATGGTCGTAGGGGTGCCGATAACGGCGACCTGCTTCGTTTTTGTCGCTTCCACGGCGCATAGGGCGCCGGCCTCAATGACACCTAGAACGGGAACGGGAGACCGCTCCTGGATTGGTTCATAGGCAACGGAGGCAATAGTGTTGCAGGCAATGATGAGCAGCTTGACCCTCTGTTTAAGGAGGTAATCGGTAATTTCGGTGGCATACTGGGTAATCGTCTCTACGGACTTGACGCCGTAAGGAACCCGGGCGGTGTCACCAAAATAGATGATATTTTCAAAGGGCAGGCGTTCCATGAGGGACCGGACCACGGTCAGGCCGCCGATCCCGGAATCAAAAACGCCAATAGGGTGGATTAATTTCAGGTCCATAGCTAGCTCATTTCTTGGGGATAACACGCCGTCGCACCGGGGCGCGGCGCTCCGGTACAGCTACCCCATACGGAATCGCATCGGCGTCGACAATATCTTCCACTCGGGCCGGGATCTCGTTGGGGATGGATTTTAACCCGGGGGAAGTTTCTTCTTGGTCAATAATCCTCCGGGATAGAATCCTTCCGGGTTCACGATTCCGTTCCCGGCTCGTTTTGCCGAAACGCTGCCTATTGATGTTTTCCGGGCCTTTTATAATTTTGTTGTTTCTCGTCTTAATGGGTGCAGTGGGAACAGATACAAAGCTGTCCCCCGTCACGCCGGCTATCTTTGCATACCCCCGTCCGATCGCCTGATCAGCACCGGGAACGTAATCGCTTGCCGCCGGGTGTTCGCCGTCTCCGCTCCGACGCTTTTCTTCCTTAGGAGGTTGTTTTCTGCTGCCTTCGTAGATCTCGTATTCCAGCAGGCGGCTTTCCAACTCGCCGTTGTATAGAATCACCCGCCGGGAAGTGCGGAGCCCCACCTTCTTGGCTAAATCAAGATTGGCCGTGAAGACATAGCCCCGATATCCCTCGCACTTCTCCTTGAAAAAATCCCCGATCCCGGCATAGAGACCGGCAAGGTCGGCTTCTTCCCCCAACCGCTGGCCGTAGGGGGGGTTCATGACCACAACTCCCTTTCCCCCCGGCATAGAGGTTTCTTCGAAAGGACATTGGCGAAATTGGATATAACGGCCCATTTTTGCCCTCCCGGCGTTGACACCGGCCGCCCGGACCGCATCCAGAGAAATGTCCGTGGCAATTATCCGTCCGGGAATATCCTTCCGCTCTCCTTTTCTGACCTTCAGACGCACTTGTTGCCACAGGTCGTCGTCAAATCCTTTCAGGTGA
>JBAYKV010000134.1:0-8971 GCA_041664405.1 Syntrophales bacterium
ACGCTGGCGACAATGACTTCCGTATCGTAGCCATACTGATCATAAATCGTCAGAATCTGTTCCACGAGGGCCATGCCGTCATGGGCGATGTCGTCGAGTCTGCCCACGAAAGGACTTGCGTATGCAGCTCCGGCCTTCGCGGCCATTAGCGCCTGGAGAGGGGAGAAGATCAATGTCTGGTTAACGGGAATTCCCTCTGCCGCAAATCGTCGCGTTGCCTTCAGGCCGTCCATAGTCATGGGTACCTTGATGACGACCTGGTCCCCGAGCTTCATAAGTTTCTTGCCTTCTTTGAACATGCCGTCGGCATCAAGACTCATAACCTCAAGACTGACCGGTCCATCGATAACCTTCAGAATTTCTTTCACCACAGCTTCAAAACTCTTCTTTTCCCTGGCAATCAGACTGGGATTCGTCGTTACCCCATCAACCATTCCCAAACTCTTTGCTTCTTTAATCTCTCCAATATTGGCTGTATCAATAAAAAACTTCATAGTCCCTCCTGTTATTCGCAGTGCTAATGATTTTCCCGGTATTCTTCAAGACACTTCTGACTGCAAAAATAATGCGTTTTATCCGTCCCTTTCCATGCGAGGGCGTCGCTGATAGGAATGTAAGTATGGCAACAGGGGTCTTCAACGAGATCTTCTCCTCCCGTCAGATTCTCCTGATGACGCTTCGGAATCGGTTTGACTGTTTTGCCACCCGGCATAAAAAGCAGCTTCCCAATCCTGTAAGCAATATAAAATAATATAATATATATGATAAGTCTTACAATCATTTCGCTTTAACCATCTGGCTTTTGTATCTTTACGACATCCCTTACTTCATCGTCTCCGAGGCGAGTTAATAATCCCTGCATGGTTATACCAAAGGCAGGATGGATAACATAAGAGGAAATCTCGCATAAAGGGGCCAAGACAAAACGGCGCTTATGGAACTCCGGATGGGGAATTACGAGGTCCTCTTCCTGCACGATATCCTGACCATACAGAAGTATGTCAAGATCGATTACCCGGGGTCCCCAGCGCAAAGACTCCCGTCGTCCCATCTCCTGCTCGATAGCCTTAAGTGCCCCTAAAAGTGTTCTCGCTGACAGTTCCGTCCGGATCTCGGCAACGGTATTGATAAAAGGATCCTGTTCTGTGACGCCAACCGGTTCCGTCCGGTAAAAGGATGATGTCCTCAATATCCGGGTACCATTGACGGCATCAAGCTTTTGAAGGGCCAATTGGCATTGTCGAAGCGGCTCTTCGAGATTCGAACCGACGCCGATATAGGCGATGACCCCTCTCAGCGACATATCGGAGCCATATCAGCTTGTTCTCAAACCGAGGACATCCTGCATGTCGTAAAGGCCGTTTTTCTGGCCAATAATCCATTTGGCGGCGCGGATTGCCCCGCGGGCAAAATTGTCCCGGTTATGGGCGCGGTGAATGAATTCCAGTCGTTCCCCGTTGGTAATAAACATCACATTATGTTCGCCAACGATATCCCCGCCTCTGATAGTCTGAATGCCGATCTCGGTCTTGGATCTCTCCCCGATCATCCCTTTTCTTGTATATATTCCTTCTTTGTCAAGATTTCGGTCGAGAGCGGCAGCAATAATCTGAGCCATTTTCATGGCCGTACCGCTGGGAGCGTCTTTTTTCAGGTTATGGTGGGCCTCCACGATCTCGACATCATAGTCGTTCCCTAAGATTGTCGCTACATTTTCAAGAACCTTGAACATGACATTGACGCCGACACTCATATTGGGGGCAAGGACACAGGGCGTCTTTTTCGCAAACTTCTGGGCCTTTTTCAATTCCTCCGCGGTGAAGCCCGTAGTACCTATAACAATAGGCTTACCCTTCTTCGCGGCGATTTCCAGGTTTTGCAAAGAAGATTCGTGATGGGTAAAGTCAATTATCACATCCCCGCTGTCAATCACCTTTTTCAGGTCATCAACGATGGTTTTGCCCGATTTGCCCAATCCGAGCACTTCTCCCAGATCTTTTCCGACCGTGGGATGTCCTTTTATTTCTACTCCCGCCATAACTTCTACACCTTCAGTGGCGGCAATCAAAGAGCTTATTCTTCCTCCCATCCTGCCGCCTGCACCCATGACAATCGCTTTTATCATCGTCCGCTCTCCTTATTTGATCAGTCCGTAGGTCATCATGACCTTTTTCAACTTTTCATAATTCCCTTCGGACATCTTTGTCAGGGGGAGTCTTACTTCGTAATCAATCTTTCCCATCATCGCCAGGGCAGCCTTCACGGGGACCGGATTCGTTTCGATAAAAAGGGAATCGATGAGGGGGACCATTTTAAAGTGCAGGTCTTTGGCCTTCTTGAGATCACCGGTGGCGAAGGCATCTACCAAAGCAGCCATGTCGGCGGGGGCAACATTGGAGACGACAGAAATGATGCCGTGTCCTCCCAGGCAAAGCAGGGGATATGTAAAGAAGTCATCCCCGGAGAGAACCGCAAAATCAGGTCCGCAAAGGGATATGACATCGTGCATCTGCTTTAAAGATCCCGATGCCTCCTTGGTCCCGACGATATTGGGAATCTTCGCCAGCCGCGCCAAGGTTTCAGGCAGCAGGTTGACTCCCGTTCGTCCCGGAATATTATAAACAATTATCGGAATAGCGACGTTCTCGGCAATGAACTTGTAGTGCTGATACAGACCCTCCTGAGTTGGACGGTTGTAATATGGGCAGACCATCAAGGCGCCGTCGGCCCCGACCTCATGGGCATGTTTCGTGAGGCGTAATGCTTCTGCCGTTGAGTTTGAACCGGTGCCGGCAATAACAGGTACGCGCTTCTTGACAGCATCGACGGTGATTTCAACCACTCGGTCATGCTCTTCATGAGATAGCGTGGGCGATTCACCCGTTGTACCGCAAGGCACGATGCCGTCCGTTCCGTTGACTATTTGAAACTCAATCAGTTCCCGAAGTTTCCCCTCGTCCACCTTCCCGTTTTTGAACGGGGTGACGATCGCAACAATGGATCCCTTAAACATACGCCCTCCTAAATTAGTTATTATTTTCTTTTTATCATATCCGGAATTTTCTCACCACGAATAAGTTCGCCGTAGTCTTCTCTTTTCCGAATGATATGGTATTTATCTCCTGTGACCAGCACTTCTGCGGGGCGGGGACGGGAATTGTAATTGGATGCCATGGTAAAGCCATAGGCGCCAGCGCTCATTACCGCCATGAGATCGTCCCTTTCAAAGCGTTGCAACCTTCTTTCCTTGGCCAGATAATCGCCGGACTCGCAAATCGGGCCCACCACATCGGCGATAATTTCTTTTCTTTTTGTTTTCCGCACCGGTTGAATATGATGATATGATTTATATAGACTCGGCCTGAGCAAGTCATTCATGCCAGCGTCGACAATGATAAAATTCTTGTCTTCATTCGCTTTGGTGTACAATACCTTGGTTACCAGAATTCCGGCGTTACCCACAATTACCCTGCCCGGTTCGAATATGAAGGTGCAGTAAAGATCCCGGGAGGCGCCGATAATGGCATCTGCATATTCAGATGGATGGGGCGGAGTTTCTTCATCATAGGTAATGCCAAGGCCACCCCCCAAATCGAGATACCGGATCTGAAGACCAGCGTCTTTCAAGTGACTAAGCAGTTTCCTGAGACGATCCAGGGCGTCAATGAAAGGGGATATTTTCGTCAATTGTGATCCGATATGACAACTGATTCCTTTAATGTCAAGATATTTCAATTTACTTGCCAGAAGATAGGTTTCCAGAGATTTCTCCACATTGACGCCGAATTTGTTTTCTTTCAACCCCGTAGAAATATACGGATGGGTTTCCGGGTCAACATCAGGATTGACCCGCAGGGCGACGCCGGCCTTCCGGTTCATCCGAGCTGCACAGTCATTGATAACCCCCAGCTCTTGGAAGGATTCGACATTGAACATGAGGATATTGGATGCCAACGCATATTCGATCTCGTCAATTCTTTTCCCTACCCCTGAATAAACGACCTTCTGGGGGTCCACTCCAGCCCTCAGGGCTCGGTAAAGTTCCCCACCGGAAACGATGTCTACGCCGCCTCCTTCGCGAATGAAGATTCTGAGGATAGCAATATTGGAATTCGACTTGGCGGCAAAACAGGTGATATGGGGTACCCTGGAGAAGGCATCATCGAAGACGCGGAAGTGATTTTTCAGGGTCCGGTGGCTGTAAACATACAGCGGGGTTCCCACCTGGGCGACAAGATCCCGAATCGGGAGCTCTTCACACCACAGATCCTTACCTTCATAGTGGAAATCGTGCATGTACTGATTACCTCGCTTTGGTTATTTGAATCTGATTTCCGCCGTATTCGACTCGGGACTGCAAGTTCCTGATGAAATGCACCAGACAACGCGGTACCCATAGTTGCGTCCAGTATCAATGTCCCGATCAAGATAGCGATATTGTCCCGGATCTTTCATGCCGCTCTGAAGGTAAGCCTCATCCTTTTCGGTCAGCAATACAAACTTTTGCGGGCAACCAGGACAATCTTCCCCGGGAATTGTGACGGACCTGAGAATTTTGACCATTTTATTGCTTTTTGCTTTCTCCGGCAGGGTCCAGCTTAACAATACGCCTTCTTCCGTAATCTCCCCACGGAGATTTTTTATCATTTGCAGTTTTATCTGTTGCCTTGGTACGGGGTTTCCCTTTTTACCGCAGCTTACGATCATTGCCGACAAAAGAAAGACCAGGACAGCAAGGACAACGGCAGAGAGCTCAAGATGCTTTTTCAATATCCCCAATCCTTTCTTTCACCATGAGCAGTGACGTGCCACCGATCGTCTTGCGTAGATTGACGGAGTTGGACGGTTCCAGGCGTGGGATTACATCTTTGTCGAACTGGACATGGAATTTCCGGAATTCGGGCAAAGTTAATTTTGTTAATTCTCTTCTGTTATCAAGGCAATACTCAACAATTCGACCCACAATGCCGTGGGCCTCCCGGAAGGGGACCCCTTTCTGAACGAGGTACTCAGCGATATCGGTGGCAGTGGAAAAATCCCTTCCCGCTTCCTGCTCCATTCTATCGCGTTGGAAGGTAATCTGTGAGAGCATCCCCGTAAGGATTTCTACGGATGAGGTTACAGTATCCACGGTGTCAAAAAGCGGTTCCTTGTCCTCCTGAAGATCCCGGTTATAGGTCATAGGCAAGCCCTTGAGGATAGTCAGCATGGCCATGAGATGACCATAAACCCTGCCCGTCTTGCCCCTGATCAATTCGGCTACATCGGGATTCTTCTTCTGGGGCATGATGCTGCTTCCCGTAGTAAAGGCATCGGATATTTCTACATAGTGGAATTCGCTGGATGACCAGATGACCAGGTCCTCGCAAAACCGGCTCATGTGCATCATGACTACCGAAGCGGAGAAGATGAACTCGGCTATGAAATCACGATCAGCCACGGTATCCATGCTGTTACGGCTGACCAGGGGAAACTTCAGTAATCGGGCGACGTAGTTGCGATCCAGGGGAAGACTTGTCCCAGCCAGGGCTGCCGCTCCCAACGGAAGAACATTCACCCTTTTTTTGCAGTCCTTGAAACGCTGTTCATCGCGGTCGAACATTTCCCAGAAAGAGAGGAGATAATGGGACAGCAGGACCGGCTGCGCCTTCTGTAGATGGGTATATCCCGGCATAATGGTTGTTATTTCCCTCTTTGCGGCTTCCAGGAGCCCCTTTTTTAGGTCCTTCAGAAGCATCAGAAGGTTCTTGATCTCATCTCGCAGGTAGAGGCGCATGTCAAGAACGACCTGATCATTCCGACTCCGCCCCGTGTGGAGTTTTTCGCCCGCTTTTCCAATCCGCTGAATCAGGGCCTTTTCGATGGCCATATGAATGTCTTCATCTTTAACATCAAAGATGAAGCTTCCCGCTTCCATCTCTTTGCGGATCCCATTCAGCCCTTTTCTGATGGACCTTTCTTCGTCCGCAGAGATAATGCCCTGCTTCCCAAGCATACGTGCGTGGGCAACGCTCCCTTCAATATCATAACGAAACAGACGACGGTCAAAGTGAATGGATTGGGTGAACTCCTCTACCCTCCGGTCCGTTCCCTTCTTGAACCTTCCACCCCATGGTTTTACTGAATTATTCATGTTTTGATCTTATTATAAATTAGCCTATTAATTATTTATTCGTTATTTTTTCGTTTGCCGCTCCGCTTTACTTCTTCTCTCAAGCTGGCGCCTTTCGGACTTTCTTTTCTCCTTGGTTTCCGCTCCGGATCGTTTATCCCTGGTCAATGCCTGAATCCTCAGCCGGAGGGCGTTGAGCCGGATAAAGCCTGTTGCGTCCATCTGATTGTACACCTCTTCTTTTTCAAAGGTGGCGAAATCTTCGCGATAAAGAGAAAATGGGGATTTTCTGCCCACGACAATGGCATTGCCCTTGTAGAGCTTCATCCGAGCAGTTCCCGTAACGTTTTCCTGGGTCGTGTCAATATATGCCTGGAGGGTCTTCATCTCCGGGGAATACCAGAATCCGTTATATACGAGTTGGGCGTATTTAGGGATCAGGGAATCTCTCATCATCATGACTTCACGATCCATCGTCAGGGACTCCACGGCGCGATGGGCGGACCAGAGCACGGTGCCACCCGGCGTTTCATAGACACCACGGGACTTCATACCGACAAAACGGTTTTCTACCATATCCACGCGACCAACGCCATTGGCCCCGGCAAGCTCGTTGATTTTGTCCATCAGTTTTGCCGGGCTAAGCTTCTTCCCGTCCAGGGCAATCGGGTTACCATTCACGAAGTCAATCTCAACGTAGGTCGGCTTATCTGGCGCCGCTTCCGGAGCAACCGACAAAACGAACAGATCCTCCGGAGGCTCCGCCCAGGGGTCCTCGAGTATTCCCCCTTCATGGGAGATATGCAGGGAATTCCTGTCGCTGCTATATGGTTTCTCTTTCGTTACCAGCGGGACGGGTATTTTATGTTTGGCCGCATAATCCAGCATGGACTGGCGGGAATCGAAGGTCCAGTGAGGATCTTTCCAGGAAGAGATGATCCGGACATAAGGATCGAGGGCCATATAGGTCATTTCAAACCGCACCTGGTCATTCCCCTTCCCCGTCGCCCCGTGACACACGGTGTCGGCCCCTTCGGCATGGGCAATCTCTATCTGTTTCTTGGCAATCAAGGGTCTTGCCAGAGATGTCCCCAGGAGATAAACCCCTTCATAGATGGCATTTGCCCGCAGTGCCGGAAAAATAAAGTCTCTGGCGAATTCCTCGGTCAGATCTTCAATGTAGATCTTGCTGGCCCCAGTATTAATGGCCTTTTCCTTCAGTCCGTCCAGTTCATCCTTCTGACCGACATCGGCAGCGAAGCAGATCACCTCACATTTGTAAGTTTCAATCAGCCACCTGACGATGACCGATGTGTCCAGACCACCGGAGTAAGCAAGAACGACCTTCTTGATTTTATTACTCATTATTTCTATCCTCCTTCATCAATGTTTCCAGGATTGCCTTCTGGACGTGGAGGCGGTTTTCCGCCTGGTCAAGAACTACGGAATGAGATCCGTCGATCACCTCGGAAGTGATTTCCTCGCCACGATGCGCCGGAAGGCAATGCATGACTAGTGCGTTTTTCTTCGCGTGCCCTAAAAGTTTCTGGTTAATCTGATAAGATCTGAATATCTTCGCCCGCACTTCCTGTTCCTCTTCCTGCCCCATACTCGCCCAGACGTCTGTATAAACGACATCGGCCATCTGGATGGCCTCCACAGGATCACGAAACAGATGTATTCCTTCGCGGGCCTCCCTTATTCCCCTTTCCAGGAGCGCCGGGTTCGGGTCATAACCTTCCGGACATGCAAGAGATAGTTTAATCGGAAGCCTGGAGGCGGCATTTATCCATGAATTGGCGATATTGTTGCCGTCCCCGATGTAGGCTATCTTCAATCCTGCGTAATCGCCTTTTTGCTCGATGATCGTAAACAGGTCACTTAAAATCTGGCAGGGATGGAGAAGATCCGTGAGGCCGTTGATGACAGGAATGGCGGCATAAAGGGCCAGTTCTTCAACAGTTTTCTGGGCAAAGGTCCTGATCATGATCCCGTCTAGATAGCGGGACATGATTCTCGCCGTATCGGCAACCGTTTCACCTCTGCCGATCTGGGTATCTTTTGTACTCAAAAAAAGCGCCAGCCCCCCAAGCTGATACATGCCAACCTCAAAGGAAAGGCGGGTCCTTGTGGAGGCCTTCTCGAAAATCATTCCCAGTGTTTTTCCCGCTAAGGTCCCGTGTGGTCTTCCCTCTTTGAGAAATCTTTTCAGTGACCGTGACCGCGCGAAGATGACCTGAAAATCGTTAATATCAAGATCATACTCTGTCACCAGATCTTTTTTCATGCCCCCTCCCGCAAAACGCCATCCAGAATCTCTACAACTTGACTGATTTCCTGCTCCGTGACGATCAGAGGCGGAACAAACCGCAAAACCCGTGGCCCCGCTGATGCTATGAGCACCCCGCGATCCATACATTTTTTGATTATGCCTGCGACTTCGCAGTCAAGCTCCATGCCAATGAGAAGCCCCCTGCCCCGCACATCTCTGATGATGGGATGCTTCTTCCGCAAATCATTGAGCATGTCCATAAAATATCCGCCCCTGTGCCGGCAGTTCGATATCAGATCCTCGCTGAGTAATGTCTCCAGCGTCGCTTTGGCCGCAGCCATTGCCAGCGGGTTGCCACCAAAGGTCGAGGCGTGACTGCCCGGCTCGAAGGCTACGGCAACACTGTCCTTAGCAAGTACGGCGCCAATTGGGAAGCCGTTTCCCATGGCCTTGGCCATGGTAACAATGTCCGGAATGATCCCGTCCTGTTCATGGGCAAAAAGGGTACCCGTCCTGCCCATACCCGCCTGTACCTCGTCAAGAATCAACAGGACATCCTTTTCATCACACAGGCGTCGAACACTCTG
>JBAYKV010000135.1:0-8967 GCA_041664405.1 Syntrophales bacterium
ACCGGCCATCTCCCTTTGTCCCCAGTGTGGTGAGAATAAAATGCCCCATCGTGCCTGTGCCAAATGTGGCACTTACAAAGGCCGAGAAGTACTCTCGCTGGTAAAGACAGCCTAAGCTCGGCGTCAAGCGCCAAGCCAAGGAAAAGATCAACTTGTCCAGGGGGGCGTGCTCTTTTCTTTCAGATATATGTGGGGCTTTGCCGTTTCGATGTGGCCGATCATCAGGCCGTGGCGCCGGGATCAATTGAAACGGATATGACGGTTGATTTTCCGAAAGACCTCAAAACTTATCTGGAAAAAGAAACCCCGCCGGCAAGACTGGGAACCCCGGAGGATGTAGCGGTGCTGGTCGCCTTTCTTGCTTCGGAAGAAGCTGCATACATTGCCGGTAAAGTCATCCGCGTCAACGGCGGATTGTATATGTAGTCGGAAACATCATCAATTAACTATTCAGGAGGAAAAGGATATGGCGCTTGAGACAAAGGTCATTGAGATCATTATGGAACAACTGGGAGTTACCCGGGAAGAGTGTGTGCCCGAGGCATCATTCGTCGATGATCTCGGGGCGGATTCCCTGGACATCGTCGAGCTCATCATGGAAATGGAAGAGAATTTCGGCATTCAGATCGCCGACGATGAGTTGGATAAGATTCGCACCATCCAGGACGTTATTGACTTCCTGAAAACCAAAGGGGTCAAGTAGGATCGTTTATTCACCGGGAGTCGATCATTGAAAAGACGGGTATTGATCACGGGCCTCGGGGCGCTGACCCCTGTAGGCAATTCTGTCCGGGAAGCATGGGAGGGCGTCTGTTCCGGACGTTCCGGTATCGGACCCATCACCAGGTTTGACTGTTCCGCCCATGAAACAAAGATAGCCGGTGAAATCAAGGATTTCGACCCTCTTGTCCATGTAAACAAAAAAGAGCTGCGGAGATACGACGATTTCATCGTCTATGCCCTGGCGGCTGCCGATATGGCCATGGAGGACGCTGCGCTGAGCATTGGGACCGATCAGGCCGAACGCGCCGGAGTCATTATCGGCTCGGCAATCGGAGGCCTTCCCACCCTTGAAAAGGAAAAAGAAAAACTTCTCAACTCCGGTCCCGGGAGGATATCTCCTTTTGCGATCCCCGCAGCCCTGGCCAACCTGGCCGCCGGCCATGTATCCATCCGTTACCACCTTAAAGGACCTATCAACTGCCCCGTCACCGCCTGCGCCTCCGGCACTTATGCCATTGGGGATGCCTTCCGGATGATCGCCTGGGACTATGCTGATGTCATGGTGGCGGGCGGCGTTGAGGCCGTGGTCTGTCCCCTGGCCATAGGCGCCTTTAATGCCATGCGGGCACTGTCCAAACGTAATGACGAACCGGAAAAGGCCAGCCGGCCCTTCGACACTGACAGGGACGGCTTCGTCTTATCCGAAGGCTGTGGTATCTTGATCCTTGAGGAATATCATCATGCCCTGAATCGGGGGGCAAAAGTTTACGCCGAACTCGTCGGCTACGGTATCACCAGCGACGCCTTCCACATGGCGGCTCCTCCTCCCGGTCATGAAGGGGCGGTCCGCTGCATGAACGCTGCCTTGCGTGACGACGCAATGGGACCCGAGGATATCGATTACGTCAATGCCCATGGCACCTCGACGCCACTCAATGACATCTATGAGGCCGAGGCGATCAGGACCGTCTTCGGAGACCATGTTTCCCGTCTCCTGGTCAGCTCCACCAAATCCATGACCGGGCACTTGCTGGGCGGCGCCGGGGGCGTGGAAGCGGTCTTTGCCGCCAAGGTGATAGAGGACGGCATAGTCCCGCCGACGATCAATCTCCACAAACCCGACCCGGCAGCGGGGGCGCTTGATTTTGTTCCCAATATCGCCAGAAAAAAGGACGTCCGGACGGTTATGTCCAATACCTTCGGCTTCGGCGGCGCCAATGCCGTCCTAATCTTGAAAAAGTTTGAGCCGTAATGAGAAAAATAATTATTGCCGCCGATCACGCCGGTTTCCCTTTGAAGGAAGCAGTAAAATCTTTCCTTTCCCACCAGGGATGGATCGTGGTAGATGCCGGAACCGGCGATGAAAGCCCGGTGGACTATGCCGATTATGCCGCCGCCGTAGCAGGGGGGATCTCCTCCGGACAATATGAACGGGGCATCCTTATTTGCGGCTCCGGCGCCGGGATGTCGATTGTCGCCAACAAATTCCCCGGGGTTAGGGCAACCCTCAGCCTGGACGAGGAGATGGCCGCCTTGGGCCGCCGGCATAACGACAGCAATATTCTCGTCCTTGCCGGTAGAATGACCAGTAGTGAACAGGCCTTGAAGATTGTTACGACATGGTTGCAAACCCCCTTTGAAGGGGGGCGTCATCAGCGCCGCATTGATAAGATAAGGGCGATCGAACAAAAACTGATGAAAAATTAAGAACGGGGTCAGATTAGGAACGGTGGTCAGACTTACCCCATACAGGAGGATTCATGAAATCATTATTTGAGACCGATCCGCAGGTTGCGAAGGCCATCTGGGAAGAAACGGGCAGGCAGGCCGGTAAACTGGAAATGATTGCTTCGGAGAACTTCGTCAGCGAAGCGGTCCTCGAGGCCCAGGGATCCATCATGACCAATAAATATGCCGAGGGCTACCCGGGAAAACGCTATTACGGAGGCTGTGAATACGTCGATGTCGTGGAAACCCTGGCCATCGAACGCTGTAAAAAGCTCTTCGGCGCCGACCATGTAAACGTCCAGCCCCATTCCGGAACCCAGGCCAATATGGCGGTTTATTTTGCTGTTCTTCAGCCGGGAGACACTGTCCTCGGCATGAACCTCTCTCACGGAGGGCATCTTTCCCACGGCAGTCCGGCCAATTTCTCCGGACGCCTTTACAATGTCGTGGCCTACGGCGTCTCCCGGGAAAGCGAAACTATCGACTTCAACGAAGTTGAATCCCAGGCAAAAAAACACAAACCCAAGCTGATTGTCGTGGGGGCCAGCGCCTACCCACGGACCATTGACTTTAAGAAATTCAGGGAAATTGCCGATATGGTCGGGGCGGTAATCATGGCCGACATCGCCCATGTCGCCGGTCTTGTGGCCACGGGGCTTCATCCTTCCCCCGTCCCCAACTGCGAATTTGTAACCTCGACGACCCACAAGACCCTCCGGGGACCTCGCGGGGGGCTGATCATGTGCAAACAGGATCGCGCCGCCGCAATCAACAGCCGTGTCTTCCCTGGGATGCAGGGTGGCCCGCTGATGCACGTCATCGCCGCCAAGGCCGTCGCCTTCCAGGAGGCCCTGTCGGCGGATTTCAAGGACTACCAGACGCAAATCGTCAAGAACGCCCGCACCCTGGCCGAGGCCCTTGTAACTGAGGGATTTCGCCTTGTCTCCGGAGGCACGGACAATCATCTGATGCTCGTTGATCTGACGGACAAAGGCATTACCGGCAAAGACGCCCAGGAGGTCCTTGATCAGGCAGGCATAACCGTCAACAAGAACGGTATCCCCTTCGATACCCAGGGACCACAGATCACCAGCGGTATCCGCCTGGGAACTCCAGCCCTCACCACGAGGGGTATGAAGGAAGAACAGATGAAGATCATCGCCGGTTTTATCGCCAGTATTCTCAAGGACATTAAGAACCAGGAAAGAATCAGGGAAATCCGCAGCAGCGTACAGGATCTCTGCGAGAAGTTTCCTCTTTACAAGGAACGATTACAGGGAGCCCCTTTTAAATAAGGCACTGATATGGCAGAAGAGCTAGAGATCCCGGAACGGCCTTCCTGGGATGAATATTTTATGAACATCGCCGGCCTGGTGGCCAAACGTTCAACCTGCATCCGCAGGCAGGTCGGCGCCGTCCTGGTCAGGGACCGGCGTGTCCTGGCCACAGGATACAATGGCGCCCCGACTGGGCTCAGGCACTGTCTTGATCTGGGCTGCCTTCGTAAACAGCACAATATCCCCTCGGGGGAACGTCATGAACTCTGCCGCGGCCTCCATGCCGAACAGAACGCCATCATTCAGGCCGCCCTGCACGGGGTCAGCGTCAAGGATGCCGTTCTTTACTGTACCAATCATCCCTGCATCATCTGCGCAAAGATGATTATCAACGCCGGCATCCGCTCCGTGCTGATCCAGGATGGTTATCGCGACGCCATGGCAGAGGAGATCCTTCAGGAGGCAGGGGTAGAGGTGCATCCAACATGAAATGCCCCTTTTGCCGCAACGGCGAGAACCGCGTCATTGACTCCCGAATCAGCAAGGATGGAAGCGCCATTCGGCGGCGCCGCGAATGCCTGGCTTGCAACAAGCGCTTCACCACCTACGAGGTGGTCGAGGATGTTCTGCCCATGGTCGTCAAGAAAGACGGACGGCGGGAACCCTTCGATCGGATGAAGATACGTAATGGACTGATCAAGGCCCTGGAGAAGCGCCCTATCAGTGTAGATGAGATTGATGGCGTTGTGGATCAGGTCGAGCGGGCATGTCAGGAAAGCATGGGTAAGGAGGTCCCCTCTTCCATGATCGGGGAAAAGATTATGGAAGAACTGCAAAAACTCGACGCGGTGGCCTATGTCAGATTCGCGTCGGTTTATCGGCAGTTCCGGGACGTCAACGATTTCCTTGACGAACTCAAAGATTTGCTGAATGTAAAAAAGGATGGCTGATTTCATTTATGTTTACCGGCATTATCCAGGCTAAGGGAACATTGGCCCAGTTGGTCAGGCAGGGAGAAGAGGCCCTGTTGACCGTTAATACCGATCTTACCCTCGACGATGTCAAGACCGGAGACAGTATCGCCGTCAATGGGGCCTGCCTGACGGTAACACAGAAAAAGACGC
The DNA here is from genome assembly GCA_041664405.1 of Syntrophales bacterium. Lineage (GTDB taxonomy): Bacteria > Desulfobacterota > Syntrophia > Syntrophales > UBA8958 > UBA8958. The sequence continues at coordinate 4,853 of JBAYKV010000135.1, forward strand.
GCGGTTTTACCGCTGATGTATCTGCCGAAACCCTGGCCAAGACCAATCTGGGGCTACTTAAGACCGGCGACCCAGTAAACCTCGAAAAGGCCTTGCGTCTTACGGATTTTCTGGGCGGTCATCTTGTTTTGGGGCACGTGGACGGTCTCGGCAGGATCGTAGCAAAGACCGTCCGGACAAAGTCCGTGCTCTTCGCATTTGAAGTCCCCGATCAGCTAATGAAATACATCGTGGAGAAGGGATCCATTACCGTCGACGGGATCAGCTTAACAGTCAATCGTTGTGTGAGGAACCAATTCCATGTTAACATGATTCCTCATACTGCCCAGGGGACGACTCTGGGTTTGAAAAGGATATCGGAACCGGTGAATATCGAGACGGATATCATCGGCAAGTACATAGAAAAGTTAATGATTAACAATCGCGGCGGCAGCTCGCCTGTGGATTGGAAGTTATTGGCGGAACACGGTTTTTTGAGGTGAGATATGAGTGTAAGTACAATAAAAGAGGCCATTGAAGACATTCGCAATGGCAAGATGATCATCCTCGTTGATGACGAGGACCGGGAAAACGAGGGCGACCTGTGCATGGCCGCCGAATTTGTGACCCCCGAAGCCATTAATTTTATGGCTAGGCATGGCCGGGGGCTGATTTGCCTGACTATGACGGAAGAACATGCCGATCACATGCATTTAATGCCCATGGCGAGGGACAACCGCTCTCGCTTCGGTACGGCTTTCACCATATCCATCGAGGCCAAGAAGGGAGTTACCACGGGGATATCGGCGTTTGATCGCGCCACAACCATTCGCGCCGCCGTGGCCGATGGCGCCAAGGCTGATGACCTGGTCAGTCCCGGACACATCTTCCCTATCCGGGCAAAAAAGGGCGGGGTCCTCGTTAGAACCGGCCAAACGGAAGGGTCCGTTGATCTGGCTCGCATCGCCGGACTCAAGGCGACCGGCGTCATCTGTGAAGTCATGAAGGACGACGGCACCATGGCCCGCATGCCCGATCTGGAGATTTTTGCCAAAGAGCACAATTTGAAAATTGCCACGATTGCCGACCTCATTGACTACCGCATGCAGCACGAATCCATGATCCGCCGCGTAGCCGTAGCCGACATCCCCACCCATTACGGAGGGATGTTCAAGGTGACGGTCTATGAAAACGATGTTGATGACACGCAGCATGTCGCCCTGGTCAAGGGGGATATCAAACCGGAGGATGAAGTTCTGGTACGCGTTCACTCCGAATGCGCCACGGGAGACGTCTTTGGATCGGCGCGTTGCGATTGTGGTGATCAGCTCCACCGGGCCATGGAGATGGTGGATCAGGAAGGGAAAGGCGTGATCGTTTACATGCGCCAGGAAGGCAGAGGCATCGGCTTCGTAAACAAGATCCGGGCCTATGCCCTCCAGGATGAAGGCAAGGATACCGTCGAAGCCAACATCGAACTCGGATTCAAGGCCGACCTGCGGGATTACGGAATCGGCGCGCAGATCCTAGCCGATCAGGGGGTGCGGAAAATGCGGCTCATGACCAACAATCCCAAGAAAATTGTGGGACTCAATGGCTACGGCATCACTATCACCGGTCGGGTGTCAATTGTCATTGAGCCCAACGAAAACAACATCCGCTACCTGACGACGAAAAAGACAAAAATGGGGCACCTGATATAAATTTATTAATGGAGGCTGAGTATGCCAAAAGTTATCGAAGGAAAAATTATTGCCAAGGGGATGAAGTTTGCCGTCGCAGCAAGCCGATTCAACGATTTTATCTCCAGCAGACTCATCGACGGGGCCGTTGATGCCCTGACAAGGGCCGGGGCAGATGAAAAAGACATTCAGCTCTTCAAGGTTCCCGGGGCCTTTGAACTGCCTATAACTGCGAAAAAACTGGCAAAAAGCGGCCGTTACGATGCCGTCATTTGCGTCGGAGCAGTGATTCGCGGGGCGACACCCCACTTCGAATACGTCAGCGCCGAGGTGTCCAAGGGAATAGCAAGCGTGGGGCTCGAAACGGAGATTCCTGTCTCCTTTGGCGTCTTGACGACGGATACGATTGAACAGGCCATCGAGCGGGCAGGCGCCAAGGCAGGCAACAAAGGCTGGGATGCCGCCATGGCCGCCATCGAGATGGTCGATCTTTTCAGAAAGATCTAAGACAGGCCCATGCAAGAAAGAAGAAAGGCGCGGGAATTTGCCTTACAGGTCCTCTACGGGATGGACCTCCAAGACCGGAATGTATCTGAAGTCCTGGATTTTTTCTGGTCAATCCTGGAAAATCACGAAGATTTGGGGAAGCAACTTCCCCGGGATGAAGGGTCAAAACAGTTCGCCCTCCATCTCGTGCAGGGAACATGGGGAAACATCGATCAGATTGACGGCATTATCAGAAACTACTCGGAGCATTGGTCCCTGGAGCGGATGTCGAGGGTGGACAGGAGTATCCTCAGAATGGCCGTGTATGAACTTCTGTTCTGTGAAGATATCCCCCCGAAAGTCTCTCTGAACGAGGCCATCGACCTGGGAAAATTATACGGATCTGAAAATTCCGGGGCCTTTATCAATGGCATCCTCGACGCACTTTATTTGGATAAGCTGGCAAAAAATCCTTGACAATGCGTTTTTGTGTGATAGAAGACCGGTCACAGCGGTGATTTAAAGTAAATTGCTCCGCTCTATAAATGTGCTAAAGCACTGATGGTGATTGAATCTGACCCGTGCTTGCGCATGGGTTTTTTTTTGCCCCTAACTTAATTAGTGAAAAGGAGATAAAATATGCAGATTTCTTCGGAAAGCATCAAGATTGGTCATCCGGATGTAGTGGCGGACATCATTGCCGCCAATGTCATCGCGGCAATCCTGGATGAGGAAAAAAAATTGGGAATGGACCTCACCAACATGCCTCACTGCGGCATTGAGGTATTCCTTGGCAAGGGGATCTGCCTCGTAGGGGGTGAAGTCAGGACCAGGGTTTACGTAGATATCGATAAAATCACCCGGGATTCAGTCCTGGATATTGGATACAACCACGCCGCTGTGGGTCTCAATGGTCATCTCATGGGCGTCCTCAACGCCATTATCCCCCAATCCCCGGACATTAACATCGGCACAAGCATGGAACTGAACAAGTGCAAAGAAATAGGCGCCGGAGACCAGGGGATCATGTATGGTTTTGCCTGCGATGAAACACCGGAACTCCTTCCCCTGCCCTATGTACTGGTGAGCAGGCTCATGCGCGCTTTTGAAGACTGTCAGGACCCGATCTTCGCCCCCGACGGCAAGGGACAGGTTTCCATAGATTACGATGAAAAAACGGGTAAACCGAAACGTCTGGTCAAGGTTCTCATGTCCAATTCCATTGACTACCGCTATGTCAAGGGAAGCAAGAACACTGTCAAAGATCGGGCCAAAAAGATTGCCTTTGAATGCCTGAAGGACTGGGTCGACAAGAAGACGGAATTTCTCTTCAACCCGACGGGGGAATGGAACGCCCTCAATTCCTGTAGCGCCGCCGACTCCGGCGTAACTGGGCGCAAGCTGGTCGTCCAGTTCTATGGCGGTTATCCGGGCGCGCAGCTCGGAGGTGGGTCGGTCGTAAATAAAACCCCGGAAAAAGTCGATTGTTCCGCCGCCTTCGGGGCCCGCTATGTGGCCAAGAATATCGTCGCCGCCGGTCTGGCGACAAAATGCTCCGTCCAGTTGGCCTACGCCATCGGCATCGCCAAACCTTTTTCGATCTATGTCAACACCTTTGGGACCGGCGTCATTCCCGACGGCAAACTTGAGAAAATCATTGAAAGCAATTTCGACCTGACCCCCGGAGGGATGATAACCCGTTTCGGACTTCTGAACGCCAGTGTCTACAGGGGTATCCCGAAGACATTATTCATGGACGGATACAAGTGGGAAAAGACGGATCTGGTCAAGCAACTGAAAAAAGCGGCAGCATAAAGCATAAAAGTTGAATCCATCATCATGAAGGGTCTTCGGTCGCCGGGTCAATCCCGGCGCCCGAAGACCCTTTTTCATGTTGTTCTTTATTGAAAACATTCTTCTCCTGTGTTACTGAAAAGAAAAACCATTCCGGGAGTAGTCTATGAACGC
>JBAYKV010000136.1:0-8941 GCA_041664405.1 Syntrophales bacterium
AAGTTCAGGAAAAGTCTCGTATTGCTTCGGAGTTTCTCAACCAGGCGCGCATTTTCAATGGCCAGGCCCCCCTGTTCCGCCAGAACACGAAGAAATTCGATCTCTTCCTTATCAAATTCCCTGATTTTCGAGGTATACATGGTGAGTACGCCGATGAGTTCACCCTTGACTTTAGCCGGCAAGACAAGAATTGAACCGATACCTTCGGCCTTTTTCTTGTCCCGGTTTTCCAGGCGCGGATCTGTTGTCGCGTCCCGGTAATAGATGAATCCGTCCTTCAGCAGGATCGGGGCGATCCTTTCGGCGTGTCCATAACCGGCGTGTAGATACTGTTCCGAGAGACCCCTTTGGGCGACCGCCTTATATTTTTCCTTTTCTTCGTCCGCCAGGAACAGGCAGGCGGCCTTGGCCTTCGTTATCGCCACCGCGCTGTCCACGATCAACTGTAACAGGACGTCCATATCCTTGGTAGTACCAAAGGCCTCACTGATTTTTCTAATGGTCCTGAAATAGCTTTGTTTTTCCGCCATGGCTTTTACTCCCTCCTAAATCGTTTCCTGAATAACCTGCGTTAAGGACGGCTTGATGGTCTGTTCTTTCCGTGTGGGTCTCGGCACTTCGGGCCTTGGCCTTGTGGTCCGTGCGGGCTTTTTCTCTGCCGCCGGATGGGAAGGCCTTTTTAACCGTGGGACCGGAGAAGGCTGCTCCCCTGATGTTTCAGTAGCCACGGCAACGGGGCGCTGTTCGCCGTCCCGCTCTCGCAGCCACCTGATGATCTTGGGGGCAAATTCCCGCTGGCACTTGGAGCTGACATAAATGCCGATATGCCCGGTGTCCAGGCTGACATCCTCGGTATCGGAACTGCCGACACATTTTGTGAGCATATTGCAGGCCTCCGGGGGAACAAGGTGATCGTAGATCCCATAGTAATTCAACAGGGGCATGGTGATTTTCTTCAGATCGACGCGGCGTCCCCCGATCTCAAGCTTGTTCTGGATCAGGAGGTTCTTTTTGTAGAAATCATTAGCAAACTGGCGGAAGGTTTCCCCGGGGACATCGGGACTGTCAAAGATCCACTTCTCCATGCGGACGAAATTCTCCACAAAGGACTTACTCCCCATGCTCTCGAAGAACCCCACATATTTGTCGATCATGAGCCGGGCCGGATTCAGCATCAGAAAGCCGAGGTTCATCACGTCGCCGGGGAGATTACCGAAGGTGTCAATGATCTTGTCCGTGTCGATGGCCCGCATCCAGATATGGAGGAGGCCCTTGTCCGTATCGAAGTTGGTCGGGGTCACCGTGGTAATGAGATTTTTGATCTTTTCCGGATGGAGGGCGGCATAGATCACACAGAATGTGCCGCCCATGCAGATCCCCATGAGATTTATCTGGGGGGCCCCGGTCTTTTCAATGATATAATCCACGATATTGTCCATGTACCCGTTGATATGGTCGTCGATGGTGACAAAGCGATCCTGTCTGGTCGGGTAGCCCCAGTCAATCATATAGAGATCGATGCCGCCATTGAGAAAGGTCTGGACGACGCTCCGGTCCGGCTGTAGATCAAGCATCGTTTCCCGGTTGATGAGGGCGTAGGTCACCAGGAGCGGCGTTTTCAGGGTTACATCGCCGGGAGTGCGGTAATGTTTCAGTTTTACCCGGTCCTCTTCATAGACCACATCGTAGGGCGTCGTGGCCATGGCGGTTTCAAGGGGGCCAAGGAGCACCTCGGAGGCCTTGGTCGCCGTATCCTGGGCTTTCTCGGCTTCCGCAGCGATATTGGCTAAAATCAGGTCCAGGGAAATCTTCGCTTGATCCATAATATCCACCTCTTTTTTAAGCAGTTAAGATGATTATGCTGCCTGTGACTTATCTTTTTGGGCGAGTTTTTTTTCCAGCACCTTTATCCTCTTTTTCATCAGGTAAAGGTCCTTGTAGATATTATCCATGTCCTTGTTGGTAGGAATCGGAAGACTCTGGAGTAAGTCCTGAAGTACTTCATTTTTAGCCCCGACATAGACCTCCATCTGTTTGATCAGCTCTTCCATGGCGGCGAGATATTCAGGTGATTTGAACAGGTTCATGTAATGCCCTTCGAGAATCTTGATCCAGAGGTTGTAATAGTCCTTTGCCTTGTCGGGGGCATTTCCCGCCTTGGAGAGTTCTTCTATCTTATCCTGGAAGACCTTCACTGATTTTTCCATGGGCAGGTAGATGAGATAAAGGAATTCGGAAAGAGTGGGTCTGAGGACGTTGGCCTGGTCGAGCAGATGATTTAACCTTTCCTGGTAATAACGGGTCAATCCTAACTGAGGGATCTTGAAATATTGACTGAATTCCTCCTCATAAATTTCCCGCCAGGCCTTGAAGATACCCTGATCCAGATTCTCGAACTGGTAGGCATCGGTTTTCTGGCCGATCTTCCCGGCTTTTTCCGCGACCTTTCCCTGAATACGCGCCGACGCTTCCCAGCCCGCTTTGGATATTTTCATGAAAAATTCCGGCAAGGTGTTAAGACCCTTGAGAATAGCATCGGCCATCTGGGGATCATTGAGGGCGGACGAGGCGGACTGCATACGCTTCAGCGTTGCTTCCATGGATTCGACATAGCGATTTTTCTTGCCCTCCTGATCGGGGGGAACAAAGTCTGGCGCCGATGCGGGATCGGCCTTGAGCATGGAGGTCCAGAAACCCGTGGAAGCCTTCATCCACTCCTGCATCATGGCATCCATATTATTTTTTCCCGATTTGTTATCTTCCATCCGAAGCACCTCTTTCTTATAAGAAAGCTAATGAGACTTTTTGCCTGTTAAAGATCGGGGGGTGAGACTACTGAAACACGTGGTCCATGATATTATGGGCAGGCCCTTTTGTCAATAGGATGTTATAAATATTGTTGTCGCCGTTCGCCAAAACATGTTCGCGTCAAGATTAATCGTCGTGACCGGGCACCTCACTCCCTGAGCAGTTCCTCCCATGGCATCCCGGGAAAGGTCTCATGGAGGGAATGATCGTCTTCCACAAGACAATATGTCAGATCGTTGAAGGTCCGCTCGGCAACCGGCCGGACCTCGCCGGGAGGGACCACATCATCCTGGCGGCCGTGATAGAGATGGACGGGCATGGTCAAAACCTGTCCCGCACATGGTTCAAATTCATCAAGATTAATCGCCGGGGCCAGGAGGATGAGGCGCCGGACCTTTTCCGGATGCAGACATGCATAGATAGATGCCATCAGGCCGCCGTAACTGGAGCCGACGAGAATCAGCTTGTCTTTCCCCGCCAGGACGGCCTCCAGCTTTTCCATCCGCGCCTCTAAAGACCCGATATAATCCTCGATGATCATTTCGGGATAACGCTCCCGAAAATATATTCCTTTCGTACCCTGGCTGGTGCTTTCCAGTCCATGAATAAAAACCCTTGTTGGCGTCATAAGCGTCCTCCTCAGTATGTCCTTACTGTATGACAACCTGTCCGTCCGTGTCCAGCGAAGATTCCCCTTTGCATAAGCGACGATTTCCTTCCCGTTGATTTCAGGATGGGACTGTGATAGAAGGCCGCCATATATCCTTTGAAAGGCTTTATTCATGGCACGCATCACCCCCTTCCGGGCCCTCCGGCCTTACCGGCAATACGCACAGGCAGTCGCTGCGCCTCCCTATGATGTCGTCAATGTCGAGGAGGCCAGGGCGCTGGTCGGCAATGACCCCTTGAGTTTTCTGCACGTGGAAAAATCGGAGATCGACCTGCCTGAGTATCCTCATGTTGAAGAACAAGCCATCTTCCAGGCCGCAAAAAATAACCTCCTGAAACTAAAGGGGGACAAGATCCTTTTCCAGGATCAGGGGCCTTGTTTCTATGTCTATTCACAGCAGCTGGGAGGGCATCGCCAGTATGGCATCGTCACGGGGGCCAGCGTCCGGGAATATGAGACGGGACAGATTAAAAAGCACGAAAACACCCGGGCGGACAAGGAACTGGAGCGGATCAACCATGTGGATGCCGTCAACGCACAAACCGGACCCGTTTTCATCACGTACAGAAAGAGTGAAGCCATCGACGGCATCGTCGCCGGGATCGTTCAGGCCCCGTCGGAATACTCCTTTCTAGCCTCCGACGGTGTCGCCCATGAGGCCTGGGTCGTGTCCGATGCGAATACCATTGACCAATTGACCGCGGCCTTTGCCAAGGTTCAGACGCTGTACATCGCCGACGGCCACCACCGGGCAGCTGCGGCGGCCTCCGTCGCCCGCCTGCGGCGTGAGAAAGACTCCAATCCCTCGGAATCCAAGGATTATGAAACCTTTCTGGCCGTCCTGTTTCCCCACGATCAGCTCCGGATCATGGACTACAACCGGGTAGTTAAAGACCTGAATGGTCTGCAACCTCAGGATTTTCTGTCCCGGATTTCCCAGGATTTCGAGATTACCGACAGCTTCGCGGACCGATCGCCAACAAGAATGCATGATTTCGGAATGTATCTCGACGGAAAGTGGCGGCGCCTCACCTTTGGAAAGGACAGATTGGCGGCAGGCGATCCGGTGCGCTCCCTCGATGTCTCGATCCTCCAGGAATACTTGCTGGGACCCGTGCTCGGCATTGCCGATCCCCGCACGGACAAACGCATTGACTTCATCGGCGGCATCCGGGGAATGGAGGAACTGGAGCGTCTCGTGGATTCGGACCGCTTTGCCGTCGCCTTTTCCCTCTGTGCCACGACCCTCCCTGAGCTTATGGACGTGGCAGACGCAGACTTGGTCATGCCCCCCAAGTCGACGTGGTTTGAACCCAAACTCCGGAGCGGCCTCTTCGTCCATCTAATTTAAGTCTCCAATAAATAAGTATTTATCCATATTTCCCGGAATCATTTATGAACATGGAACCTGCTTGCGGCGACAATAACCTGATTCGGGATGGGGAAACGGCGGATGACATCCTGGGTGGTCGCTTCCGGGTCATCCAGAAAAAAACGGGGTATCGCTTTTCCCTGGACGCCTTGCTGCTGGCCCATTTTGTCCGCATGAGGAAAGGGGATGCCCTCCTGGACCTGGGAACGGGGAGCGCCGTGATTCCCCTGCTCCTGTACCATCGCTGGGGATGCTCCCGGGTTGCGGGAATCGAAATCCAGCCCGAGCTTGCCGACATGGCCGGACGGACATTGGCCCTAAACGGTCTGTCCGATCAGATCGAGATAATCGAGGGCGATATCCGTTCCATAGAACAACTCATCGCCCCCCGCTCCTTTGACGCCGTGACCTTTAACCCCCCCTACCGCAAGTTGCAATCGGGAAAGATCAATCCCCTCCCCGAGAAGGCCCAGGCCAGGCACGAGATTCATGGGTCCGTCGGGGATTTCATCCGGGCCGCCGCCTGTGCCGTGCGAGCTTCCGGGCGTATTTTTCTGATCTATCCGGCCCGCCGCCTGGCGGAGCTGATTTTCCAGATGCGACGCTTCCAGGTAGAGCCGAAGCGCTTGCGGATGGTCCATTCCCGTGTGGAGATGGAGGGGGAATTTGTTTTGATGGAAGGCATCGTCGCCGGCGGAGAGGAATTGGCGGTCTTGCCGCCCCTGTTCATCTATGGGGAGGACGGCGTCTATACCCCGGCGATGCAAGAAGTTTTCAACGACCTTTGCGTCGCTGCAGAAACCGGCGCCGGCTGATTTCCCTGATCATTACCCGCTGCAGGATATCCTTCAGCTCCGGATCGTTGATGGCAGCGAGGCTTTCCGCCATGAGGCGTTCATCCCGCTCCTTGAGGAAAGACGTCCACGTGGATAAAGGAACGACGGCAGCGTTTTCGGCATGGTTTGTCGGGACCTCGCCAATGGAAAAATTCAGTTTCTCAACGGTTCCTTCTCCGTAGAGGCTGTTGAATTTCTGGATGATGTCTTTCTTCAGGAACTGAAGCTGGTGCATCCAGACTGAAGAGGCCACCTTGACGGAAAGCACGCCTCTCCTGATATGCTCCGGCAGGGTCTGGGCGGCAATCTGGGGACCCACCGCTTCACTCCAGACCCGGCGCAGGGACGTGTTTGCCCCGGCAACAGGAATCCCCTGTTTTTTCATGATCTTCTGAAGAACATCAGCGATGGGTAGGGGTTTGAATTGGGGGCGGCGGCGCGGGGGCATACCTTTTTTACCTTATCTACGGTTCTCAGGATGGGGTTGTGTATTTTGTCCGTTCACGATAGCATAACCATCTAATTTTGAATGCCCAAAATATCTCTTTAGGAGCTGATATGTCTTTAGCCGATTTAGTAGCACAAGTCAAACAACACCCCCGGTATCGTGAGGTGGGAATGATCCTCTGCCATAACGGCGTTGTCCGGGGGACTTCCCGGGATGGAAAGCCGGTTGTGGAGCTGACGGTAAAGGCTGACCACCCTCGTCTGGCCGAGATTCTTGCGGAGATGAAAACCCGTCCCGGTATTATCGAAGTTCTCGCCGAGGTTCGGGAGGGGACGCTCCAGGTCGGGGATGATGTCATGTATGTCGCCGTCGCCGGGGACCTCCGGGAAAACGTCTTTCCCGTTCTGGAAGACACCGTCAATACCATCAAGCGGGACGTGACAAAAAAGACCGAACGCTGATCAGAGGACCTTTCTCAGTTCCTTCACGAAGACTTCATAGGTCTCGCGGCTGAAGAGGACGAAACGGATCAGTTCGATGTCTTCGTGCTCCCCCAGGTAATCCACCGCCGTCTTCAGGGCAATATGGGCGGCTTCTGTCAAGGGGTAACTGTAGACCCCCGCGCTGATGGCGGGGAAGGCGATGCTTTTAAGTTTTCTGGCGGAAGCGAGCTTCAGACTCTCCAGATAGGCGCTCCGCAACAGGTTGGCCTCCCCTCTCCCGCCTCCCTGGTAGACCGGTCCGACGGTATGGATAACGTACTTTGCCTTCAGGGCGCCTCCGGACGTGATGACCGCCTGACCGGTAGGACAACCGCCGATCTTCCGGCATTCATCCATGATGGACGGCCCCCCGGCCTCATGGATGGCCCCATCCACCCCCGCACCCCCGGCCAGTCCGGAATTGGCGGCATTGACAATGACATCCGTCTCTTCCCGGGTGATATCCCCCTGCACCAGCGACAGCACCCCTTTGTTGACCTTCACGTCCATAATTCTCACCTCCTCATTCATAACTATATCAAGGGTTGATGAGAAATTTAACCTGCTATCCCGGCTTATGCAAGGGAAAAATCGGGCGATGTGTAATTCTTGTAGACACCCAACCTTCCAGATGTTACTCAATATCCGTACCGATAATTTCGGTTAACAGGGATAATCCGATGCAGGATCAAAACAAGAAAAAACATGAATTGATTGAGGAGCTGGCTTCTCTAAGACGGAGGATTGCAGAGCAGGAGCGATCGAAGCCAGCAACAACGCCGGCAGAACTCTTAATCCGCGTAAGCGAGGCAAAATACCAAAGGCTCTTTGAGATTGCCACAATCGGAATCTTCCAGTCATCGGCGGAAGGAAAGGTAATCACTGCCAATTCTGAATTTGCGCATCTGTTCGGCTACGAATCTCCTGAAGACGTCATTGCCTCTGTAAATGATGTCACCGTCGATATGTACGTAGATCCACAGCGCCGCGGGGAGATTGTACGCCTGATGATGGAAAATCAAAACTTGAAAAACTTTGAAAACTTATATCGCCGCAAGGATGGCAGCACTTTCACGGGCAACCTGCACATATGGCCGGTCCAGGATGCAGATGGCCGCCTGTTGACGATAGAGGGTTTCGTTGAAGACATCTCAGAGCGTAAACGGGTGGAGGAGGCGCTGCAACGGGCCCATAATGAATTGGAACAACGCGTCGTGGAGCGGACACGAGAATTGATGCTGGCGAATGAGAGGTTACAGAGAGAGGTTGCCGAGCACAAGCTAGCGGAGGACGCGCTCCGGGAGAGTGAAGCGAATTATCGACGCCTTTATGACAGCTCACCCACGGTGGTATACCAAATTAATTTTAGGACGGGGAAGTTTTCAAAAGCAAACGATATCGTCTGCGAATATCTTGGCTGCAGTCAGGAAGATATAACTTCACGATCTCCATACGACTTACTGACCGATGAGAGCAAAGTGCAATTTTTTGAACGTTTAAGAAAAATGTCTTTAGGCGAGAAAGTAACAGAAAATCCGGAATACGAGGTAATGGATAAAGACGGGAGGCGCTGGTGGCTGCAGTTAAGCAGCAAAAATATTTATGATGAGGAAGGTCTTGCCGGAGCCGACGTTGTTGCCCATGATATCACCGCCCGCAAGCAGGCAGAAGAAAAGCTGAATAACCGTATGGAATTTGTAGCAACACTTCTCGATACCATTCCCAGCCCAGTCTTCTACAAGGATATCTCCGGAAAATACTTGGGCTGTAACCGTGCCTATGAGGAGCTCATTGGCAAGTCCAGGGAAGAGATTGTTGGTAAAGACATTTACGAGATATATCCTGCTGAATTAGCTTATTTATATGATAAAAAAGATCGGGAACTGTATGAATGCCCAGGCAGCCAAATCTATGATGGTAGTTTTAGCGCCGCAGATGGCTCAATCAGGGACGTGATCATCAATAAGGCTACCTATACAGATGCGAGCAAGAATATTGTCGGAGTGATTGGGGTCTTCATAGACATCACCGATCGCAAACAGGCCGCAACGGCACTTGAAGAAGAACGCAGGCGACTCCAACAGTCACTGGATGAGGTCAGGACATTGCGTGGGATTGTGCCTATCTGTGCAAACTGTAAGAAAATCCGCGATGACAAGGGTTACTGGAACCAGGTGGAGAAGTATGTCAGCGAGCGCACCGATGCCGAGTTCAGCCATGGGATTTGTCCTGATTGTGCGAAAAAACTGTATCCCGAATTCTATGGAGAGAAACAAGGAGACGGCAAACTCTAGGTTAAACAGTAGTCATGAGGACCGGTAGGCG
>JBAYKV010000137.1:0-8925 GCA_041664405.1 Syntrophales bacterium
GATGATAATCCAGGGGGGGATAAAGGCCCACGACCAGCGGGGTCTAATGGATCGTTTCGCTTTCATGGTTGACGACTCCATAAATGATAAAGGCGGATACTTTTTAGACAACTGGATACCATAATCGGATACTTATTAGCCAGTTTTTTCGGTTTCTAAGCATCAAGGATAATGAAAAAAAGGTATGATCATAATTATATACTGTAAAATTAATATGTTACGAATAACTTGTGGATCTGGCACGGTGGTTGCTAAATGTAAACGCAAAGGGAAAGAGGCCTTCAAGCAAAGCAATGAAGCGAACAAAAAATAAAGTTAGATCAATAATTGAATCGAAAGGAGAAAGGTTATGAAAAAGGTAGTTTTAACACTTATGGCGGTCCTGGTGATCGCGGCCCTCACGACGACGTCCTTCGCCTACGCATGGGGACAGGGTATGCGGGGCGGCAGGGGCCCTGGTTATGGTAACTGCCAGAATGGCGATGTGCCGGGATGGGCCGGTCTGAACCTGACGGCGGATCAGGAAGCCAAGATAAAGTCCCTGCGGGAGGCCCAGTTGACGGAAGCCAAACCGCTTCAGGACAAGATGTTCAGCAAGCGCGGCGAATTGAAGCTCCTGTGGCTACAGCAGAATCCCGATCAGCAAAAGATTGTCGCCGTACAAAAGGAAATCCGGAGCCTTAGGGACCAGTTACAGGATAAGCAGACGAATCATCGTTTGGCTGTCCTAAAAGTTCTTACCCCGGAGCAACAGACTAAGGTCCAGGCCTTTGGTGCGGGAAGAGGTTTCGGACACGGTAAGGGTTTCGGCGGCGGTCCTGGCGGCGGCGGATGCGGCGGCTACGGCCCCGGCCCCGGCCCCGGCCCCAGAGGCAACTGATAAAAGAGATAGTAAAGAATAAAGCATAAAAAACTCCGGGGCAGAAAAAACGCCCCGGAGTTTTTTATTGCCTCACCGTCGCATCCTGAAGGATCAGAACGCTAAAATGGAGTCTATGGCTTAGCCGGATGAATTGAGGTTAAAAAATCTTATTTGTCAGGCATTTCCCCCTTTTATTGGCATTAAATATGTTTATTATAGTAAATAAATTATAAATATGTTAGATAATAGTTAATAATGGATCGAACAAAAAAAAGATAAAAAAATCGTGAATTTGCCCTTGACACAAGCCTTTTGCTCTTTTATAATGCGCCGCAAGAAAGTAATAAGTATTTATGAGGAAGGTTGGACCGTAGAGGGCGGTTGTAAACAAAACAAAAGGAGGAAGGACATGAACAAGGGAGATCTGGTAAACGCGGTCGTAACGGTGGTAGGGAAGAAAAAAACGGCGGAAGAGGCGGTCAATTGTGTTCTTGAGGCCATTACGGGGGCCTTAAAAAAGGAAGAGTCTGTTACTCTGGTTGGTTTCGGAACCTTCAAGGTCACGAAAAGGGCAGCCCGGACCGGTAGAAATCCTCAGACCGGCAAGGCCATCAAGATCAAGGCCAAGAAAGTTCCCAAGTTTGCTGCTGGCAAGAAACTGCGGGACGCTGTCGCGGCGGCGAAGAAGTAGTTACGCCTTTATATTTTCAAGAAAAGCCTCCAGCATTGATTGTGTTGGGGGCTTTTCTTTTTATCCGCGCCCTGTTCACCGTTTCTGAATAGATTGAATACCCCCTGGGAATCACATTTCTATTGACACAGCAAGCTATCCCCTTTTATGTTCAAGCACAAATTTCAGGAGGAATGTCTTATGAATCGACTGAGCAGTTTATTGAAAGTTTTTCTGATCCTTTTGACAGTGATCTCATTGGCATCATGTACGGGCAAGGAATCGCCGCCAGGCGATGGAAAGACCGGTCAAACCTTTAACCCGGAGGTCCTCAAGGTGGTGGATGCCGGGATCAACAAGGTGAGAGGGCAGGTTTTATATGTCCCCGTCTATTCCAATATCCCCGACAGGGAGAACAAGCGTTTCGATTTGAGCGCCTTCATCGCGATACATAACACGGACCTGAAGAATCTGATCAAGATCACAAAGGTCCTCTACTTCAATAATGACGGCAAACTCGTAAAGGATTTTCTTGCCGCTGAAAATTCACTGGGGCCGTTAGCCGCAACGAATTTCTACATCCCCCAATCGGACGCCAGTGGCACGGGGGCCAACTTTCTTGTGGAGTGGCTGGCCGATACGCCCGTCAGTGAACCACTGGTCGAATCCGTCATGTTGAATCTTGAGGGCAATAAGGGAATATCATTCTTAAGTAAGGGGAGGGTTATCCGGGAGGTACGATAGACTTATCTTATATATAATGCCCAGAGGACAGCGTACACAAGGGCAGGCAACAGATTGCCGATGCGGATTCTGACCATATTGAGAAGGTTGAAGCCGATGGCGACGATGAGCAACCCTCCCGTGGCGGTGATGGCGCCGAGGACCGCCGGTTGTTGGAGAAAGACCAGTTGTGAGGCCAGCAGGGTGAGGGTCCCCTGGACGAATAACACGCTCAGGGCCGCAAAGGCGACACCGATGCCCAGGGTGGAGGCAAAGGCGATGGAGGCCACACCGTCCAGCATGGACTTGATGTACAAGGTCGTGGCGTCTCCGGTTGTCCCGTCCTGAATGGAGCCTACGATTACCATCGCCCCTGTCACATAGAGCAGCGAAGTAGTAACAAATCCTTCCACAAAGGTCGATGAATCAGAACGGGCTCTTACTTTCAGCCATTCCCCCAGGCTGTCCATAGCCGCCTCGATGTTTATCAGTTCCCCCGTAAGCGCCCCTATCAGCAGGCAGCCGATGGTAGGGATAACGTCTTTCTCCGAGAGGGCCATCTGCAGGCCGATCAGGATGGTAGAGAGCCCCAGGCACTGCATGAGGATCGTTTTGAGACGTTCGGGCAGGCGTTTTCCCGCGGCCATACCGATGAGGCTGCCGACAATGACGGCAACCGTATTAACCAGCGTTCCCTTCAAATTGTCTTACCTTTCATCATGTTTCATTCCCCTCGTCCGGTGGTTCCTCGCCATCCTCAATCAATGTCTCGGCGTCGGGGGCGGGCATTTCCTGGACGTTCTTTAGCCTTCTTTCGATGGACCGGGAGCGGGTGGCCGCCTTTTCAATGATATTGCTTGCCTCCTGGAGTTTCTTGTGGGTCTTTTCCAATATCCCGCCGAACGTCGTAAACTCGGTCTTCACGGCACCCAGCAGGCTCCATACGTCGCTGGAGCGCTTTTCAATGGCGAGGGTGCGGAATCCCATCTGCAGGCTGTTCAGGAGGGCGGCCAGGGTCGTTGGTCCTGTGATTACGACCTTGAAATCCCGCTGGAGGGTTTCAACGAGGCCGGTACGACGCAGGACTTCCGCATACAGTCCTTCGGCGGGGAGAAACATGATGCCAAAATCAGTAGTGTTAGGGGGATCGAGATATTTGTCCCGGATGTTTTTCGCCATTTCCCGGACGGTCCGGTCCAACTGTCTGGCCGCTTCTTCCACCGAGGCGGGATTCCCCTGTTCCTGGGCCTCAAGGAGCCGCAGATAATCCTCCTGGGGAAATTTGGCGTCCAGGGGCAGCCAGACCACATGAGAACGGTTTTCGTCTTGCCCGGGCAATTTTATGGCAAACTCGACCCGGTTCGCAGAATCTTGTTTGGTAGCGACATTGACGGCGTACTGTTCCGGGCTCAGGATCTGCTCGAGGAGGCTGCCCAACTGGATCTCCCCGAAGGTCCCCCGCGTCTTTATATTAGTCAGGACTTTTTTCAGATCCCCTACGCCGGCGGCCAGGGTCTGCATCTCCCCCAATCCCTTTTGTACCATCTCCAGGCGTTCACTGACCAGGCGGAAGGATTCGCCGAGGCGCTTCTCCAGGGTATCCTGGAGCTTCTCGTCCACCGTTGTTCGAATCAGTTCCAGTTGGCGGTTGTGGTCCTCCTGAAGGTTTCTCAGGTGGAGATCAACGGTTTCTAATATCTTGTCGAGCTTTTGAATGTTCTGGCTCGTGAGGGTGGCCAGTTGTTGAGAAAAGATTTCCAGTTGGCCTTTTTGCGCCGTGGCGTTCTCAGCTACCCTGTTGAGGAGAGACTCACTGAAATCCTTCAGGCTTCGTCCCATCTCTTCCCTGTTTCTGGCCATGTCTTCCCGAAATGCTCGTTCCGCCCGCTCCAGATTCTTCTCGATGTTATCCAGCCGACTATGAAGATCGGTAACGGTCGCTTTTGATGTCCTAAGCAGGATGATAACGAGCAGGGCCAGGACGGTAATATTCAGGGCGATCAGCAAATAGAGGAGGGTCGTGGTCATGATATGACTCCAATCAATGAATGGTCCTGTTTAGAGGAATGTCGTCAATATTGTCAATATTTTTTACAATGGATTGATGAGGGATTATCGTTGACTTGCTCCGGGAGTTTCGATACCATCGCCGGGGTTCATATCTTTGTTCAAACTTTCGTAGGACGGCAATAAACAATGAAAAAGACGCCTATTATATCCGCAACCGTTGATGACATGGTCCTGGTACAGCCTAAACACGGAGGAAACCGGAGGTATTTGTCCAACGCCGTCGGGATACCCAAGGAAGAACTGCTGGATTTTTCCGCCAATATCAATCCCCTTGGGTTTCCGGAAGGTTTCCGGTCCCTCATCAGCAGACGGATTGAAGAGGTGCTCCATTATCCTGATCCGGATTGCGCAGGTCTTGTCGGGGCCGTTTCCGCCTGCTACGGGATCCCCCCTGAGGAGATCGTCATCGGCAACGGTTCCACGGAGCTCCTCTACGCCCTGCCCAGGGCGCTGCCGAAGGCCCGGGCCGTTATCCCCGTCCCTTCCTACGCCGATTATGCGACCGCATCGGAACTGGCTGGTATGCCGGTGGAGAAGGTTTATATCAGCGAAGATAATGGCTTTTCGCTGGAAATCGCCGGCCTCGAAAAGCTTCTTCAGGGCGACGAAATCGTTTTCCTTGGCCAGCCGAATAACCCCACCGGTCTTAGCTGCGCTGCCGAAGCGATTCGGGAGACGGCCCGGCGACACCCGGCGAGTATTTTCGTTGTCGATGAGGCCTTTGCCGATTTTGTCGCCGGGATGGACCGCCTCCTTGTGCGGCGCCCCGCGAATGTCATCGTTCTTTGTTCGTTGACCAAGTTTTTCGCCGTTCCCGGTCTCCGCCTTGGCTTTGCTGCGGGTTCTTCCGATGTTATCGGTAAAATAAAGAAGCTGATTCCACCATGGTCCGTCAATGTCTTCGCCCAGGCCGTGGGCGAGGCGGCCTTGCCGGATGACGACTACCGGATGCGGACCATCGGTCTTGTCAATGAACAGCGGCGGTATCTTCTTGAGGAACTGGGATCGATCTCCGGGTTTTATGTCTATCCGGGACAGGCCAACTTTCTGTTGGTACGGCTGGATCGCCGGGATATAGACGCCCCTGAACTGGCCCGGCGTTTGCTGAAGATGGGGATCGCCGTGCGGATCTGTGATAATTTCCCCGGCCTCGACAAGCGCTTTTTCCGGATCGCCGTGCGGAACCGGGAAGAGAATAATCTGTTCCTGGATGCCCTCCGGGAAGTCCTGGCCATTCCCGCAAAAACAGTGCGCAAGGCTCGCAAGCCGGCCATCATGTTTCAGGGCACCAGTTCCAATGCCGGCAAGAGCATCCTTTCCGCTGCCCTCTGCCGGATTCTTCTCCAGGACGGCTACCGGGTGGCGCCGTTCAAATCCCAGAACATGTCCCTGAATTCCTACGTGACCCGCGATGGCGGAGAGATGGGGAGGGCCCAGGTGGTGCAGGCCCAGGCCAGCCGCCTCGATCCCGATGTCCGGATGAATCCCGTCCTTCTCAAGCCGAGCAG
The DNA here is from genome assembly GCA_041664405.1 of Syntrophales bacterium. GTDB lineage: Bacteria > Desulfobacterota > Syntrophia > Syntrophales > UBA8958 > UBA8958. The sequence goes on from JBAYKV010000137.1 coordinate 5,834, forward strand.
CGACACGGGCGCCCAGGTGATCGTCATGGGGAAGCCCGTGGGGAACATGGATGTGAACGCCTATGTCGGCTATAAGCCGGAGGCCTTTGCCGCCGCCCAGGCTGCTTACGACTCTCTGGAGGAGGAATACGACGCCATTGTGCTGGAAGGGGCCGGGAGCCCCGCCGAGGTCAACCTCAAACATCACGATATCGTCAATATGGCCATGGCCCGTTATGCCCGGGCAACCGTCCTCCTGGTGGGCGATATCGACCGGGGAGGCGTTTTTGCGTCCTTTGTGGGGACCATGGAGGTGCTTGCTGAATGGGAACGGAGTCTGATTGCCGGCTTTGTGATCAACCGTTTCCGTGGCCAGGAAGCCCTCCTCAAAGATGCCATTGACTATACGTATCGCCACACGGGAAAGCCAACCTTCGGCGTGGTTCCCTACATCCACCGCCTCGGGCTGCCGGAGGAGGACTCGGTGACCTTCAAAAGCGGCCTCCTGGATACGGCGCCGCGGGGGGGAGAAGCGGTGGAGATTGCCGTCTTGGACTTGCCACATATCTCTAATTTTACCGATTTCGATCCTTTCCGGATTGAACCGGATGTTTCTCTGCGCATCGTCAGATCAGCAAAGGAGATAGGGAATCCCGACGCCCTGATCCTGCCGGGAAGCAAGAACGTTATTGCCGATATGGCCTATCTGAACAAAAGCGGCCTGGTGCAGGAAATTCAGCGCCTTGCCGGAGAGGGAAAGACGGAATTAGTAGGGATTTGCGGCGGGTTTCAGATCCTCGGCAGGGAGATCGCCGATCCCCACGGCCTGGAATCAAAAGGAGAAACAAACCCGGCGCCCCCGGGGTCTCTGAATTATCCTTTACCAACTCTAGCATCTGTCGGGAAAAAGTCGTCCGGAAAGACCCCGGCTGGTCTGGGCCTTCTTCCTGTGACGACGACCCTGGCCCGTGAGAAAACCCTGAAATGTGTGAAAGGAAAGCATGTGGAGTCGGGGCTACCTGTGAAGGGCTATGAGATTCACCATGGCCGGACGGCAGGAGCGGGAAACCATCCGGCCTTTTTCCGGGAAGACGGGGAAATAATCGGGGTTCAATCGCCTGACGGCCGCACCTGGGGAACCTACCTTCACGGGGTCTTCGACGACGACGCCTTCCGGCGCTGGTTCATCGACGGGCTCCGCCGCCGTCGCTCATTGGCGCCCCTGGGAAAGATCCTCGCCGTCTATGACCTGGAACCGGCTTTCGACCGCCTGGCCGAGATCGTCCGGTGCAGCCTCGACATGGAAAAGATCTACCGCCTCATGGGATTGAAATAATGAAGCCAAATGTCCCCCGCATACTCCTGTTTACCGGCGACGGCAAGGGCAAGACCACCGCGGCCCTGGGGATGGTCCTCCGCGCCAGTGGTCATGACCTGAGATCCCTTATCGTTCAGTTTATCAAGGCCGCCGGTGAAACGGGGGAACTAAGCGCCTGCCGCCATCTGCCCGGGGTAGAGATCATTCAGGCCGGCCTGGGATTTGTCCCCGATAAAACCAACCCCGCATTCGCGGCGCATCAGCAGGCGGCCCAGGAGGGCCTCAAAAAGGCGACGGCGGCCATTGCTGGCCGTAACTATGACCTGGTTGTGATGGATGAGATCTGCCTGGCCATCACAAAAGGCCTAATAACCGAGGAGGCAGTCATAGCGTCGATACATAAGGCCGGACCGGAGGTGGTTATCGTTATGACCGGTCGTAAGGCCCCGGCAGGTCTGATTAGCCTGGCCGATACAGTAACGGAGATGACCATGATCAAACATGGATACGTTGCCGGCTGGCCCGCGCAGAAAGGTGTCGAGTTTTAGATGATCAGGCAGGGAAAGTAAAATGAAGCGACTGTTCATATTATTCAATCTAATGATCATCACATTTACCGTGCCCTTACCCGCTTGTGACGGGGCTGCTTCCAGGAATGTCTCCGGGGATTTCGATTTCTATGCCCTCGCCATGTCCTGGTCCCCCGATTTCTGTGCCGGGCGGGGCGGCAACGATTCCGAGCAATGCGGCCCGGGAAGAAATCACGGTTTTGTCCTCCACGGGCTCTGGCCACAGTATCAAAAGGGCTTTCCCCAATATTGTTCTTCCGTTCCCTTCCCCTCGCAGCTCAAGCGGGAATTCCCCGGCCTGTTTCCGAGTAGCCGCCTTTATACCCATGAATGGCGCCGTCATGGGACCTGTTCCGGCCTTTCGCCCCGAGAGTATCTTGCTGCGGCGCAGAAACTAAAGCGGGCCGCCCCTCTACCACCGCGATACCGCAATCTGCATGAACCAGTTCGCACAAACACGGCGGCCCTCAAGAAGGAATTCAAGGCGCTGGACGCCAGCCTGCCCGATAACGGTGTGGCCGTGTTCTGTTCCGGATCGGGCCGTTTTCTGAAGGAGATCTTTCTCTGTTATAACCGCCAGGGGAAACCGACGGCCTGTAGTCCTGAAATCATGACCAAAAGCGCCCGGAGCTGCCGCCATAGCGACTTTCTGATCCGCCCCGGCCGTTGACCTATTGAACTATTGAAACTTATCCGGTTCTTTTGTACCTGTGTTTTGAAGATGCACACGAGTTCAGCTTTATTGGTATTTGTTCAAGGTCAGCCTTACTGACAACAAATACAAAGCGATAAGCAAAATGACTGGCCAGATCAATGAATACGGGTGGAAATGCGCACAGCCGTGACAGACTATTTTCTTTTGATAGTCTGGAGATCCTCCTTCTTGAAAGCAAGCATCCGGTGGTTTTGCCGGGCGTGCAACATTTGTAGAGGATAATCAAGTGGAGAATACTTGACTTTAACTACGATTAGCAGGATAAAGTCATATCCGAATACCCCATAATTATTGTCTTTTATCTCAAAATTATATTAGGGGAAAAACTATATGTGGATGGAGGGAAACAATGAGAAAAACCATATGTACCTTGGTAATTGTTTTAATCTGTATGTCTTCATTTGCGCTTGCCGATACAATTAAAGTTATTAATCAAAGAAATGAGTATGGTGGGACAACAAACGAGATTACATTGTCACCAACAGAAAGAAGCTATGAGGATGGGGTAGAA
>JBAYKV010000138.1:0-8771 GCA_041664405.1 Syntrophales bacterium
GAAACATCCCGGACCGACTTGTCGGCAAACACATGGGGGTGGCGGCGAATCATTTTTCCCGATATCCCCCGGACCACCCCGGCAAGGTTGAAATTCCCCTGTTCCTCTGCAAGCACGACAAGAAACAGGATTTGAAAGAGCAGATCCCCCAGTTCCTCCCGGAGGTCTGCCGGCGAACCTTCCGCGATGGCATCGATCACTTCATAGGCCTCGCTAAGCAGGTACCGGCGGAGGTCTTTTTCGTTCTGAACACGGTCCCAGGGACAGCCCTCGGGAGAACGGAGGGTCCTGATCAAGGCAAGGAGTTCATCGATCTCCGGCGACGGTTCGCGATTTCTCGCTGTTTCTCCTTGTTTTTCCACGCCCATACTCCCCGTTATTCTGCTGAATCAAAAGGTAATTGCATCACTACTTGTTATCCTCGCACGCCTTACATGCCCAGTTGCCCGCTCTGCTCCTGCATCGCCGTCAGGGAAATCTGCACAAATTCGTCAAGAGGAATCCCGATCTGTTCACATTCCCTGATGATGTCCCTGTTCACCGAGGCGGCAAAGGCCTTCTCCTTCATCCGCTTGGTCACGGATTTAACCTTGACGCTGGCAAGCTTTTTGTCGGGATAAACCATGGCCGTCGCCATGATCAGACCGGTTACAGTCTCCCCTGCCGCCAGGGCATGCTGGAAAACGGTCTCCCGATTCTTTTTCGTCGCCATTTCATTGTGCATGGCAATAGCGTCGATGATCTCCGGATCCATCCCCTTTTCCGCCAGGATCTTTGCCACGGCGAGGCCATGCACGGTCAGATCGCCGCCCACCTGTTCAATATCCAGGTCATGAAGGAGGCCGGCAAGCCCCCATTTTTCCTCATCCTGACCGAGGCGGCGGGCCAGCGCCGTCATGACGGCTTCGGATGCATAGGAATGGGCCAGCATCCTGTCGTTTTTGATATACTCATGGAGCAGCGATAAGGCTTCGTCGCGGGAAATGGCCATGGATGTTTCCTCCTTTTGTCAATGATAGTTATTTCGTCGTCTGTTATTAAATCCTCATTAACTGCCGGCAAATCCCATGGAGGTCATGTTAATGTGAGGCCTCTTGATTCGATACACTCGCGGCACCAGGGGGTATAACCGCACTGGCCGCGGCAACTATCAAATTCGTCCATGTTTACTTTGGCCATCCTGCAGATTTTTTTTAGGAAATCGTCACGGTCATCCGTTTCCAGGGCAATCACCTCTTCGGGACTAATCGCCGTGCCGTCGCCAGTGAGAATGTTATCCACCCACAGGGCGGCGTGGCAGGGTATTTCATGGGCCTGGAGGAAAGATTTGGCCGGTGCGGAGGCAACCGCCGCGGCTACTGCAGATGTGAGCCCCGAATAGACAATCAGCTTAGCTGCCGCCAGGCCGACAATCTTGTCGTGGAGGAGGCAGCCCCGATATTTACCCCGGTATATCTCCAGCCACTCCACCAGGGGCTTCAGTCCCGCCTCACTGGACCTGAATACCCTTCTCCCCCCGCAGAACATGGCGAGCGAATAGTCCTTAAAATTCGGTTTGTCCATTAGAGCGTTCCCCACCCCCGTCAGCATTGAATATATTGGCGTTTTCGCACAACCGCCGAAAAATGGAAGCCATTTTTCACAGATTTTTATATCATTAGCGCAGCTTGATGAAAAAGGTCAAATGAAAAGGTTCACATCATTTGATTCACGGGGACAGGCCATGAGAAAACTCCCGGTCTGTCAAACCTGTCCGGCCATAATCACTGGAAATAATCACAAAAAAACCTTGGCACTGTTGCCTTGCAGTGCTATAGAATTGCAACATTAATTATCATGCTCCGATAAAGGCCGATGAGAAAATCCGTAACCATAACCTGTTTCATTTTGTCGCATGTTGAGATACTCTGGCTATGAAAAACATCCTGGAATATGTCCATAGCATGGGACTCTACGATCGGCTTTTTGATTCCGCTTTAGCCCTCGTCTTTTTCGTCCTCCTGCATTGGGCTCTGGTAAGATTATTTCTTCAATTCCCTCATGAAAAACAGAAATTGTTTCTTTGGCGAAAGGCGGCCACATACTGTTCCGTATCTGTCCTTGTCCTCCTTCTTGCCTTTGTCTGGCTGCGGGGCTTTCATTCCCTGAGCACCTTCATCGGCCTTCTGTCGGCGGGCCTCGCCATTGCCCTGAAGGACCCTATCACTAACATTGCCGGGTGGCTGTTTATTATGCTCCGGAAACCATTCGAAACAGGCGACCGGGTTCAGGTGGGAAGCTATGCGGGGGATGTCATCGACATTGATATTTTCCAGTTCACCCTCATGGAATCGGGCACCGGCGGGATTTCCAAAGACATGCGCACCGGACGGCTTATCAAGATTTCGAATAGCGATGTATTTACGGAGCCTCAGATCAATTTCACCAAGGGATGGTTCGAATACATCTGGAATACCATTGAGATAGGCGTTACCTTCGAGAGCGACTGGAAGAAAGCCATGACTATTCTTGAAGAGATCGTGACCAACGAGAGCAAAGATGCGGGAATAAATGCAAGAGAGACTATGGATAAGGCGTCGGAAAGATATATGGTCCTTGACATGAGATTGGAACCCCGCGTCCTTGCTGCAATTGTAGATAATGGTGTGGTGCTCACGGCCGTGTACCTATGCGATCCCCGTTCCCGGCGGTTGTCATCCAGCAGGGTCTCGGAGCAAATACTGGAAAGATTTTCCGGGGAAGAGGAGATCTCTTTTGCTTATAACACCCAGAGAAGTTTCTGCAATGTAACCGAGGGGAAAGGGGCAACGGGAAACGGGATTGCCCGGACCGGAAGGTTAAATGGAGATGTCATTAAATGAAATCCAAACAAGGGTCGTGATTTGCCTTGTTCAGTCATTCCCATAAAAAAAGGATGGGCCACCGCAATGGAAAAAATCAAAATAGGGGTCAGCACCTGCCTCTTGGGGGAGAATGTCCGTTACGACGGGGGGCATCAATGGGACCGTTATCTTACCCAAACCATGGGCCGTTATTTTGAGTGGGTCCCCGTCTGTCCCGAGGTCGAATATGGACTGCCTGTGCCCCGGGAGGCCATGCGCCTGGTCGGCGATCCCGCCGCGCCCCGTCTCGTCACGATAAGATCGGGAATCGATCATACCACCGGGATGAAGACCTGGGCGGGGGGGAAACTCATCTCCCTTGCAAAAGAGTCCCTCTGCGGCTTTATCTTCAAGAGCAAATCCCCGAGCTCCGGAATGACGGCCGTAAAGGTATATGGTGATACGGGAGTTCCCTCCCGCCGGGGAACGGGTATTTTTGCCGGGGCGTTCATGGCTCATTTCCCTTTTATGCCCGTCGAGGATGACGGCCGGATTCACGATCCCGTATTGCGGGAAAATTTCATCGAAAGGGTTTTTGTCTTCCATCGTTGGCAGGTCATGATGCAGACGGATTTTAGTTTTAAGGATCTCGAAATTTTCCATCGCGATCACAAACTGCTCATGATGTCCCACAGTCCGAAACACCTGACCCTGCTGGGCCGTATAACCGCCAATCACGGGAAAATGCCCATCTCCCAGGCGGCATCGGAATACTATCAGCTCCTGATGGAGGGATTGAAGCTGATAGCAACCCCCAAGAAACAGACCAATGTCCTCATGCACATACTGGGATATTTCAAGAAGCAACTCACGAAAGATGAGAAACAGGAACTCCTCGACATCATCGAGAGATACTACCAGGGCGCCCTGCCCCTGGTAGTGCCGGTGACCATGCTGTCCCATTATGTCCGGAAATTCGAGGAACCGTACCTGGAGGGGCAAATCTATCTCAATCCCCACCCCGCAGAGCTCATGCTGAGGAATCACAGTTGAAAGAAGTTAAAACATACAATCTGCATTGACACAAGTTCCCCGTTCACCTATATGTTGATGAGGAAAGGATCGAACCATGCCCCGGAAGGGAAATCTCAAAGAGGAAATATATCATAATGACAAGGAGCAGGTCATTGAGCGGCGCTTTACCATCGAGGGAAAGCCGGAAGGTGAGTATACCTCTTATTTCGGCAACACCCAGGTCATGGTCCGTATGCAATTCCGCAAGGGTGTGAAAAACGGGGAAGCGATGTCCTACTATCAGGGCGGACAGCTTCGTGAACAGGGGACCTTCAAGGATAACCATCTCGTCGGCAAGTATGTCTGCTATTACGACAACGGGCAAATCCGGGAAGAGGAATATTACAACGAAGCAGGAAAGCTCCAAGGCAAATACCTGCTGTATTATCGAGACGGGCAGATCAAGGACGAAGAAAACTTTCGCAATGGCCTCTTTGAGGGCGATTATATCTCCTACTACAAAAATGGGCAAATCCGGGAAAAGGGAAGTTTCAAAAACGACAAGCGGGAGGGGGAATATCTCGCCTATTACAAGAACGGCCGGATCAGAGAGCAGGCCAGCTACCGCAACGGCAAGCTTATCGGCAAGTATCACTTCTATGATGAAAACAGCCTGGAAATCAAAAGACCACAGAGCGAGGACCAGGGCGAGATGGAGGAAGACGAGCATGATGTCCGGGAAAGAGAACAACGGGTAGACGATCTCATGAAAAATCTCGGAAATTTCAGCAAACAGGGAAAGGAGCCATAATGATCAAGACAATCCTGATTCCTATCGACGGTTCCGATTACGGGAACACGGCCATCGATTATGGCGTTTACATCGCCAAACGTCTGGAGGCACGGCTAACGGGCTTGCACGTCATGGACATTCGCCTGATTCAGGGGCCGGTGATTACCGATATCTCGGGTTCCATTGGTCTGCCACCCTACCAGGAATTATACCCGATCATAGAAAAGGGTCTTGAAGATCGGGCAGACGTCATCCTGAAGGCCTTCGAGGAGCGGTGCACCCAGGGAGGGATTCCGGCGGAAACGCGCAAGGCGGTAGGGATCATCGGGGAAGCGATCATCGAGGAAGGGAAAAATCACGACTGGATCATCCTGGCTCAGCGGGGCGAACATTTCCATATCGCCAAGGGCGGGATTCTTGGCTCCACCGCCGAGGCCGTTGTCCGTAACGCCGGGAAACCGGTGCTGGTCACCCCCCAGCCCTATCAGGATATCGAAAGTATCGGCCTGGCTTATGACGGCAGCCCGCCCGCCCAACATGCGCTGGAATTAGCCGTTTTTTTGTCCGACAAGATGGCCTGGCCCCTGACTATTCTCATGGTAACGGACGATCAGGACCGAGCCGCTAAATGTTCAAAGAAGGCCGAGACGTACCTGGAAGCATTTCAGATCGACTGCGAAATGATTGTGATGGGCGGAAAGGAGGACCGGGCGATCCTGCAATTCATCAGGGAAGGGGCCGTCGAACTCATGGTCATGGGGGCTTACGGGCGCAACCGCCTGCACGAGCTTTTCATCGGCAGCACCACCTCGCAGGTCATTCGCAAGAGCACCATTCCGGTACTGCTGACCCGCTGAGGATGGGATTAAAAAAGGCTTTCTTTATCAGCCTTTACCTTGTCGCCAAGTTCCTTCAGTACATCATAGCGGGTCAGGTCATAATAGATGGGAGTTACGGTTATGTAGCCCTGGCGCAGGGCAGAGGCGTCGGAATCGGGGGATTCGTCGGCGGCCAGATGGGTCTCCCCTGCTAACCAGTAATAGATGTTATCCCGGGGGTCCACCCGCTTTTCAAAATTCTCCAGCAGTCGTGCCCGTCCCTGCTTAACGACGACAACACCCTTGATTTCACCTTCCGGCAGGGCGGGGATATTGACGTTGACAGCGATATCTTTCCATGAATGTCTGAGGATGAAGGCCGCCATTTTCCGTGCGAAACGGGCGGCAAAAGAATAGTCCGCCTCCTTGTGGGAATCGAGGGATATCGCCAGGGACGGCACCCCGAGAATAACCGCTTCGGTCGCCGCAGACACAGTTCCCGAATAAAGCACATTGATGCCGACATTGGCTCCGCGGTTGATTCCGGATACGACCAGATCGACGGGCCCCCCGGACAATTCCCTGATGCCGAGTTTTACGCAGTCCGCCGGCGTCCCCGCTACGGCATAGCCAAGGGCGTTCCCGTTTTTTCGGGCCTCCCGGACCATAAGGGGCCGAAAGATGGTAATGGCATGCCCGACGGCGCTCTGTTCGATTTCCGGGGCGACAACAAGGCACTCTGCATCCCGGGAAAGTTCCTGATATAAGGAAGCCAATCCTTTCGCGTAGATCCCGTCGTCATTGGTAAGAAGAAAACGCATGCCCTCATCCTCAATAAAAAGCCCGGAAGTTTCTTAACAAACTTCCGGGCATATGAAAAGGTTTGATTTTCGGAGTCCTATTTTACCTCTTCGAAGTCGGCATCGACGACATCGTCGTCCTTTTTGCCCCCGGGCTGCTGACCACCCGCCTGGGCGCCTGCCCCAGCTCCCGCGCCAGCGTCTTGACCGGCCTGCTGCTCACCTGCCGTTTTAGCGTACATCGCCTCGGCCAATTTGTGGGAGGCCGTCGTCAGCTCTTCCTGGACCTTCTTGATGGCCTCGACGTCATCGCCCTCGATGGCCTTTTTGGTTCTCACTATTGCGTCTTCTATCTTGGCCTTTTCCGCGGCGTCTATCTTGTCGCCGAATTCCTTGATATTCTTTTCCACACTATAAACGAAGGCGTCGGCCTGATTTCTCGTCTCCACAAGATCACGTTTCCGTTTGTCGTCTTCGGCGTGGGCATCGGCATCCTTGACAAGTTTTTTGATCTCTTCCTCCGACAGACCGCTGGAGGCGGTAATCTTGATGCTCTGCTCCTTGCCCGTACCCAGATCCTTTGCCGACACATGGACGATGCCGTTGGCGTCGATGTCAAAAGTCACCTCGACCTGGGGCAAGCCCCGGGGCGCCGGAGGAATACCGACGAGTTCAAATCGGCCCAGGGTGCGGTTATCCGTCGCCATGGGACGCTCTCCCTGAAGAACATGGATACTTACCGCCGGCTGGTTATCCGCCGCCGTGGAAAAGATCTGGCTCTTCCGGGTGGGAATGGTCGTATTTTTCTCGATCAGTTTGGTCAGGACGCCACCCAGGGTCTCGATCCCCAGAGACAGGGGCGTCACATCCAGCAGGAGGACATCCTTGACATCGCCGGCCAGGACGCCGCCCTGAATGGCCGCGCCGACGGCAACTACTTCGTCGGGATTCACGCCCTTGCTCGGCTCCTTGCCGAAAATTTCCTTCACTTTCTGCTGCACCCGCGGCATGCGGGTCATGCCGCCGACGAGGATGACTTCATATACCTCCTGAGAGGACATGTTGGCGTCCTTGAGGGCTGTGCGACAAGGCGCTTCCAGTTTCTCGATGAGATCCTCGACGAGACCCTCAAACTTTGCCCGGGTGAGTTTGATATTCATGTGTTTCGGCCCGGAGGCGTCAGCGGTGACAAAGGGAAGATTGATGTCCGTTTCCATGGCCGTCGAAAGCTCGATCTTCGCCTTTTCCGCCGCCTCCTTGAGGCGCTGGAGGGCCATCCGGTCACTCCGGATGTCAATCCCCTGATCTTTCTTGAATTCCGTCGCCAGGAAGTCGATCAGACGCTGGTCGAAGTCCTCTCCTCCCAGGTGGGTGTCGCCGTTGGTCGACTTCACCTCAAAGACGCCGTCACCGATTTCAAGAATCGAGATATCAAAAGTCCCGCCGCCGAGGTCAAATACGGCAATCTTGCCTTCCTTTTTCTTGTCCAGACCATAGGCCAGGGCTGCCGCCGTCGGTTCATTGATTATTCTGCGGACATTCAGGCCGGCTATCCTGCCGGCGTCCTTGGTCGCCTGCCGCTGGGAGTCATTAAAATAGGCCGGGACGGTGATCACGGCGTCGGTGATCTTTTCGCCCAAATAATCCTCCGCCGTCTGCTTCATCTTGACGAGGATCATCGAGGAAATTTCCGCGGGGCTGTAATCCCTTCCCCGTACCGTTATCTGGCCGTCGCCGTTGGGCGCCTCGGTAATCCGGTAAGAACTGATACCCTTGTCATACTGGACTTCCTTAGTGCTGAATTTTCTCCCGATCATCCTCTTGACGGCATAGACCGTATTTTCCGAGTTGGTAATAGCCTGACGTTTGGCTACCTGCCCAACCAATCTTTCTCCGCTCTCCGTAAAGGCTACAACGGACGGGGTCGTCCTGTTCCCTTCCTGGTTTGCGATTACAACCGGGTCGCCGCCTTCCATGACCGCCACACAGGAATTAGTGGTCCCCAAATCAATCCCGATAATCTTTCCCATGGTTAATCCTCCTCCTTTATGTCCTGCTTTAGGACCTGCAACTTATTTTCATTGATTGCCGTTGTCGGGCCGCTTGCATACTGAAACCTTGGACGGCCTCAGCAGCCTGCCGTTCAATAGATACCCCTTCTCCAATTCATCCACGATCTGATTGGTTTCATGATCCATACTGGGGACCTGCATCAGGGCCTCATGATAATTAGGATCAAAGGCCTTGCTCGCACAGTCGATGGCCTCCACACCGTGTTTTCCCAGGGAGCAGATCAACTGCGTTTGAAGCATCGCCAACCCCTTCTTAAAGGCCTCAAAATCGCAGGAGGTCTCTGCATGCTTCAGGGCCCGGTCAATGTTGTCTACCAGGGGAAGTAAGTCCCTGATAAGCGTCTCGTTGCCGTATTTGATCGCATCCGCCTTCTCTTTTACGGCCCGTTTTTTATAGTTGTCGAGATCCGCTACGGCGCGCAGATACCGGTCATAGTTTTCCGCAGCTTCCC
>JBAYKV010000139.1:0-8741 GCA_041664405.1 Syntrophales bacterium
ACTACTTCCACGTCGTTGAGCTTGACGATGTTTCCCCGGTTCACTTTCAACGATCCCGTCCGGCCGTCAATGGGAGAATGGACGGAGCAGTACTGGAGCTGGACGCGGTTGCTTTCCACAAGGGACTTGTCGGCGTTTACCGTCGCTTCCAGAGCGGCCAGATTTGTTTTCACCTGGTCGTACTGCTGTTTTGCCACGTAGCCTTTTTCCACCAGAAAGGCGTAACGGCTCGATTCTTGTTGAGCATGTTGCAGGTGGGCCTTGTCCCTGATCAGATTGGCCTCCGCCTGCTTTAATGTCTCCTCATAGGTGCGGCAGTCCAGCTTGAAGAGGGAATCGCCTTTTTTTACGTCCTGGCCCTCTTTGAAATAGACCTGGGTAATCTGCCCCGTGAGCTGGGTTTTTACGGAGATAGTCTGATAGGGCTCGACAGAGCCGATCGCCTCGATTTGTATGGGGATGGTCTTCTGGATAGCCGCGGCCACTGTGACCGGAACGGGACGTTTGGGGGGGGGCGATTTTGACGATGAGCAGGCAAAGAGGAAGAACGACAGGGCGATCGGCAGGATAAGTCCCCTGAAAACAGGATTTCTAAATAGAAGCTTCATAATTCCCCGTTGCATGATTTGCTGTCTGAACACGTACCCCGGGAGATAAACCACGATGAGCATTGAGTGTCAAGGGGAGTTTGACCAATAATAGGGAGGGCGTTCCCGATGAATGTGCAAATGATGCTTTGAGTCATTTTTCTTTGCGATTTCAGGCTGTCGGTGACTTCTCTTGTAACAGAAGGAGGGCGACAACCTCGATGTGGCTGGTCTGGGGAAACATGTCGAAGGGTTGCAAGTTTTGCAACGTATAGCCATGACCGGCGAAGAAGCGGCAATCCCTGGCCTGGGTGGCGGGGTTACAGGAAACATAGGCAATCCGTTTTGGTCTCAGCCTATTGACAGATGAGAGTACTTTGCCGGGACAGCCTGTACGGGGTGGGTCGAGGACCAGGACATCAAGAAATTGCTGCCTGGCAACAAACTGACTTTGCATAACTTCCCCCACATCACCGATAATGAAGTCGGCGTTGTCATGACCCGCCCGCGCTAAGTTTTCCCGGGCGCAGGTTATTGCTTTCCCCCATAGCTCGATGCCGAAGACTTGGCGGGCGGCGGGGGCTAAGAACATGGAGAATAGTCCCGATCCGCAGTAGGCATCGAGAACCGACTCCCGGCCCGTAAGGGCGCACATCGCGACGACGGCATCCACCAACTGCTCCACCAGATAGAGATTGGCCTGAAAGAACCCCTGGGCGGGAACAAGAAATGTCCTGCCCTTGACAATTCTGGGAATAACTTCGCCGCAACAGGCGAGGTCGCCGGCAGCATCGGCATGAATGGGCCAGACCTCTGAAGGGATTTCTGAATAGCCGCATCTGTCGGTAGCATGGGAAATTTCCTCCGGAAAGTGCTGACACCGGGGTGTTTTTTCCCATACGGAATGACTGTGTCCGGCAGGGGAGCGGAAAAGATCCGGAGGCTGCGGCGGACCGATCAGGGCCTTTTTTAAAACGGGATCATTCAGCGCCGCAGCCGGGACATCCGCCCCGGTCTCCCTCCCCCAGGACCAGGCCGTAACCTGCCGCCTGCTGACGGTGACAGGGGATTCCCGCCCCTGCTTATGAAGCCCCTGAAGGGCCTGATTAAGAGATTCGGCAATTATTTCACAGCGCTCTACATCAACAATGTCTCGGCTTTTCGAACGGAGAAAACCGGCCACCCCATCCTGTCTGTCCCGTTTCGCGATCCAGAAATCCGCCTTTCCCCGGTAGTTAAAGGGTCGAGGCGACGGGATAACGTCCGCTATCGGCGGGCTGGGAAAACATCCGATACGCCGGAAGGCCTCCACTACCTGCGTCTTTTTGATCGCCAATTGGTCCGGATAGGAAAGATGCTGATAGTCGCAGCCTCCGCACCGGGTGAAATGGGAGCACCGGGGGGCAATGCGCAACGGAGAAGACTTAACAAGTTCGTGTATTATTCCGTGGGCATGCCGCTTCTTAACCTCAGTAACCTTCACCAATACCTCATCCTCCGGGGCGGTATAGGGGACAAAGATGGCCTGATTTTGATAGCGGCCGACTCCCTCGCCGCCAAAAGCGATATCGTTGATGTCAACGGGAATGATCATTCCCTCCCTGAGGAGGGAAACTTTCTCTGTAATATTCACGACAAATTATCCTTGAGAAATAACAGGGGCGCTGTCAGCCTGTTTTTTGTTTCCCTTTACAATCCCGGCAATTATTGCTAATGACCAGCCATCAAGTCAATAGTTATCGGAGTACAATACTTTGGACAATCCCAATATACACCGCCTGACCTATGAAGGCAAAGAATTGATTCTCGTCGGCGTCGCTCATGTCTCCCGGGAGAGCGCCGAATTGGCCGAGGCGGTTATCGCCGCGGAACGTCCCGACGCCGTCTGCGTAGAACTCTGCAAGGCCCGCTATGAGGCCATCAAGCAGCGGGACAAATGGCAGGAAATGAATATTGTCAAGGTGATCAGGGAGAAGCGGACCTCCGTCCTCCTTTTCCAGTTGCTTTTGGCCTCTTTCCAGAAGAAGATTGCCGAAAAGTTCGGCATTACTCCCGGCGAAGAAATGATCAGGGCCGTTGCCAAAGCGGAGGAAGTGGGGGCGGTCGTCGTCCTTGCGGACCGGGAAATACGGGTCACACTCCTGCGGGCCTGGCGGAAAATGGGATTCTGGACAAAGATCCGGGTCCTTCCCGAGATGATCGTCTCCCTTTTCTACACCGAAGACATTACGGAAGAAGAAATAGAGAAGCTCAAGGAGCAGGACGTCCTCGAAGTGGCCCTCCAGACCTTCGGGGAAAAGCTCCCGTCCCTGAAGACGACCCTTATCGATGAACGGGACGAATATCTGTCCCATACCATCAGCCACGCCGAGGGGAAGAAGATTGTCGCTATCGTCGGCGCCGGGCATATACCGGGCATCAAAACGCACATCGGCCATTTTGTGGACATGGAGGCCATCAACCAGATCCCGCCGCCGGGACTCTGGGCGCGATACGCCGGCTGGGGGTTTTCCGCCGTTATCGTCTTGATGTTCATCTCCGGTTTTTTCTATTCCGGCGGCAAGACAAGCATGGACATGATCTTCATGTGGTCGGCCATCACGGCGGCCTGCGCCGGCGTCGGCGCCCTGATCATGCTGGCCCATCCATTGACGATTCTCGCCTCCGCCCTGTCGGCCCCCATTGCTACGATTCACCCCCTGATTGCTACGGGCTGGATTGCCGGTCTCGTTGAGGCGACCCTGCGGAAACCCCAGGTCCGGGATTTTCTGGCCCTGAAGGACGACATCAGCTCGGTACGGGGATTTTTCCGCAACAAGATTAGTAGGTTATTGATCCTGGTGGTGTTTGTGAACCTGACCACCTCCATCGGTACCCTGGTGGCCATTCCCGTGGTCATGAAATACTTTTTTACCAAGGTGTAAAATGGTTTCCCCAAGAACCTCCGGCCTTTGCCCCAATTGCCGCAAGCTGATCAGTCTCGATGAACCGTCATGCCCCTATTGCGGCATCGCCAATCCGGGATCACGCTGGCGCACGTCTTTCCTGAGCCGCTGGACGGGCGGCAATCTCGATCTCGTCCGGCTGATCATTTACGCCAATGCCGCCTTCTACCTCCTGTCCATCCTCATCAATCCGGCCGGAATGGGCGTCACCATGAACCCCCTAACGCTCTTTTCCCCATCAGAGAGCAGCCTCTTTCTCCTGGGGGCCACGGGGTCCCTGCCGATTGCCCAGTTTCATCGCTGGTGGACCCTGGTTACCGCCTCCTTTCTCCACGGCGGCCTTCTCCATATCTTCTTCAACATGATGGCCCTCAATCAACTGGGGCCCTTTGTCGTTGCCGAATTCGGCGTTCACCGTTTCGCCGTCATCTATACAGTGACGGGTATTGCCGGATTTTTCCTTTCCTATCTGGCGGGGATTCCCTTCACCATCGGCGCTTCGGCGAGCATCTGCGGCCTCATCGGGGCCATTCTCTATTTCGCCAAGAGCCGGGGCGGTTTTTACGGGGATGCGATGTACCGTCAGGCCATGGGCTGGGTTGTCGGTCTCGTCCTCTTCGGGCTCCTCATTCCCGGCATCAACAACTGGGCCCACGGAGGCGGCCTTGTTGCGGGGATTGCGGCGGCGTTCATCCTCGGCTACGAGGACCGGCACAGGGAAACATCATTTCATCGCATTCTGGGGAATGTCTGCATCTTCGGAACCGCCGGCCTGCTGATTTGGGCCGCCCTGTCGGCATTTTACCAGCTTTTTCAGTATATGGCGTACTTCCGTTGAAGGAATACGGCAGACCGGATTTTTATCTTTAGGGAGGGAAACAAAATGAAAAAAGCTTATTCTATCATCACCTTGATCTTCATCATCGGGCTCTTGGCTGGTTGTGAAGGGGGCGTCGTGGTCGGGGGAAAGTCTATGGGTATGCAGGACGGGCAATTTGTTCGTTCCAGCGGTTATATGATTGGCTCGTACCCTTATCCTTTCGATGTGGTCTGTCAGGGAATCGACGACACCCTCAAGGACATGAAGGCCGTAATCACCGAAAAACACGTCAAGATCGGCAAGGCCAGCATAATTGCCACGATCCAGGGTGAAAAGGTTACCTTTGAGGTGGAGTTCAAGGAGAAAAACAAGACCGACGTGTCAATTCTGGTCGGCATGGGGGGGAGCAATATCGCCTCTCAGCTCATTCATGACCGTTTGCGGCAGACCCTGACAAAAACCGCGAAATAACAAGCTGTTGTGCTTCATGGACGGTTGCTATCTCGCCGTTGAGCTGGGCGTCTTCAATTGCGTTCAGGATCTCTCGAAACAGCGGGCCGGGCTGGCAACCAAGGGCCAGCAGATCGTGGCCCGTCAGCAGCCGGGGGGGATGGAGGTCCTCCGTCGTCAGTTCTTGGAGCTTTCCCCGGCAGAATACGTCATTGTCGAGATGGCCGTGGCTCCCCAGACAATCGAGACGGTGGAGGGCCAGATGGAGATTGAAGTCCTGCATTCTCAGGAACTTCTTCACCGTGTTAGGTCGCATCTCCTGAACATGCATGAAGCGCATGTGGTTCTCGATGAGGGCAAGGACAACGTCAAGATCCGCCTTGGGAAACTTCAGACGCCTCATGATTGCGGAGGCGATCTCCGCCCCTTTTTTCACATGGCCATAGAAATGAACCCCCGTCTCGCTTTCCGTTCGCGTCACCGGTTTGCCCACATCATGGAGGAGAACCGCCCAGGCTAACCGGCCATCGGCCTCCGAGCCATGTTGTCGTTCCCGGGGCAGCAGGGCGAGCATGCTCAGGGTATGCTCCCAGACGTCCCCCTCGGGATGAAATTGGGGCGGCTGGCTGACCCCTCGCAGGGCCTCGATTTCGGGAAGGAGCTGCGACAATATTCCCGTGGCCTGCAACAATTCCATGCCTGGGCAGGGTCCGGGCCCGATGAGAATCCGGGTCAGTTCCTCCCGGACCCGCTCGGCGCTGACCCGGGCAATGTCAGCTGCATGCCGTTTGATCGCTTCGAGTGTTTCCACGTCAATAATAAAACCGAGATTGGCGGTAAAACGTACCGCCCGGAGCATCCGCAGATGATCTTCGGCAAATCTCTCCTCCGGATTGCCGATGGTCCTGATCACCCGTCTTTCGATATCGGCAACACCGCCCACATAATCGACGATCTCCCCCGTTTCGGGATCCATGAGGAGACCGTTGACGGTAAAGTCCCGGCGGTAAACATCCTCTTTTGCCGTAGCAAAGGAAACCTGGGAGGGATGGCGGCCATCCCCGTATTCCGCCTCTTTCCGGTAGGTGGCGACTTCATAGAGCAGGTCGCCCTCACTGACGATGATCACACCGAAACTTACCCCAACGGGATAGGTCCTGGGGAAGAGGGCCTGAACCACGTCCGGGCGGGCGGAGGTCACAATATCATAGTCTTCAGGGGCCTCACCCCGGAGGAGATCCCGAACACAGCCGCCGACGAAAAACGCCTCATGGCCGGCGCTACGCAGGATGTGCACAATGCGGAGCGCCCCCTGACCCATCCCCGCCGTCAAGCTATCAGGTATCGTTGCCGTCATCGCGGATTACTCCCTGCCGTTTCTCTTATGGTACGTAGCGTCCATCATTCCGTTTCTAACCCCCATGCCCGTAGCGGGCACAACGAAACATGAAAATCCCCCCTTACCCCCCTTTAGTAAAGGGGGGATGGGGGGATTTTCATATAAAATCACAGATGAAATAAAGGCGGCAAGGCAGAGGCGACGGAGGCGTATTTTTCATACGTCGAGGAGCCGATTGCCGATGCCAACGAAGATAGCGCTTTGATTTAGAAGCGGAATCAGTAGTCATCGTGATCATCAGACAAAGCCTGCGGGTTTTCCTTTCTCGCTCTCCAGAACCGGTATCCGAAGAACAGGACAAATACCAAGGGTACACTGCCCAGAATCACATTTTCCACTGTCCAGGGAGGCTGGAGAAAGAAAACAGCCCAGAAAATCACCGAGACAACGATAAACCCCCACGTAGCCTGAATCATTGAGTCCTCCATTTATTATTTTTTCATCCTGCCGACCTTGATGGCGCACAAGTCGCCGCACATGGTGCAGCCTTCTTCATTGGCGCTGGCGCTTTTTTCGAGGAGCGCCGCCGCTCGTTCCGGATCGATGGATACATCCACCTGCCCCTGCCAGTTGAATTCCTTCCGGTACTTCGCCATGCGCCGGTCCTTGTCCATCGCCCCCGGCAGTCCTTTGGCTAAATCGGCGATATGGGCTGCTATTTTGGAGGCAATAACCCCTTCCCGGACATCGGCCAGGGTCGGCAGGCGGAGATGTTCAGCCGGGGTGACGTAGCAGAGATAATCCGCCCCCGCCGCTCCGGCAATGGCGCCGCCGATGGCGGCAGTTAGATGATCGTATCCCGGCGCGATGTCCGTCGGCAGCGGCCCGAGGACGTAGAAAGGTGCCCCTTCACAGATTCTTTTCTGCAGTAGGATATTGCTTTCAATATCCTTGAGGGGAACATGCCCCGGCCCTTCAATCATTACCTGGACGCCCCGGCTCTTTGCCCTTTTTGCCAGCTCTCCCAGGAGGATCAGTTCCTGAATCTGCCCCCGGTCCGTGGCGTCGGCCAGGCACCCCGGCCGCAGGCCATCGCCGAGGCTCAGGACCATCTCGTATTTCCGGGCGATGTCGAGCAGGCGGTCGTATTGTTCATACAGGGGGTTCTCCTTGTCATTGCAGGCCATCCAGTGGGCGGTAAAAGAGCCTCCCCGGCTGACGATCCCCAGCAGACGGCCCTGGGCCTCGACGGCGGCGACGCTGCGCCGGGTAACCCCGCAGTGGACGGTGATGAAATCCACGCCGTCCACGCCGTTATCTTCGATCACCTGAAACATGTCATCGGCGGTCATCTCCACAATAGCCTTTCCCTGAGCAAGCACCCGCACCGCTGCCTGGTAAATGGGGACGGTGCCGATTATCAGGGGAGACGCCCCCACGATAGCCTGGCGGATAGCCCGGATATCACCCCCCGTAGAGAGGTCCATGATCGTGTCCGCCCCGGCGGCAACGCAGACCCGCACCTTTTCCAGCTCTGCCTCCACATCCGCCCGGTCTTTGGAAGTCCCGATATTGGCGTTGATCTTGGTCCGCAGGCCCTTGCCGATGGCGATTGGGGGGATCTTCCCGTGCCTGTTATTACGGATGACCACGATGGTTCCGTCGGCCACCCCGGCGCGGATAAATTCGGGGTCGCGCCCCTCCTGCCCCGCGCAGATCTTCATTTCCTCGGTGATAACGCCCTGTCGCGCTTGTTCTATTTGAGTCGTCATATTTCCTTTACCTCTTCATTATTCTTCACCTTGAAAACCATTCCCCGCCGGTTACAAAGTTATTTTTCGTTGTCTTGTTTATAAAGATAGGCCAGATGATTAGTGGGGCCATGACCGGCGCCGAGGCGCAGGGCATGACGAATGGCAGCGGCCATGTAAGCCTCCGCTTCGGTTACCGCCGCCTGGACCGTCATGCCTTTGGCAAGGCCCGTGGCAATGGCGGCGGAGAAGGTACATCCCGTCCCGTGGGTGTCCTTTGTCATTATCCGTTCAAAAGGGAATTCATAAAAATTCCGCCCGTCATAGAGGACATCCACGGCGGCTCCAAGGAGATGACCCCCTTTGATGATGACGTTTGGGACGCCCAGATCATAAATGATTTTAGCCGCCGCTTTCATGTCGGACACGGAAGCGATGATCACATCGGTGAGAATCTCGGCCTCCGGGATGTTCGGCGTTGCCACCAGGGCCAGGGGCAAAAGTTCCTTAATCAATACATGACGGGCGCCGGGATCCATGAGGGCCGCCCCTCCCTTGGCAACCATGACCGGGTCGACAACAAGCCTCTTTATGTCATACTGCCGGATCTTTTCCACTACGATCTTCATGATCGCCGGAGAAGCGAGCATCCCCGTCTTGGCGGCGTCAACGCCGATGTCTGTCACTACGGCGTCAAACTGGGCGGCGATAGACGCCGGCGGCACCTCGTGGATGGCATGGACGCCAATAGTATTCTGGGCCGTCAGGGCCGTGATCACGCTCATGCCAAATCCGCCCAGGACGGTGATCGTCTTCAGATCCGCCTGGATTCCCGCGCCGCCGCCGGAA
>JBAYKV010000140.1:0-8727 GCA_041664405.1 Syntrophales bacterium
AGATTGATATCGAGTTTGCCGGCCATTTCGCCCCAACCCATCCAGTCCGTTTCAAAGATCTTGATGGCGCTGGCGGCGTTGAGAAGCCAGGTGCAGCAACTGCCGTGTCTGTCTATAGAATGAATATCCTTGACGCCCTGCCTTACCATTTCCCAGGCGAAGGCAAAAGGATTCCTATTAAACCCTGTAAAGCCGCTGAATGCAATTTGACTTCCGCTTAGTGCATACTTCTTGACCGCAGCATCGAGGGTCAAGATTTCAGCGGTTTTAGACTTCCCACGAATTCTTGCCATAACTACCTCCTTTTGTTATTAATTAACCCCTTACAAAAAAAATAATAATAAGATAAAACTCCCCCTTTCTGTTTCACCTCCTCTCACAAAGAATTTTATAAAACCCTTCTGGGACGATCTGCGTTTTCCGGTGATGCCAAAAAAATCTGTATAGTTAAAGATATATGGAAGATGGTTAGAATATCTGGTACAAAAAAACCTCGTATCCTATATTTAATCCTACCTAACGTGTCAAGAAGAAATAAAAAAAACTTCGGCTGCTCGGGGGGGCCGGAATCCAGATTCATTCAGATTCCTTCATTCTATACTTCTGTTTCCTCGTGGACCATTTCTGCCGCCAGCTTTTTAAGAAAGTCGCCGGGAATTTCGTCCCGGATGCTTGTGAGCTGTTTTTCGATAACTTCGCAGTAGGCGTGGGCAAATCCCTCGTAAAGCGTGATAAGATAGTCAAGACCGCAGTCAGTGCTTCCCATGCGGAATTCATCCTCCATTGTCAGCAGGATGAATTCGTCATCGATCAGGTGGAGGGATGATTTCTCAAGGACCTTCAGGTAATGGGCGGGATTGGCCAGCTCGAGGCTGCGCAGGCAGCTCAACTGGAAAAAAACAAGATAACAGTATTTTGCCCTTTCCTGGATTTCTTCTTCAGAGAGCATGCATGGTTACCTTTACAGAATTTGGCAGAGCGTTAAGGTCATATGCGACCTTCTTGATACGTCTCACAAATACTCCAACATGTCAAACGATGGCGGTCACGGTTATCATATTTTTCCCCCGCTCAGGAACATAGCTTGCGATCCCGGTTTTGCCCACCAACTCTGTCTTTTCCATAAGGTTCAGATCTGTTGGGGATGCGTCAATGTCGGCCAGGGCGCGGCGGCCGTCGGCAAGGCGCCCGATCACGGTTCCCCGTTCCGGGGCGCCGGCAGCGTCATGTCGAATCATATATGCCTCGATGGTGAGAGGACCGCCGGCCTTTTCCACCGGCAATGGCAGTTCTTGCCGCTCTATTTCCCTTTGCACGGAGCTGTCGTCACGATATTCCCAGCGATTACCGGGCGGCGTCGCCCCATAGATACCCACGGATTGTTTGGAGTTATACCAGCCGTTGGCTGTTATCATAACGTTCAATTTGGGGTTGCTGCGAATCTTGTCGGTCATGGCGGCGATGGCGTGGAGAGAATAATTATTCCCCGGCCCGCCGAAGTAGGGAAGACCGCCGGTTAGGGAAAGCCCCCGGTGATCGTCTGCCGCCAGCCCCAGGGATTGCCGGGCGATCTCCACGGCAGAAGGAAAACAACTGTAGATGTCGAAGGCGCCGATGTCATCCATGGACAGATCCGCCTGTTCCAGAGCTAGGCGCGCCGCTTGGGTCAGGGCCGGGGAATCGGTCAGACAGGGACGTTGGCTTACATGCCAGACATTACGGAAATCCGCACCCCCCAGCGGGTAAACCCAGCGGGAGCGGTTGATGCCCAGAGACGCCGCCATTTCTTCGCTGGTCAGGATAACGCTGGCTGCCAGGTCAACGTTGATGTTGGCCATCATAAACTTTGTGTAGGGATAAACGATCATACGGTTCTGTTCTGCAGGCCGGGTAATGTCTGCACCGGAGAGAAGAGAACGGTTCCAGGCGTAAGGATTACCGGCGGCGACGGCGCAAAGATTATGACAAAGTATGCCGAGCCGTCTCCGGTGTTCCTCAACACTCTCTTGCGCAGCAGCCCGCAGGGCCGTCTCAAAAAAAGGATACATGAAGTGGGGAAGATAGATATCGTATGCCTCTTCCACATCATTCAACGGGTAGTGATATCCTTCCAGAGTCTCACTTTCCAGGCCGTCTCCGGCCCGCAGCAGGACATCGAAGTTGACGGCGGTGGGATGGTCTTTAAGAAATGGCTGGGATTCCTGCTCCGGCCAGTCGAAGGGGACTTTTCCCCGCAGGGCGCGGTTCAGGCCATAGACCGCCTCGGCCCCCGTAATCAAAACGGCTTGGCATTCGCCATTGGCAATAGCGCGGCAATAGTGGTTGACCAGCATCTGGGGGGTGTTGCCGCCGATGGGTCCGTAGTTCAGGGAGGTTGCCTGTATCCCCAATTTCTCGCAGAGGCTTTGTGGGGCGTTCCCGTAAATCCAGGTAAAAAGATTGACCACACAGACGGCGTCGATGCCCCGCATCATCTGCCGCCCAACGCCGGTATCTTCAATGGCCAGGCGGCTTGCGGTGGCCATCAGACTGAGGGGATCGAGGGCGGGCAGGGCGTTCCTGGCTTGGGTGTACTGGGCAGCTCCGACGATGACAGGCGTGGCGATACGCTTCATGGCATAGCCGTATAATAAACGATAATCATCCTGTCAACCATAATCCTATCTCACCTGTTCATCCATATCTCCATACGGGCGACTTCGGCGGGCCAGGCCGCCGATAACCTCAGAACCATAAAGAAGGAAAAAAGCCGATCCATTGTCTCGATCGCCTTTTCCAAAAGGAAGATCCGTTCCAGGAGACGTCCTTCTTCCTCCAGCGCGCTGTTTTCGTCAGATTCTTCTGTCGGGGCAGGCAGTTTCATGGACTGGAATTGAAAAAGATCCGCCTTGAAGGTGAACTCCCACTCCATTGAATCGATCTCCAGTGATAGACGGGCTTCGCGGATCTTTTTTCCCTGCCGGAGGGCCTCTTTCCCTTCCAGCAACAATGCGTGCTGCCCCTGGCAGACGACGGATTCGGCGTAGTCTCCCTCTCCCGATTCGAGGATTAGACGTCGCACAAAGGCCAGACCGATTTCCTCCTGACCTTCCAAGGCGATTCTTCCATTACGCTCCTCGCTCTTGAACCATAACCAGGTAAGGAACTCACGGCCCGGCTGCCGGGAAAGGAACTCCTCTGCGTCCTCTTTGCTTTGCCCCAGGGCGTCCAGCCATGGCACATGAAGGGCCAGATCCATTTCGAAGGTTTCCCGGAAGAAGTCCTGGAAATCCTGGAGGATCTTTTCGGCATGGGAGGAAAAATAAATCATTCCTTTTGTCAGAGACCAGCAGACATCCAGCATCGAGGGGACGGGATGCGCCTGTTTCATCATGTCCTGGCGGATCGACTCGCGCAGGGCTTCCCTCTCTTCTTTGTAGAGTTTTTTCGTTTCCCGTTCCGCCAGCATGCCTCGTTCCGCCTCTAAAAACCGCAAACGCAGCAGCGCTGACGGGGTAGTCTTGCGGTCGATACGCAGGGAAAAGACACGGTAGTCCCCCAGAGTGTGGGCAGCGTATGCGAATTCCGTATCGAGAATTTCCTGCAATCCTGTCCAGCCCAGAGACTTCTCCTCATTTTCGGGAAAGAAATCACGAAAAGCGAATGACTTTATCTTTTCATCAAACAGATCGGCGAAATTGCCGGGCAGGGGGCTGGAAACGCCAAATCTTGAAAATGAAAAAGCTCCTTTTTTTAGACCCATCAGTATAATCCTTCCCTTGTGGTTGTTTTTTTTTGAGGTGGTTGCGCCTTATATACAACCCGGGGGACAATTGCAACGTAGCATCCTTGACCGCTTATAAATCAGGTATATAGACAAAGGTTGTTGGTTGTGAAAAATAAGTGTTTGTTGTATTGGCTAAGGCATATCATGTAATACAGATTATCTTTGTCGGGGATTGGATTGTTTTTATGCGCCGTTACTATTTCAGTCTATGTATTGCCATTATCCTGATAATTACGGGAATCGGACCGTCTCTCGCTGCCGATTATCAACAGATAGCCGGCCTGATGGACACGCGGACAACCTTTAGTGACGGCAAATATAGCATAGAAGAACTAGTCCTCCTCGCGAGACAACGTGGTTTTAACGTCCTTTTCATCAACGATCACGACCGGATGGTTATGGAATACGGCCTCCCGCCCCTGCGCAGTATTCTCAAGAAATCTGTCGAACAGAACTCTATTAACAAACAGGGGGCCGGGAAGTTTATCCAGGCGATCCGGGAGGCCGAAAAGAAATATCCCGACATGATCATTATTCCCGGATCGGAAACAGTTCCCTTTTATTACTGGACGGGAAATCCCATAACCGGTGTCCTTACGGCCCATAATCACGAAAAGCGCCTTTTAACCGTCGGGATGGAGAATGCGGAGGATTACGAAAATCTACCTGTTCTTCATAACAGCCTCTCTCTCAAAAATATCCGGAATGCCATTCCGGAGCTTATCTTTTTTTCAGCCGCATTCATCGTGGCCCTGATAATGACCTTTTGGGAAGGCCTTTTACGGATTACCGGCATCATTGCCCTGGTACTCTCCGTCATCTTCACTCTCAACAGTTCCGCCTTCAGAAACAGTTATCCTTTCGATCCCTATCATGGAGATCAGAAGATGGCTCCCTATCAACTCGTGATCGATTATGTAAATGAAAAAGGGGGCATGACCTTCTGGAATTATCCGGAAACGAAATCCGGGGTCAGGAAACTGGGGCCGATTCAGGTGAGCACCCTGCCTTATCCTGCGGCGCTTCACGAATCGCGCTCTTATACGGGGTTTGCCGCCCTTTATGGAGAAAATGTCACCTTGACGGAACCAGGCAATATCTGGGATATGACGCTGAAAGAGTACTGTGCAGGTTATCGTAGTCATCCGCCCTGGGGCATCTCCACGGCTGATTTTCATGGGGAAGGTAAAGGAGAGGAGAAGTTGGGGACATTTCCGACGGTATTTTTTGTCCGTGAGAAGACCAAAGCCGCCGTCTTGAAGGCGCTGAGAAACGGAAATATGTACGCCTATCAGGGCGAAGTCCCTCAGATAATGAAGCTTGACGAGTTTTCCCTGTCCTCTGCGGACGGTCAAACAAGAGGGAATTCGGGAGACACAATAGCTCTGACTGGCTACCCAAAGATAAAGATCGCCATTTCATCGGCCGGGACCGCGCAAAATTCCGTAAAAGTGCGCCTGATACGAGCAGGCACATTGATTAACGTCTTTGAAGAAAAACTGCCGTTTCAGATTGAGCATACAGATCAATATTACAAGCCGGGCGAGAAGATTTACTACCGGATAGACGTTAGAGGCCCCGGCATCATTGTCGGCAATCCGATTTTCGTATCATTTCGTGAGGATAAAAAAAGCGTTCCGCCCTGAGGGGCGAAACGCTTTTTTTGCAGATTACCAAACTGAAATGTTTAACTATTTCTTGCCTTTTTTCACGGGTTTGTCAGGGATGGCGGCCAGCTCCTTGAAGGTGGCGTCCCATTTGTCGATGATGGATTTCAGCTCAGCGGCCTTCTTCTTGGCTCCAGCCGGATCACCGGCGATCATATCTTTGGTTGCCTTCAATCCGTCCTCAAAGACTTTCGCGTCAGCCGCCCAGGCCTCCTGCTTGTCCTTCATCTTCTTCTCGACACCCTTGGCTGCGTCGGCAAGATTCTTCCAGCCATCTTCCACAGCGGCCACGGCTGCGTTCGCCTCATCGGTCATGGCTTTCTTGCCCGCTGCGGCAGCGCCGGCAGCTTTATCGAAGGCGGCCTTGGCACTCACATAACCCTGCTTGGCTTCCTCGTACTTCTTGTCATTCATTTGCCCTTCCGAAGCATCCCAGGCGCCCTTGGCAGTCTTGAAATCGGCGGCGGCATACTTGTCAGCCCCTGCGGTTACGGCGGCATCCATAGCTGTCTTCGCAGCCGCCTTTTCAGCTTCGGGTGGTTTAGCGCAGCCGATGAACATCATAATCAGTGCCATAACCATGATCGACGATACTGCAAACTTAAAATACTTCATAACTAAATCCCCTCCTTAAAATAATTATTTGATCGATTGTTGAAAATTGGCCTCTGTATTTATATCGTTTTCCATAGTTGTCAAGAATTTTTTGCTTAAGGATAGCTCATCGTGATTTAGTTTCCTTCAAACGTTCGATTATTATTAACAGTCGAGAACTGAAAAGGCATGACTGAAAGTCATTAAATCATCATAAAAAACATTGGGATTCGTCTTGACAACCAAATCTGAAAGGTATATAGGTGCCGTGGTTGTGCGGATGAAGACTTTTGTTAAATCTTGAAAGTCCCCGCCTCTATTACCCACTGACACACATATTGTAAGCGAGTATCTCGAGTAAATAGTCATTGAGCTTGAAATCCCTGATGTTGAAGGAGATGACCCGGCCGTGATGCGACATACTTCCGCAAGGACAGGCAGGCTAAGAGAAGCAGGAACCACCTCAGGCTTTGTCCATTCTCACGCATTAAAAACAAATAACCAGATATTAATCATTAGTATTCATATGCCGGAAAGTATTGCCATGTTTTCTGGTGGCGATGAAAGGGTCAATTTCGCCCCGGCCTGATGATTTAACAACATAACAATACACACCAGCGAGGGAAGGGATTTCCTGGAAATACCTGACCGGAACCGGTGAAGAGGAAAAAAGGAGGAGGAAATGGAAAAAGTGCCGCAGAAGTTGGATAAAACAAGGAAGGAATATTACAAGGATGCGAAGATTGCCAAATTCGGTGAGCGAAAGCCGGATTTTTCAGGGATGGGCAGAAAAATCAAAAACAATTCTAAAGGTCTTCGCGAGGTGGTCTGTGTCGAGGCCTGTCGGACCCCTTACGGTGTCTTCGGTGGGGCCCTGAAGGGTTTTGACGCCCCCCAATTAGGGGCGCTGGCCATCAAAGAATGTCTCCGGAGAACGGACGGCAAGGTAAAGGGAGAGGACGTTGATTATATTATCATGGGTCAAGTCGTTCCGGCTGGCTGCGGGCAGGTGCCCAGCCGTCAGGCGACGCTGCTGGCGGGAGTGCCGGAAAGCGTTCCCTCCATTACTGTAAACAAGGTATGTTCATCAGGGATAAAGACCATCGACCTGGCGGTCCAGATGATTCAGACCGGTCGGGCCGAAATCGTCATCGCCGGCGGCCAGGAGAGCATGAGCAACTGCCCATATGTCCTTCCCGACATGCGCTGGGGTTCCCGGATGGGATTGCCGAATGGCAAGCTCGTGGATGCAATGGTTCTGGACGGTCTCTGGGACGCCTTCTACAACCGCCACATGGCCATCCACGGCTCTGAGACTTCCGACGAGTTTGGCTTTACCCGCCAGGACCAGGATGAATGGGCTGTCAAATCCCAGCTCAGCGCCGTGAAGGCGATGAAGGATGGAAAACTGGACGACGAGATTTTCCCTGTGGAGATCAAGAAGGGGAAAGAAGTCATTATTTTTGATAAGGATGAAGGACCAAGGCCGGCGACGACGATCGAAGGTCTGGCGAAGCTGCCCCCGGTCTTCAATCACAAGAGCACCGTGACGGGAGAGCCTGGCAGCGTAACGGCGGGTAACGCTCCCGGCGTCAATGACGGCGGCGACGTATGCATGCTTATGAGCAAGGAGATGGCCGACAAGCTGGGCATGAAGCCCCTCTTCACGATCCTGGATTACGCCGAAGTTTCCCAGCCGACGAAGGATATCGCCACGGTTCCCGGACTTTCCATCAAGAAGATTCTCGATCAGAACGATATGACCGTCGATCAGCTTGATGTAATCGAAATCAACGAGGCCTTTGCGGCTGTGGCTATCGTCAGCGCCCGGTCCATCTTGGGCATGAGCAAAGAAGAGATGTTCAAAAAGGTGAATCCCAATGGCAGCGCCATTGCCTATGGACATCCCATCGGCGCGACGGGGGCCCGGATCCTCATGACCCTGGGCTATGAACTACGTCGGCGAGGCGGCGGCATCGGTGTGTGCGGTATCTGTTCCGGCCACGCCCAGGGCGACGCCATGCTGATCAGAGTGGATAAATAAGCTTGAATATATTTTTTTGAAAGGAGAAGTAGCAGCATGAGAGAAGCGGTTATTGTAAGCGGCGCCAGGACGGCCGTCGGTGAATTCGGCGGGTCCCTGAAGGGCGTCTCGGTGGTAGAGTTGGGCAGGCTGGTTATTAAAGAAGCCATTATCAGGGCAGGACTCCGCCCGGCCATTACGGACGCCATTAAAGCGGCCCGGCCGACCATCTTCGGAGATTTCGATATGACGGATGTCCAGAAGAAATACTATGCCTACGACAGTTCCCTGACCCCCGTGTATTTTGACGAGGTCATTATGGGTAATGTCCTGAACGCAGGTGTGGGTCAGAACCCCCCCCGGCAGGCGGCGATTTTTGCAGGTCTTCCCGAGGAGACGAACGTGTTCACGGTTCAGAAGGTATGCGCATCAGGCATGAAGGCGATCGCCATGGCCGCCCAGGCCATCAAGGCAGGCGATGCGGATATTATCGTCGCCGGCGGTATGGAAAACATGAGCAACGTACCTTACGCTATGGCCGACGCCCGTTGGGGTTACCGGATGAGTATGCCCTACGGTAAGGTAACAGACCTCCTGGTCCATGACGGCCTCTGGGAAATCTTCAACGGCTACCACATGGGTAACACGGCGGAAGCCATCGCCGCAAAGTACGGAAT
>JBAYKV010000141.1:0-8717 GCA_041664405.1 Syntrophales bacterium
ATTTCTCACATCAGCTTTTTTGAGGATTTTTTAGTGGTCGGCGGCTGGGCGGCCAGATAGTTGTCGACTTCCGTCTTGAGGCCGGTCAGGGCCGTCCGGAAACCGGTCTTGTTCTCTTCCGTCCAGGCGGAAGTGTCGAGGGACTGAAGCTTCGTCGTGGTCTTGTTCACGGTGTCGAGGAGGGCCTGGGGCTCGTTGGGGTCTTTCTGCTGCCGGGAGGTTTTCCCCTTCTGCTGCCTGGCCCGGTAGGCGTTGTAGGCCGTCGTCATGCTCCGTTCCTGCTTCTTCCGGGCAATCTCGATCAGGGTGGCCCGGGTGATCTGGCGGTCCCCCCGGCACTCGTCCCGGATAAACTGGGGGAGCTTATTCAGGGTGAGGATGTCGCCGATGGTGGTCCGGGCCTTGCCGATGACGACGCCCATCTGCTCCTGGTTGTATTGCTGCTCCGTCATGAGGCGCTGGAGGGCCTCGGCCTCCTCGACGGACGTGAGATCCTGACGGAGGAGGTTCTCGACCAAGGCGATCTCGGAGGGGTTGCCTTCCACACAGATGCAGGGGACCGTCGGGAGGTCGGCCATCTGGGCAGCGGCAAAGCGGCGCTCACCGGCGACGATGATGAGCGTGTCCCCGTCCCCCTGGCGGAAGAGAATCGGCTGGATGATGCCGTGGGTCTTGATCGACGCCTTCAGCTCCTCCAGACCCTGGGGGTCCATGGATTTTCTGGGCTGGTTGGGGTCAGGTTTCAGGTCGATAATGGGCAGATCGTAAAGCTTCCCTTTTTCATACATCGTCGGGTCCTCCTTTCAGGGTTCATTGACTTTTGGGGGGCTTTTAATGGGGGTTCTTTTATTAATTTAGTGTTTTGCGTGGATTTAAATACTCCTCAGAAGCTGAAAGTATTGATCTCTTGTCATCCCGATGACCTTCATATTGTTTTTGATGATGAAGGCCGGGACTTCCTGATATTTGGGGATTACGATGGGCCGTAATGCACCAGGACATGAATAGACAAGATGATCGCCCTGAGTTCGAACATACTTACAGCCGGCTGCTTCGAAAATTTTGACCTGAACCTGATACGTCGTAGGCCTGATAGCCGACATCAGATACCGACTTCCAAAGGTGAAAAGCCAACCAATTCTTTCCTGGCGAACATGACATTATCATGGTCTTCAGTAAATCCGGCCTCTTGCAGCAATTGGTCAAGAGTTCCCATTTTTTTACACTCTTCAAAATTGATCGAGATGACATCCTTCAAATTACTTTTTGCGCCTTCAATAGATTCAGCGCATGACGCCATGTCAAGCTCCGGACAATAGGCCACATACATGCCACCCTCTTTCCAGATTTCTTCCGTTACTTTTATTTTCATGTTATGAGTCCTTCATCATCTTTTAAGGTCTTTATATTTAGAATATTTAGTGAGTTAAGCTACTTACAACCTGGCTTTGCTGTCTATTTCAAGGCACCTTTCTGTTTCTCTGTAAGTCCTGTCAAATACTTATACCAGTGCTTTCCGAATACACTGTCAAAATGAACTGATTTCGTTTTTATGCCGTATACACTGCGTCAATAAAGTCGTCAACGGAAATTGCTTTAGCCTTGCCCACAGAAAGATTCCGCTCAGATTCATCAAGCCGTACAAGAAATGCCTGACGCTTGACAGTGCGATAGATTTCCTTGAGCAGGTTATATTCCTGTTTAGGTATCTTGACATAGTCTTTTACAGCAGTGTGTTGCACAGTAACACCTCCTTGTTTATTGTATATCGTTTTTCAAACGATGCCCTTGTGAAGCATTTTGATATTCAGCTTTTCTAGAGGGGGATACAGGGGGATTTTGTTGGCATTCTTTAAAATCTCCCCCAACCCCTCTTTAGGAAAGAGGGGAGTTAGAGAAACCTCCCCCGGCCCCTCTTTAGGAAAGAGGGGAGTTAATCCATCGTTAAATGCGCACTAATCCGCTCGAAAAGCGCGGCATAATCAGGCAGGCGTGCAAGAATACGATTGAATGTTTCTGCGTCGCAGATATGGCTAAGGCGATTTCTGTCCTCTATAGCATCGAGCAGTAACAGGTAATCGTCCTCTGTAATATAACCCTCAACGTAATATGCTTTGATAACCTTTTTAGGGGCTGCTTCGTCGATGCCATCTTTTTCCTTTAGAAACGCTTTAATGGCTTTCCAACATAATTCGGTGGTGTACTCAAATTTTCGCGCCCGTCCATTTTGAAATCCGTCGATAAGGCGTTCGTCGGGAAGCATTTGTCTGATCTCCGCAAGGTCTATCCGGGCAAGATAAACAAAAGTATCCAATGCCTCTTCAAATGCCGCAATTCTTAAATCCATGGCCTTGCCTCCTGTTTCACCAGTTCCCCAAAATGACCGGTCAATTGCGGAGTTGTCACGAGTTCTACCCTAAATGGCACAAAGGATTCTTCAATCTCATCAATGATCTCACTCAGTACTCTAGCCGAGATTTCGCCATCAATCCAAAGATCGTAGTCCGAATTCCAGCGGTTGTCTCCATGGGCGCGAGAACCATAAAGATATATCCGTACCTGCGACGGGACATGTTCTCTAATGGTCTGGCGAATATATGCTTCGGATCGGTTAATGAGTTCTTGTCTGGTCATGGCAATAAGTCAGATCTTCGGTCATTTTTCCGCCTTTACCTGGTCCTTGATGCGCTTGACGTGGCCGCGGCCGAGGCCCTTCACTTCGCAGCCGAGTTCGAAGTAGCGGCGGATGTGGGCGTCGTCGAGGATGCCGAAGCAGTCGATGACGGCGGCGGGGCGGCCGGTCATGGCGATGATCTCATCGGGGTCGAGGTTCAGGTAGGCCTCGTGGCGAACGGCGAAGACGACGGCGTCTACCCCTTTGAGGGTGGCGGCGAGGTCATCCTGCACGGCGGTTTCCGAAAGTTTTTCTTGGTTCCGGAAGAAGCGGGACCAGGAATGGCCCGGGGCGGGATAGGTATCCTGCCTTTCCAGTTCCCACCAGTGTTTCACGTAGGGGTCATGGATAATGACGTCGCCGCCCATTTCGGTAAGCTTGCGGACGACGATCTCCGAGCCGCTGTAACGGGTGTCGCCGACGTCTTCCCGGTAAGAGGCGCCGAGGACGGCGATCTTGGAGGCGGCGACGATCTTGCCCATGTTCCGGAGGGCGTCCCGGACCAGTTCGGCGGCGTGTAGGGAACGGGTGTCGTTGATGTCGATGGCAAGGGGAGTGATCTTGAAGATGTCATCCTCAAATCCCATGAGGTGCTGGTAGGCCCAGACGCCGAGGCCGCCGTCCTTGGGGAGGCAGTAGCCGCCGATGCCGGGGCCGGGGAAGATCATGTTGGAATGGGTGGGGCGGACCTTGATGGCCTTGATGACCTTGATGATGTCCACGCCGTTACGTTCCGCGAAGAGGCTCCACTCGTTCAGGAAGGCGAGGATGGTGGCCCGGTAGGAATTCTCGACGATCTTGCAGGTTTCACTCTCGATGGGGCGGTCCAGGACGGTAAGGGGGAATTTCTCGACGTTGAGGATCTCCGAGAGGAACGCGGCGACCCTTGCCCGGGCCGGTTCGTTGATGCCGCTGCATACGCGCCAGAAATCACGGATGGAGGCTACATATTCCCGGCCCGGCATGACCCGCTCGTAGGAGTGGGCAAGGAGGGGTTCGGAGGCGATCCCCCGCTTCTCGAAGGACTTCTTGATGATGGGATAGGCGACGTATTCCGTGGTTCCCGGAGGAACGGTCGTCTCGATGAGGACCAGGCAGTGGGGGGGGATCTTTTCGCCGATGACGCGAAGGCTGTCTTCGAGGGCGGCGATATCGGCGCTGCCCTTCCGGCAGTCGCCCAGGGTTTCCTTCAGATAGTCGCACTGGACATCCACAACGACGACATCGGCCAGGCAGAGGGCGTCGTAGGTGAAGGTGGCGGTGAGGGTCTTCTTCTCCAGGACGCAGCGGGCGATCATGGGGGCGACTTCGGGGTCTTCCGCTTCCACCGGGGCAATGCCCTTGTTGAGGAGGGGGATCTTCCAGTAGGACCGGGGGGACGGGCGCTGCATGCCGATGACGAATTTGGTGGGTTTGCCGAGGGCGATGGCGACTGGTTTGGCGACGCCTTTGAAAGCGGCCTTTGCCGCAATCCGGGGACGCAACGATGCCGCATTCTCCGGCTTCGTGAAATCGGGAGTGGCCGCACCTGTTTCCTTCCGGACGGCGTCGGCGACAATGCCCGCCATGACGGCGCCGACAAACCCGACGCCCATGACGACGACGATTTCGCGGCCTTCCTTGCGGTGCTTCTTGACCAGGGTTTGGAGGCGCTTGAATTCCTTCGCATAGTCTTCCTGCTTCGGCAGGGGAAATGATGCGCCGTCAGGGGCGGTACTCAGTATTGGTTCAGTCATACAATAAGGCTCCGTTTGTTTATATTGATATTGGTGGTCTTGCATTTTATCGTTTAGCCTGATTGTAATCCCCTTCCATTATTTCTCCACGGGCATCAGGCCGAATACAGCTCCGCCCTCTCAGTTACCGCGGGGTGACCGGCATTGAGGAACATTAACTGCTGAGTCTTTAACTGATTGCATAAAAATCATAAGATGAGTGCCATATATCGTTATGAGATGCAACACTAAAATAACAGATAAACCATAAGAATTTTAAGAGACATCAGTATAAGACAATATTAGTTATAAATGGGTTAATTAATAATATATCGATGCCTCGTGATTGATATAGCGATTATTTCAACAGGGTCGCGGCTCAGACAGACCTCGTGGCGGACTGCTAGGATAACGTTATCATTGGCAACAATTTCTCTTGACATAAACCCCGACTTAGTATCTATTTTCCCTCATATAAACAACTGCGGCTTTGATCGAGAACCATCAACCAGTCATAAATACATCGTTCGTAACCTTTCCAATGTCACAGAGTGTATCATCACGCAGGAGACAAACCGATGGATGATCCATCCAAGACAAGGCGGGAATCGCTTCAGGGATCGGCTTCGCCAAAACAGAGGACTGCTGATCCGGAGCAATCAAAATTGGCGCTAACTCCGGCAGGGGAGTCAATCCGCGCAAGTGAAGCTAAATACCGGAGGTTATTTGAGAGTGCAACAATTGGAATCTTCCAGTCTTCAGCGGCAGGAAAGATAATCACTGCCAATCCTGAATTTGCGCATATGTTCGGCTACGAATCGCCCGAAGACGTCATTGACTCGGTAAAAGATGTCGCCGCTGA
This sequence comes from Syntrophales bacterium, assembly GCA_041664405.1. Classification (GTDB taxonomy): domain Bacteria; phylum Desulfobacterota; class Syntrophia; order Syntrophales; family UBA8958; genus UBA8958. The sequence goes on from JBAYKV010000141.1 coordinate 5,252, forward strand.
CATGTATGTTGACCCGCAGCGTCGAGCTGAAATTGTGCGTCTGATGATGGATAATCCAAACTTGAGAAGCTTTGAGAACATATACCGCCGTAAGGATGGCAGCACCTTTACGGGCAACCTGCACATATGGCCGGTCCAGGATGCGGATGGCCGCCTGTTGACGATAGAAGGTTTCGTTGAGGACATCTCCGAGCGCAAGCGGACGGAGGAAACGATGGGCCTTATTACGGACAATATATCCGATATGATCATGGTGACCGATTTGCGGGGAGCCACTTTATATTCAAGTCCCGCTCATACCAAGATACTCGGCTACAAATCGGAAGACCCGGCTTATAAATCGGCCTTTGATATTGTTCACCCCGACGATGTGGAACGTTGCCTTAAGGCATTTACAGATGGTTTTGACAGCATGGAGCCCGTCAAAATCGAATACCGGGTAAAACATGCGGACGGGCACTATCTCTGGCTGGAGACGATCGGCGATCTGATCAGGGATGATCAAGGGGAAGCGAAGGCCGTAATCATGACTTCGCGGGACATTTCAGAACGAAAGGCCGCCGAAGAAAACTATCGGTCCATCTTCGATAATGCTGTGGAGGGCATTTTCCAGACTACTATCGATGGTCGCTTCCTGAGCGCTAACCCGGCCCTTGCCCATATCTTCGGCTATGAATCACCTGAGGAGCTGATGAGTTCCGTGACAAATGTCGGCAGGCAGCTCTATGTCAACCCCGAAACACGCCCGGAGCACATACGACTGATCGATGCAAAGGGAAAGGTGAAGCACTTTGAAACCCAGCTATTCAGGAAGGACGGGAGTATCTGCTGGGCTTCTATAAATACCCGCCTGGTCAGAGACGACGCCGGCAATCCCAAGCATTATGAGGGTTTTCTTGTGGAGTTCACAGAACAAAAGCGGATGAAGGAAGATCTGCTGCGGACCCACAAGTTGGAATCTCTGGGCGTTTTGGCCGGGGGGATTGCCCATGATTTTAACAACCTTATGATGGCGGTGCAGGGATATGTGGATCTGACCCGCCTTGGCCTGGCGCCGAATAACAAGGCCTGCAGGTATCTCGATTCCGCCCAGCGGTGCATAGACCAGACCGGAGAGCTGACCAGCCGGCTGATCACTTTTTCCAAGGGCGGTTTTCCCCTCCGGAAGAGCTGCGATGTTGAGGGGCTTGTACGGGACTCCGTTCACAGCATCGTAAAGGAGGCGGACGTGCAGACGGCTTTCGACTTCGCGGATGACCTCTGGCCCACCGAGATCGACGAGATGCAGATGAAACAGTGTTTTTACAACCTGACGACAAACGCCATGGAGGCCATGCCGGAAGGAGGAAAGCTGACCGTACGGACGGAGAATGTTGACATACCCAAGGGAGCGGCAGTTCCCATGAAAAAAGGGTCATACGTCAAGATCACCTTTGCCGATGAAGGCGTCGGCATCCCGGTGGAACATCTCGACAAGGTATTCGATCCCTATTTCAGCACCAAGGAGATGGGGGCGCGGAAGGGGATGGGGCTGGGCCTTTCGGTCTGCTATTCCGTCCTGAAAAAACACGAAGGATATATTTTGGTGGATTCTAAACCAGGGAAAGGGACCGCGGTTAACCTTTATCTGCCGGTGCGGGCAGCGCATCAGCACGCAAAAGGAAAAGAGATCAAGAGGGCATTATCAACAGACACCTTGCGGATTCTTATCATGGACGATGAACGCAGTATCCGTGAGATTGAGCGGGCCTATCTGGAACAGCTTGGTTATGGCGTGACGGATGCGAAGAATGGTGAGGAGGCGATTGCCATCTACTCAAGAGCGCTTCATAGCGGCAGACCCTTTGATTTGGTGATCCTGGACCTGACGGTACGCCAGGGATTGGGTGGGCAGCTGACCATGGAACGGCTGGTAAAGATAGACCCGAAGATCAAGGCCATTATTGCTTCCGGCTATGTAAGTGATCCTGTCATTGAGCATTACAGCAATTACGGCTTCCACGGGGCAATGAAGAAACCTTTCAAGGGAGAAGAACTGAAGCTTTTAGTGGAGAAGATACTTCGAAAGGAAACGCAACGGGAATAATAGATTAACGATGGCCGGCGTGGGCTCAGCGATCTTCACCTATGTTCGGCCTGACCGCCGCTATGTCTATGGAGACTCTTTTTTTCTGTTATCCTCTGATATTTCAAGCTTGTAAATGTTTTCTTTTTCGCTGAATACGGGCTGGACGTAATAATCCCTCGATGGTTCCACGTCTAAGACAATTCGTACCATGTGAGTACGGGGGTCTTCACTGCAACGGATACGCTTGATGATCTTGCCGCCTACGTTGATAACGGTCCATTCTTTCCTGAATGAAGATACATTGGCGATATCGAGAACAATCCGTGCTGTTTTCCCCGGAATGGCAAAAATGGCCGGCGTGTAAAAACGATTGAATTCTATCAAGATGGATTCTTTTCCGTTATCGTCCAGTTTAAAAGTTATATCCTTCACATTAATGCTAATATTCTCTTTATCATCCGATGTCTTGGTTCTGTCCTCTGGTGGTTTTTTCCCTGCAGGCGCTGCCACGGATGATTTTGGCGGGTGGCTGTAAAGACGCGTCGTATAGACATATCCAAGCGCTTTGTCTTCCCTTCTCTGCGTCTCGGTCAGTGGAAAAACGGCATACCAGCCGTCTTTAAGGAAGTCCGTTTTGACGGCCTGTCCCGCGATGAGCTGCCCTTTGATTGATGAATTCATGGATCGCGTTTCTCGCACGATCGTCTTGGGGCGGGCGTACATGATCGTTCCCCACTCTTCAGCAATGGCCAAAGCGGTGGTGGATAAGGTAATTACCGCGCTCAGGATAAGATTAAGCCATTTTTTTGTATGCATGACGACCATCCATACCAATGTCATTGCGTTTAAGCGCTATGACACCCCTCACAATAAGCCATCAAATTGAATTTCTAAGAATAATATGGTCGGGGCGGCAGGATTTGAACCTGCGACATCCTGCTCCCAAAGCAGGCGCGCTACCAAGCTGCGCTACGCCCCGGTCCTGGTCTTTTTTTCAGGAAAATAATTACTTTGCAAGTATTTTTTCAATTCGTGAACAGCCAGCGAACGATGACTCCGTTTATTCTTTTCCGCCGCCGTTATCTCTGCTACGGTCTTTCCGATTTCCGGTAAATAAAAAAGAGGATCATAGCCAAAGCCGTGACCACCGCATAATCCATCCCCTATCCTCCCCCGCCAAAGCCCCTCAAAAGTCCGGTAGTCGCCGGCGGGGAAATAAAGGACCAGGATACAGCGAAAGGAGGCCCCTCTTTGTGGGCCGGGAACGTTCTTCAGCGCCAGGAGGAGTTTTTGGTTGTTCTTTCCATCCGTAGCGTCTGCCCCGGCATATCGTGCGGAAAAGATCCCCGGCCCCCCCCCGAGATGGTCCACTTCCAATCCCGAATCGTCGGCCAGCAC
>JBAYKV010000142.1:0-8717 GCA_041664405.1 Syntrophales bacterium
ATACAGGCTTTATCGGCCAGAATGTTTACCTTTATTGCGCTTCCGAAGGCTTGGCGACCGTAACCCGGGGAACAATAGATCGCGCCGCCCTCGGCCATGTGATGAAATTGAGACCGGAACAGCGTATTATTCTGGCCCAGTCGGTGGGCTATCCGAAAAAATAAGCAGGGGCACGGCATCCCGTGCTCCGCTCATGATTAGCGGATGAACGGACATGCAACATCCGGCTTGTTCTCGAGTTTAAGGGCCATGTCTTTTTCACTGCTTGCCGATCTTGTCGTTGTCATCCATTTCCTTTTTATCCTGTTTGTCATCTTCGGCGGGCTGCTTGTCCTGCATAAAAGGTTCTGGGCATTGCTCCACATTCCCGCGGCCCTCTGGGGGGCCTTCGTGGAGCTTTCCGGCTGGGTCTGCCCACTGACTCCCTTGGAGAACTGGCTGCGTCTCCGAGGTGGAGACCCAGCCTATACCTCCGATTTCATTGACAGATACGTAGTTCACCTCATCTACCCTTCTTCTCTTACCAAGTCGCAGCAGCTTTTTCTTGGTCTCGCCGTGATCATGATTAATGGAGCGATCTATGGCTGGATTATGTGGCGGCGGCTAAAAAGGTAAGGAAGGGATCAGTATCATCGCTCCGCTCTCCTGCTCCTATTTCTCGCGGGTGATCTCCATGGGGCCAAAATCGACAACTTCATAATGTTTCAACTTCCGGTAGCAATGGAACACCTCCGCGCAACTCCCCGAAATGCTCCCCCGCACCTGGAATTCATAATCATGAAGGGGAGCGTAGGCCTCGACGCCCCGTGCTTCCGGCGTTTCTGTCTCCCGCGGGGCATAGGGTGGCTCGATTTTCAGACAGGAAGACGCATCGGTAAGGATATGGTCGAGTTCTTTCCCAATTTCCCTGGAAAAGGTCTGAATGGAGAAGGTGAAGAACGCATTTTTGATCCCGTGGACAGAAACGAGATTCATGCCGCCCTTCCTCCCCTGCCTGCCAAGCGCCTCCCTGAGGATCTCCAGCACCTGAGACTCCACAATAATTACCGTATGTTCGCCCCGCACACCGACCAAACGGGCCAGCATCTCGAACGCACTTTCATCATCGATATCGAAATCTTCCCCAAAGAAGGCCTCCCCCTGAATGCCCTTTCCGATGATAAGGCCGCTGATAAATCCCTTGATAAATTCATGATGCCCCTCGATAACTACCTCAAAGTAATGCCCGTTCATGGTCCTTGCCTCCTGATCAGAAAAATACGTACGTCACGATGATAAAAACAGGAATAAGAATGGGTATGGAATATTTGAACATATAACCGAAGAAACTCGGCATTTTGACTCCCGCTTCCTCGGCAATGGATTTTACCATGAAATTGGGGGCGTTCCCGATGTAGGTATTGGCCCCCATGAACACAGCACCGGCGGAAATTGCCGTGAGATAGGCGATAAACTGTGGATTGGCCGCAGTCGTGCCCGTGGCCAGCGCCGCCGGAATCATGGCCTCGGTGATCCCGAGCCGGCCCAGGGACATATTGAAAAAGGTCAGATAGGTAGGGGCGTTGTCCAGAAAAGAGGACAATGTGCCGGAGGCCCAGAAATAATGGGCCGGCGTATTGACAGATGTAACCAGCCAGGCCAGTGCCCCCTGGGAACCCGCCTTGAGGATCGCCAGGGCCGGAATGATGGTGATGAAAATTCCGGCAAAGAGTTTGGCCACCTCTAAAATCGGCCACCAACTGAAATCATTAGCATGTCGCAACCGCTGCGGGGTTGCATAAAGAGAAAGGAGTCCAAGGATGATTATGACCCCGTCCCGGAGGAGATTCTGATATTGCACTTCGATGCCGAAGACCGAAATGTGTCCCGGCCGCCAGTAGCCGCTGACCAGAATGATGCCGATCACCCCCGCCAAAAACAGCAAGTTGTAGAGGCCTTCAATGCGAATCGGCACCGGCTCTTCATCAAGAGATATCGCCTCCTCCCGCCCGTAGAGGTAACGGTCAATCCCAAAAAATACCGCCAACAGGATGACCGTGGCCAAAAGCATATGAGGCAGGACACTGGTCGTCACCCAGAAAAAGGGGACATTGTGGAGAAAGCCGAGAAAAAGGGGCGGATCTCCAAGGGGGGTGAGGGCGCCACCGATGTTGGCCACCAGAAAAATAAAAAAGCAAACGATATGGGCCTTTTTCACCCGATTTTGGTTGGCTCGCAGAAGCGGTCTGATCATGACCATGGAGGCCCCGGTGGTTCCCACCCAGGAGGCCAGGACCGTGCCGATCAGCAACAGAATAGTGTTCGTGACCGGCGTACCCCTCAGCGAGCCGCTGACGGCAATCCCCCCGGCGATGGTAAAGAGTCCCCACAGGAGAATTATGAAGGGTATATAATCGATCAGAAGGATGTAGAGGATTTCATGTACTGCTATCTCCCTGAAAAACATAATGAAGGGAACGGCAAAGGCCAGGGACCAGAATGCCGCCACCTTGCCGAAATGACGATGCCAGAATTGCGGCGTCAGCAGCGGGCAGAGGGCAATGGAAAGGAGAATACCGCCAAAGGGAATCACCGTCCAGACAGGAAGGATCCGTCCGATCTCATGACCGGCGCCAGCGGCGAAACACACATCCGTCATGGCAAGCACGGCCACAAGCAGTGAAATCGCCAAGAAGCCCCAAAAGGCCCCCGTCTCTTTCCTTTTAAATCGCAACATGTCTTTCCACCTAACTTACAGTAATTATTACAGTATCAACACCCAGACCAGGAACAGTACGATTCGGTACACCCCGAAGGCGATGAACGTGTGAGTCTGAATATAGCGGAGGAGAAATTTTATGCTGAGGAGAGCCACGATAAAAAGAGGTTATAAATCCAACCGCTAAAAACTGGGCCTGATCCAGGGAAAACTGGGAACCGCTTTTCAGGAGATCATACGCCGTGGCTGCGAGCATGGTCGGAACGGCCAGAAGGAAAGAAAATTCGACGATGACCTTCCTTTTCAGGCCCAGGAGCAGGCCGCCCACGATAGTTGCCGCCGAGCGGGAAACTCCGGGGATCATGGCTATCGATTGAAAGCAGCCGAAGATCATGGCCTGCCGGAAAGAAATATCGCTTACGTCCGCAACGGCATCCTCTTTTTCCTGGTGCCACAGCTCAAAGGCAATCAGCAAGACCCCCCCCAAGAAAAGGGACCAGAGGACGATTGATGAGGAACCCAGGAGAAACTGCTTGATGAGCTTATAGAGAGTAAGCCCAATTATTCCCGTGGGAATGAAGGCAACCGCCACCTTCTTCATGATATTGAAATCGATCAGGAGGGAACGCCAATAGAGGACGACAACGGAGGCGATTGCCTCTACCTGGATGGCTATTTCAAAGCTTTTCAGAAAATCGGTGTGCTTGAGTCCCAGTAAGTGGGAAGTTAAAATGAGGTGTCCCGTAGAAGATATAGGCAGAAACTCCGAGATCCCTTCGACGATACCCAGCATGGCGGCAGTCATCAAATCCATGCGGCTTTTTTCCTTATTTTTCCCGCTGTGTCAATTAAATATTTATCTGGAAAGAATTGCTTGAAGTTGATCATAAAACTATATATACAGCAGCCACAAATAAAAAACCGCTTCTGAAGGAGAAGAAACCGCATGGCCAAAATGCTTAAAGATACACTTAAAACCATTGAATCATACAAGGCCCAGAGCCCCCACTATGAGGAGTTGCTCGCTATTCTGGAAGAAATTCTCATCCTCCGGGAAGAATACCGGCGTAAGATGCCGGAGAGCATCTTTCCCGTCGATGAACGTCTCATCAGTTCAAAAATGGAAGGCGGGCTGCCCCTGATTGATCTGTCGCAGGGGGATTATGATCTGACCCAGCCGCAGGCCTATTTCCTCAACCTCCTCCAAATCGCCGAAAAGCGAGCCCCCGGCGAGACAAAAGAGCTGGCCCGTGAAATCATGGAAGGGGAAGAGGATTTCAAGGAAATGCTGCTCAGTGCTTTTTACGGTGAGCAAGAGGACGAAGAAGAGGAAAGCGGGGAAGAGGACGAAACCTTCGACCTCATTGATCTATTCCTTGAAGAATGCCTCCGGCCGGCGTTTGAAAAGGTTGTGGCCAAGTACGGAGACGTTGTTCTCAAATCGAAATGGTCGGAAGGGTACTGCCCCATTTGCGGCAAAGAACCTAAAATCGGCAGGATAAAGGAGGAAGAGGGGGCTCGCTTCCTCTTCTGCAATCAATGCGGTATCGAATGGCCCTTCCTGAGGATCAAATGTCCTTTCTGCAGCAACGAGGAGCAGCAGACCCTGGCCTATTTTACTGTCGAAGATGACGAGCGGTACCGTGTGGATGTCTGCAACGAGTGCAAACGCTACATCAAAATCGTGGATTTCCGGGAAACGAAAGAAGAGCCAAACCTCGACATCGAAGACATCACAACCCTCCATCTGGACATCCTGGCAACGGAAGAAGGATACGACTGAAATACCTTGAAAAATGACGATATAGGAGAGGTCGTTCGTCTCTTGGAGGCGACTGTATTAGACGGCGACCTCCCCGTTGTTTCCCAGTTAGCCGCAGAAAAATTCGATCCTTACGCCCTGCTCGTTTCCACGCTTCTCAGCCTGCGCACCAAGGATGAGGTCACTGCCGTCGCAACGGAACGCCTGCTGAGCCTGGCCCGCAACCCCCATGATATGCTGAAATTGCCCGAAGAGACGATTGCAAAGGTCATCTACCCCGTCGGTTTTTATCATAACAAGGCACGGACCATCAGGGAAATCAGCCGTACCCTGATTGAAAAATACCAGGGACTGGTGCCCGATACCATCGAAGAGCTCCTGAAGCTCAAGGGCGTCGGCAGGAAAACAGCCAACCTGGTTATTTCTCTGGGATTCGACAAAGACGGCATTTGTGTGGACACCCATGTGCACCGGATCTCGAACCGCCTGGGATATGTAACGACGAAGACCCCCGAGAAAACGGAAGACGTGCTCCGGGAAAAACTCCCCAAAAGATTCTGGAAAATATACAATACCCTGATGGTGGCCTTCGGCCAGAAGATATGCCGGCCTGTTTCACCGCGGTGCAGTTCCTGCCCTGTCCATAGACTCTGCGACCGGGTGGGCGTGACAAAAAGTCGTTAAGGGCTGAGGGAAATTCATGTTGACTAAATCCCATTGTGCAGTTATAGAGGCTCCGGCCTGTCGAGGCTTGAACTTGAAAACGATGCCATCTCGTGATGGCTTAACATAGGGAGGACTGTTATGGGAATTAAAGTTGCGATCAATGGTTTCGGTAGAGTAGGTCGTTATCTGGTCAGGGCCTGTCACGGCCGTGACGATATTGATATCGTCGCCATCAATTCCAGGGCAAAGCCGGAAATCCTCTCTCACCTGCTGAAATACGACTCTGTGCACGGTAAATTTGAGGCACCGATTACTACCGAAGGAAGTCAACTCATAATCGATGGTAAGAAGATACTTATCACCCACATCACATCCACCCTTGCTGAGCTTCCCTGGGCCAGGATGGGCGTCGATATCGTCCTTGAATCAACGGGTAATTTCCGGAAGAAGGATGATGTAGCCGGACATCTGGCGGCGGGAGCGAAAAAAATCATCATCGCCGCACCGGGAAAGGGCATTGACGGAACCTTTGTCATGGGCGTCAATGAGCACACCTACGACAACAAGAAACACCACATAATCTCCAATGCTTCCTGCACAACCAACTGTCTGGCCCCGGTCGTCAAGGTTCTTCACGACGAATTCACCGTCGTCCGGGCCTTTATGACTACCGTGCACGCCTATACAATGGATCAGCGGCTCCTCGACGGATCACACAAGGACCTCCGCCGGGGGAGAGCGGCGGCCCTCTCTATCGTCCCCACATCCACCGGAGCAGCCAGAGCGGTTACCGAGGTAATTCCTGAACTGAAGGGAAAAATGGATGGCGTTGCGTTGCGTGTTCCCACACCCAATGTGTCCATTGTTGATCTGGCCGCCGAGTTAAAAAAGAATGTGACCATTGCCGATGTCAACGGCGCCCTGAAGGCGGCTGCGGAAGGGAAATTGAAAAATATCCTGGCCTATTGCGAAGAAGAGCTCGTATCCGTAGATTTCACCAGCAGTCCCTATTCTTCCATAGTGGATGCCCCCCTGACTAACGTCCTCGACGGTAATTTCGTCAAGGTATTTGCATGGTACGACAACGAAAGCGGTTACGCCTGCCGGATGCGGGATCTGGCCCTCTTCATCGGCAAACAACTGTGACGGCTTCGTAAAAAGTCCGGATGCGGCGTTGCGCTGCATCCTTCGTCACTGCGGCGTACGACAAGTACGCCTCATTCCTCAGTATTGGCGCGCCTTGCCTGCGGCTCTTTTTACGAAGCCGTCAATTATGACAAGTTTTTCGACTCTTTACGAGTTCATCAAATGTAGGATTTGAAAAAAGGATGCAGTCATTGATCGTCGGCAACTGGAAGATGTTCAAAACCGTTCGGGAGGCGGAACTGTTTGCCCGTCGTCTGGTCGCTGAGCTTGAGATTATGCCCGGTCGTGAGGTGGTCATCGCACCGGCCTTCCCGGCCCTGTACGCTGTAGCCGCCGTGCTCAGGGGATCGACCATCAAGCTTGCCGCCCAGAATGTCCACGACCAGGTTCAGGGGGCGTTCACGGGGGAAGTATCGGCGGGGATGCTTATCGATGCGGACTGTAAATATGTTATCATCGGCCATTCGGAACGGCGCACTTTCTTCGGGGAGACGGATGATCTAATCAGTCGGAAGCTTTCCGCAGCCCTCGCCAGTGGACTGAGGCCCATCTTCTGTATTGGGGAGACCCTTGCCGAAAGGGAACAGGGTGCAACCCTTACCGTCATCGCGAGGCAGATAAAAGAAGGGTTGAAGAATATAAGTCTCGGTGATATAGGGGGCATCTCCATTGCATATGAGCCCGTCTGGGCTATCGGTACGGGAAAAACGGCCACACCGGAACAAGCCCAGGAGGTGCATGCCTTTATTCGTAGCACTATGAAAGATGCCTACGGGAAAGAGCTTGCCGGAAAACTCCGGATAATATATGGTGGGAGCGTAAATTTCGGAAATATTGGCAAGCTCATGTCGGAAAAGGATATAAACGGCGCCCTCGTGGGAGGGGCCAGTCTTGACATTGAGTCCTTTTCAGAGATCGTTAAATACAAAGAGGTTTAGAAAAACATGCATACCCTGATTATTGTTTTACATATTACCGTCTGCATTGCCCTCATCCTCGTTGTCCTGCTACAGGCCGGCAAGGGGGCAAATATGGGCGCGGTCTTCGGCGGCTCAAGCCAGACCATCTTCGGAAGCAGCGGACCGGGCACCTTCCTTGGTAAAGTGACCACCGGCATCGCCGTCTTCTTCATGCTGACTTCCCTTGTCCTTTCTTATATGGCAGGTCAAAAGGGAAGTAACTTGATGAAGGCAACGGGCCGACCTGTTGCGGAAAGGCAGCTGCCCGCAGCGCCGACTTCACAACCGGCTGCTCCACAGGTTCCGGGGGTACAGCAGCCATTCGCAGCCGTACCGGTTCCATCAGGACAAGGGCCGGCCGCTAAGACGACGGGGGCTTCTCCCGCCCAGAAGGCTCCACAATCGGCTTCCCAGCCCGTAACCGCAGCCCCGCAACCTGCTGCAAAGTAGAATCCCCTGCCAATCGAGACCGCTTTTCGTATTGACAAAAGCCTCTTGAGCATGTAGGGAGTGGAACACTGATCTTGCCAATATATGCCGAAGTGGTGGAACTTGGTAGACACGCTATCTTGAGGGGGTAGTGGGCTATGCTCGTGCCGGTTCAAGTCCGGCCTTCGGCACCATAATAAAAACGGAGGGTTAGCTGATTCATCGGTTAACCCTCTGTTGCTTTGAGGGGTGCTTGGTCAACGTTTTGGTCAACACTTTTCAAAAAGCCTTCCATTTGGTCAACAGCTTTCCGGGTATCCTGGGAATCAACGGTATCATATCTGAGGAACATTTCCCTTGTTGAATGCCCGGTGATCTTCATGATGACGGATTCCGGTACCCCCGACTTTCTCATATTGGTGTTGAAGCAATGCCGAGTATCGTGGAAAACAAATCCGTCTTTTTCACTTCTGCCATAGGCTATCCCTGCAGTAGCGCATGCCTTTCTTAATGCCGTCCTGATGTCCGTGATAGGCTTCCCCTTGAAGAGGAAAACATGGTTTCTATGGATTGCCTCGTTATGGATTGCCTTTGGAATCTTCTCCAAGATTTTATTCAGCGCATCGCAAATGGGAATTCGCCGTGCTTCCCGGTCCTTTGTGTCGGCAGCGTCAAGCGCAATGATCCGGCTTTTCATATCAACCTTGTCCCAGGTTAAATTTATAACCTCTCCCTTTCGCATCCCGGCATAATAGCCAGTTGCAACAATAGCCCTTGTGTGAAAAGGCAGGACCTTCATCAGTCTGTCAAATTCTTCAACCGAAAGAACCCGGTCCCGCGCATTAGAATCACCCTTAAGAAGTTTCTTTATGCGCTTGAACACCTTGATAGTGTCACCACTTACGATGTCATTATCAAACGCCTTGTTGATCATGGTGCGTATTCCGGCGCAAGCCGCCACCTGATTCCGTTTGAAAGCGCCACCCAATTCCGTTTCATTCCGCCACCCGATTCCGGGGGATTCCGCCATGGGAATCCGGCGCAAACCGCCACCCCC
>JBAYKV010000143.1:0-8670 GCA_041664405.1 Syntrophales bacterium
GACAAGCCTCATGAATTGTATAACCGGGTTCTACAAGCCCAAGAGCGGCCGGATTATCTTTAACGATCGGGACATCACCCGGATGCACGCCCATAACCTCGTCAAGATCGGCATCGGCAGAACATTCCAAAATATTGAACTTTTTCCCGGGATGACCGTCCTTGCCAATATGCTGCTGGCCCGTCATCTCTACTGTCGCTATAACTTCCCCGGAGCAGGTCTCTTTCTGCCTTCCGTACGCCGGGAGGAAGTCCGCCATCGCAGGTTGATCGAAGAGCTGATCGATTTTCTGGAGATACAGGCAATAAGAAATAAAAATGTGGCCTCCTTGCCCTACGGTTTGATGAAGAGAGTGGAATTAGGAAGAGCGCTGGCTCTTGAGCCGCGACTGCTGGTTCTGGATGAACCCTTCGCCGGAATGACCCTCGAAGAGAAGGAAGATATGGTTCGTTTTATCACGGAGATCAATGACGTGTGGGGACAGACAATCGTCCTTGTTGAGCATGACATGGCCATTGTCATGAGCATTTCCCATCGTATCGCTGTGCTGAATTTCGGAGAAATGATAACCGAGGGCACGGCTGATGAGATCGGGCGGCATCCGGAAGTCATCCGGGCGTATCTGGGGTGAAAATATGGAGGAGATAAAAATCGGAACCAGAGACGACCGTATGTTGACCTTGCCCCAGTTGCTCGCAGAACAGGCAGGAAGATTGGGAAAAGACTTTACTGCCATAAGGGAAAAGGCCTACGGCATCTGGCACACCTTTAACTGGGAAGAATATCTTCGTTATGTGCGAATTAGCGCCATGGGTCTTACTGCGCTTGGTCTGCGTCGAGGTGAAAATGTTATCCTGGTCCTGAACAACCATCCTGAATGGCTGTTCACGGAAATAGGCGCCCAGGCCTTGGGGGCCGTCACGATGAACGTCTTTACCTCGGCTACTCCTGAGGAGTTGCAATCTTCCATCCAGCGGACACAGGCGTCCGTGGTGATTGCCCAGGACCAGGAGCAGGTCGATAAACTCCTTGAAATTCAGGGCAATATCTCCCATGTACGGAAGGTTGTCTATATCGATCCCACCGGAATGCGCTCCTACCGGGACATGACATGGTTGCAGTCTTATGCGGATTTACTGTCTGCGGGGGAAGAACTGGACCGCAGGGAGCCTGACCTTTTTGCCCAGGAGTTGAATAAAGGAAAGTCCAAAGACATCGCGTTGATGATCCAGACATCCGGTACCACGGGTATGGCGAAACTGGCCATGCTTTCTCACCGGAGCATGACCTCGATCGGGAAGCAGTGGACACAGGCTATATCCTTGCAGCCCGGAGAGAATTGGCTTTCTATGTCTCCTCCGGCGTGGATCGTGGACCAGATGTGGGGATTCGGCGTCGCCGTGTATAGCGGGATGACCATGAATTTTCCCGAGACGCCCGAAACGATTACCGAAGATTTTCGCGAAATCGGCCCTTCGGTGATTATCACTGCCTCCCGTTTCTGGGAGGATCTGGCGTCAAAAATTCGTGTCAAGATGGCCGACGCGGGATGGATTAAACGCCAGCTATTCCATTGGGCGGAAAAAACAGGTCGCGCCGTGATCGCAAAACAATCCGCCGGAAAAGAGGCGGCGTGGCATCAGAAGCTCTTACATCGCCTCGCCGCATGGTTTGTTTACCAACCCCTCCTCGATCGGATCGGCTGCTCTCGCTTCCGTAATGCCTACACGGGCGGTCATCCCATCAGCCCCGACGTTATCAGATTTTTTCAGGCTATCGGGCTGAACCTCAAGCAGTGTTATGGTCTCACCGAGGCGGGGGGTATCTTTCAGGTGCAACCTGATCATCAGGTCAAGCCGGAAACAGTAGGAAAGCCGCTCCCCGGCATCGAGATCATGCTCGATGCGGATCAGGAAGTAATGGTGAAGAGCGACTCCCTGTTCTCAGGTTACTACCGCGATTTTCAGACGACGGAGAAGGCTTTCCACAATGGCTGGCTGAAGACGGGCGACGCCGGTTATATTGATCAGGATGGACATCTCATCATCATCGGTCGCAAGGAAGATATCATCAAGAATAAGAGCGGCCAGGCGTTTTCTCCAGATTTTATCGAAACTCGTCTTAAATTCAGCCCCTATATCAAGGAGGCCGTCACTTTTGGAGAATCAAGGCCCTTCATTACGGCCATGGTGAATATCGATATGGAAAATGTCGGCAACTGGGCGGAGGAAAGGCTCATCCCTTTTACAACTTACCTGGATCTATCCCAGCAAAAAGCGGTGGAAGACCTGATCCGCGATGAAATACGGGAAATCAACAAGCAATTGCCCGAGATCATGAAACTCAGGAAATTCCTGCTTCTTTATAAGCTCCTTGACGCAGACGATGAAGAACTGACCCGTACCGGCAAGGTTCGCAGACGTTTCATTTATGGGCTCTACCTCCAACTGATCGAGTCCATGTACCGTGAAATCTCACAGGTCGAGACAAAAGGTAAGATCCGTTACCGTGACGGCAGGGTAGGTGAGATAACGACAAAGGTTAACATATTAACCATCTAAACTCATCCCCACTTCAACCCTTTGAAGGGGAGGTAGGATAAAGATGAAACATGGGAACGAACGTGGAAATGTTTCCAGCCCTTGAAGAAGCTGGGGATGAGAGGAGAGAAAAATGGATTTCTTTATACAACTGGTGGTCAATGGTCTGAGTGTCGGCTTCATCTATGGCATTTCCGCCATGGGCTTCGTCATGATCTTCAAGTCCTCGAGCGTTCTCAATTTTGCCCATGGTGAATTGCTGGCTATGGGGGCCTACATCTTTCTCGTCCTGGTGACCTGGGCGCAACTGCCGGTCTACGCTGCCTTCCTGTTGACAATGGCGGCGTGTTTTTCCCTTGGATTCATTGTGGAGCGTCTCTTTTTGCGACCCTTGATCGGCGAACCCCTCATTTTTGTCATCATGCTTACCGTGGGTCTGGCCGCGATGTTCAAGGGGATGATCCTGCTGATCTGGGGCGGTAATCTCCATACTTTCCCCGATTTTCTCCCTTCCTGGTTAAGCCTGAGCTGGGGAAGCGTCTCGGTACAACCGGTTTATACGCTGGCGCTGGTGGTCGGGACGATCTTTCTTGTCCTCTTTGGGCTTTTCTTCAAATTCTCCTCCCAGGGGATTTATATGCGTTCCGTCGCCGATAATCAGCGGGCAGCTCTCTCCCTCGGTGTCAATGTCAAGAAGGTATTTGCCCTTTCCTGGGCAATTGCGGCGTTAGTTGCCGGTATGAGCGGCATTATCCTTGGTATTATCAATGGGGTCAATGTCCATGACCTGAGCGCTATCGGTCTGAAGGTCTTTCCCGTAGTAATTCTCGGTGGTCTCGACAGCATCGGCGGCGCCATTGTCGGAGGGCTCATTATTGGCCTGTTAGAGACTCTTACGGGTGGTTATATATCGCCGTCCCTGCGGGATGTTGTGCCCTACATCGTACTCGTGTTCATTCTGATGGTAAAACCCTACGGCCTCTTCGGCCAGGTGGAAATAGAAAGGGTCTGATATGAAGAAAAGGGTTTTCCATCCCTGCGGCAATTATCATGAAAACTATGCAGATCAATTGAAGGTCTATGAAACCGATTATGGCCGTTGCTTTGCAGCCGCGGGTCTGATCGTTCTTTTTGGCCTGTCCCCCTTTGTCGCCAGCCCATATCTTTTGTATATCCTCAATTCTATCGGCATTGCCGCCATCGCTGCGATCGGCCTCAACATTCTCATCGGTTACACCGGACAGATCTCTCTGGGCCACGGCGCATTTTTTGGCGTCGGCGCTTATGGAGCCGCGTTCCTGGCGACCCGCTGTGAGATTCCCTTTCTCCTCAGCGTCCCTGCCGCCGGACTGATCACCGCATTGGTGGGTCTGATCTTCGGGCTCCCTTCCAGCCGTTTGAAGGGACTTTATCTGACCATTGCCACCCTGGCCGGTCAATTCATCATTGAGTATGTCCTGGTCCATTGGGAAGATGTGACCAAGGGCACCATGGGCATCACCCTGCCCAGGGCAAATATATTCGGGTTGGAGATCACCGGCGACATTCCCTTCTTTTATGTTATATTTCTTGCCCTACTGTTGATGCTGTGGTTGGCCGTCAATCTCATGCGGACAAAATATGGAAGGGCTTTCGTAGCCATCAGGGACAACGACCGGGCCGCCGAGGGCATGGGCATTCCCATTTTCCCCTACAAGCTCCTCGCATTTGCCATCAGTTCCTTCTATGCCGGAGTGGCCGGGGCAATCTGGGCCTACTACACGGTCAGTATTACTGCCGAACCCTTCAATCTCGGCCTGTCCGTGGAGTACATTGCCATGGTCATCATCGGCGGAATGGGCAACATGTCGGGGGCGATATTCGGCGCCGTATTTATAACCGGCCTCAATGAACTGCTCCGCTGGGCGATAGACCTGATGATGAATATGGGGATGGTCACGCAGACCGGGTTGAATTTGGCGCCCCTGCGGGAGTTCGTATTCGGGTTGGTAATCGTCCTCTTTATCATCTTCGAGCCTCGGGGAATTGCCGAGGTTTGGCGGATCATACGTTCCAGTTTTCGGCTCTGGCCATTTTCCTACTGAGGGAGGCAATGCGGTGCTTTTAGCAGTCAACAATATTTCGGTCGTATATTCCGATGTCATCCAGGTTCTCAAGGGGGTTTCCCTCTCCGTTGAGAAAGGTAAAATCATTTCCCTTTTGGGGAGCAACGGTTCGGGAAAGACATCGACCCTCAAGGCTATTTCCGGACTCCTGAAACCGGAAAACGGCAAAGTTACGGATGGGGAAATCATCTTTCAGGGGAGAAGCATCCAGAACCAATCCCCGGAAATCATCACGAGGATGGGGATCATTCAGGTCCTTGAGGGTCGTCAACCTTTCAAGTATCTGACTATCGAAGAGAATCTACGCGTCGGAACAGCCATAAGACCAAACAAGTCCTGCAAAGATGACCTAGAGATGGTCTATAACTATTTTCCGGCACTCCTCGCCCGCCGTCGGGCCAGGGCCGGCTACTGTAGCGGCGGGGAATTGCAGATGCTGGTCATTGGTCGCGCCCTCATGGCTAAGCCGGAACTCCTCCTCCTTGACGAACCATCCCTTGGCCTCGCCCCGCTTATTGTGCGGGAGATCTTTGGCATTATTAAAAAAATCAACGAAGAACAGGGAGCGACGATCGTCTTGGTGGAGCAGAATGCCAACATGGCCCTACAGATAGCTCATTACGGTTATGTCATGGAGAACGGAAAGATAGTCATGGAGGGAAGGGCAGAAGAGCTGGTGGAAAATCCGGACATCAAGGAGTTTTATCTTGGTATGGCTGCCTCGGGAGACATGCGGGCATATCGCGATGTGAAATCGTACCGCAGACGGAAACGCTGGTTGTGATTCCTTTATACATCAAAGCGCTATCTTCGTTGGCTTCGTCATCGGCTCCTCGACGTATTTCCAAATACGCCTGCATCGCCTCTTCTTTGCCGCCTTGATTTCATCTTTGATGTATAACGGGATAAAGGGAGTATTTTCAGACTGAAGGAACGGACATGTCTTTCATTTTGAGCTGTATCTCGTTGACGCCGTTCCAGTAATTGAACTGAGGGGTGAAGGCAATATCTGATGTTGTTCCGGAGGTTAATTGCTTAATGAAATGACCTTTGCTGAACCAGATGCCATTGCAGGATACCCCGTCGCCGTTCAATCGCAGCCTTAGATGGTTGTTCCCAACTATGTTTGACGCCGCGACATTGACATTACGAACGCAGAGGACCGGTTCGGGATTGCGGCTGCCAAAGGGGGCAAGCATCGCTATCTGGGCAAGAAGATCGTGATTGACGTCGTGCAGTTGACATTGGGCGTCGATCGTCGTTTGGGAAATCATGTTTACCGGTTGAATATCTTCCCTTATCACCCCTTCGAGGAGATGCTTGAATTCATCAATATTTTCCTCACGGATGGAAATACCTGCCGCATACTGGTGTCCACCGTAGGAGAGAAGCAGTGATTCGCACTTTTTTAGTCCCAAGTAGATATTAAAATCGGCAATGCTTCGCCCTGAACCCTTGCCGATGCCATTTCTGAGACTGATGAGAATAGCCGGACGATAAAAGCGATCCACAAGGCGGGATGCTACGATGCCGATGACACCGGGATGCCAATTTGACGAGGCGAAGACCAGGGATGACTTTAGATGCGGATCGATGGTTTTTGCTATCTCTTCCAAAATTTCGTGGAGAATGGTTTTTTCAATGGCCTGGCGTTTGCGATTATAGCCGTCAAGAACTCTAGCGATATCCTTGGCCTCGGTAAGGTCTTCCGTTAGAAGCAGCTTTACCGCCTCGCTCGGAGAACCTACCCGACCGGCCGCATTGATGCGGGGGATAAGGCAGAAGGACGCCTTATTGGTATCCATGACCTGCGTGTCGATACCACAGATTTCCTTCAGGGCCTTGAGACCGACGCGTTTGTCCTCTGTGATCAAGTCAAGGCCAATTTTAGTAAAGATCCGGTTCTCGTCAACGAGGGGGGATATGTCTCCGATTGTGCCCAGGGCGACAAGGTCCAGATAGTCTTTCAGGTTGGGATACGTCCGGTTGTTCCAGAATCCCTCCTGGCGGAGTTTTCCTCTCAGGCCGATCAGAAAATTAAAGGCTATGCCTACGCCGGCAAGATTCTTGAACGGAAAAGGGCAGTCGGGGCGATGAGGATCGATAACGGCGACAGCATCCGGGAGGATTTCCGGTACTTCGTGATGATCAAGTATAATCGTATCAATTCCCAATGTTGATGCATAAGCTACGCATTCCAGATCGGAGACGCCGCAATCAACGGTAATTATCAGATCTACGTTCCGGCCTTTCAAAAGATCAATGGCGCCATGGTTTAGTCCGTAGCCTTCTCCAATACGATCGGGTATATAAAAATCGGTTTCCGGAAGGAGCCCACGAAAAAATTTAAGCATGACTGCGATCGCTGTTATGCCATCTGCATCGTAATCGCCGAAGACTACAATCTTTTCTCTACGTTGAATCGCCTGAATCACACGATGAACGGCTTTATCCATGTCCTTCATGAGAAAGGGATTGTGAAGATCGTTCAACGATGGGAAAAGGTATTTTCTGGCGTCTGAGAGATTGACGATATTCCTGCTCATGAGAATCTTTGACATCAAAGGCAGGATGCCAAACTCATTAGATAATTGCTCAGTTATATCTTCTTGTTCTATGGAGAATCGCCACTGGGTAATAGGCAGACAATCGGTATTTTTCAATTCTTTATGCAATTCTTCTTTGTATTTTAGAATGAATGATACTCATATCAGTGATAATAATGTCAAGGAGGAATATCGATCTTAGTCGTGGAAATCACATTTGTAAAATGCAGAAATGTGATGTACTAATATCAATCTTAACAGAAAGAGAACATTTTCAAAGCCGATTAGGAGGAAATAATGGCGATGCTGACGGGGGGACAACTTGTGGCTAAGGCGTTGAAACAGGAGGGCGTGGAAGCTTTATTTACCCTCGCCGGGGGGCACATTATGGATATATACAGCGGTTGCATTGATGAAGGTATCCGGATTATCGATGTGAGGCACGAGCAGACGACAGTACATGCAGCCGAGGCGTGGACCAGATTGACAGGGGTTACCGGTGTAGCGGCTGTAACGGCAGGACCCGGGGTCACCGATGCCGTTACGGGTGTAGCGAATGCCTTTCGCAATCAGGTTCCCGTCGTCGTCATCGGGGGACAGGCACCGCGAAAACAATTTCGCATGGGGGCGTTGCAGGAACTCGATCATGTATCCATTATGAAGCCGTTGACCAAACAATCATTCACAATCTTTGATACGGACCGCATTCCGGAGTTATTGGCCAGCGCCTTCCGGGAGGCCCACAGCGGCAGGCCGGGACCTGTTTTTGTGGAGATACCCGCAGACGTTCTGGATGCACCCGCAACAGAAGAAGAAGTTTATTTTCCTGTTCAGTATCGTTCCAAAGCACGTCTTTTCGGAGACCCCGAGGCGATCCAAAAGGCAGCGGAGCTGCTGGACAACGCGGAACGTCCCGTCATCCTTGCCGGTTCCCAAATATGGAGTTGCCGTGCCATGTCGGAGCTTGTCCAGTGTGTCGAACGTGGCCAGATCCCTGTCTATCTGAACGGAGCGGCCAGAGGCTGTCTTCCCAATCATTTCCCATTCTTCATGAGCCGTTCCCGTCGTTATGCCCTTTCCGTGGCCGATGTAGTCATGGTGATCGGCACACCCTTCGATTTTCGCCTCGGCTATGGTCAGCGTCTGTCCCGTGAAGCCAAGGTGATCCAGATCGATTTGGACAGCAGCGAAATCGGACATAATCGTGATGTGGATGTCGGGATTGCCGGCCATGCAGGAGCTATACTCGGGCAAATTACGGCAGCTATCTCTTCATTTCAACGGGGAAACTGGCTGAAGGCATTAGAGAAAAAGGAGGCAGATCTCATTGAAAAAGATCGTCCGTTCCTTTATTCCGACGACACGCCCATCCATCCGCTACGTCTTGCCCGGGAGATTCAGGAATTTATGGCGGAAGATGCGATTTTTATCGCTGATGGAGGGGACGTTGTAACGATGGCTGCCAGCGTCATTCTTCCC
>JBAYKV010000144.1:0-8624 GCA_041664405.1 Syntrophales bacterium
CCAAGAAAAGAGGGAAGCACACGTCGATTTCTCCTTATGGCCATAGGAGCGTTTTTCCCCCTCAGCCTTCTATGTCTGGTCGCCATCTTCGTCTGGCCAACGATCTACAACTATGAATCCATAAATTTTGGGGAAAAAGTCTATCCGATCAGGACAAACATACTGACGGGAGAAACCTTGTATTTCAATGGGACTGAATGGTCAACTCCTCCCGTTGCCAAAGCAATTAAGAAACCTTCTGCCGGAAATCTAAATGACCCATCAACCATTGTCTCTCCCGAAACGAGTCCTATTAAAGACCAACCAGAGGAGTCAACAGCCGCACCTGCATCGTTAATAACTCACGACAAAGGGAAATATGTGATCCAGATCAAAGCCTTCCCCGAAAAGAGAAAAAAAGACGCCGATGCATTTATGGAGGATGTTAAAAAGAGAATTCCCGATATTCAGATGAAGACCACCCATATCGCGGGACATGGTGTCTGGTATCGGATATGGGTAGGAAATTTTACGAGTATGAAAGAAGCTTCCAATAACATGAATATACTTAAGCTGTCTGAGTCATATCCCGGCAGTTTTATCCGTACGCAATCCGGGGAATAAACCCTCTCAATTCTGGCAGAGCACCATTCATAACCCTGTATCTCCTCCGCTTATAGGCGTTCATCTCGTTTTAATGTCAATTCCTTTTGTATTAACCGTCAAATATGATATAGGCTGCTGTCAATGACAGCACGATGTTTTGATCGTCGGATATGAGGCCCATGATTTCAAATAGTGAAAAGCAGATTGCCCGGCGTCTGCAGAAGGATATTTTTATCGTAAGCCGTCCGTTTCAGGACATTGCCAATGTCACAGGTACAACTGAGGATAATGTCCTAAAGATTACTCGTAATTTCATGAGTCTTGGGTGGATTCGGAAATTCAGCGCCATCATCCGGCACCAGAAGATAGGTTTCACCAGAAATGCTATGGTCGTATGGGCGGTCCCGGAAGAACGAATGGATGAAGTCGGGAAGGGTATGGCGTTGATGCGAGAAATTACCCATTGCTATGAAAGGACCCCTTACTTTCTGGAAAAGTTTAATTTATTCTCCATGGTCCATCTGAAAAACATTGATCCGGAGCCATTTATCCATGGTATCGCGATGAGGTTTGGCATACAGGATTACCATATCCTGTTGAGCGAGGAGGAGCTGAAAAAGAGCTCTATGGAATACTTTACATGAACGAAATGTCGACGCAGCTATTCGAGGAGGCAAGAAAAATAATCCCCGGTGGTGTAAACAGTCCCGTCCGCGCCTTCAAGGCGGTGGGAGGCCAGCCGGTGTTCATGCGTGAAGCCCAGGGTGCGCGGATCACCGATGTCGACAGCCGGGAATATGTGGACTATGTCATGTCCTGGGGCCCCCTGATTCTGGGCCATGCCCATCCGGCGGTTGTTGAAGCCATTAAAGACCAGGCAGGGAAAGGAACAAGCTATGGCGCACCGACGCCCCTGGAAGTTGGCCTTGCCAAAATGATCATCGAGGCCTTTCCTTCCATGGATATGGTGCGCATGATGAGCTCGGGGACGGAAGCGGTAATGACGGCCATCCGCCTAGCCCGTGCCTTTACAGGCCGGGATAAAATCGTTAAATTCGAAGGTTGTTATCACGGACATGCCGATTCCCTGCTTGTCAAGGCGGGATCCGGCGTCGCCACCCTGGGTATTCCCGGCAGCCCTGGCGTCCCGAAACACCTTGCCGAATTGACACTCACCGTCCCCTTCAATGATCAGGCAGCCATCGCAAAGCTTTTTCAGGAATGGGGCCAGGAGATCGCCGGGATCATCGTGGAACCGGTGGCCGGCAATATGGGCGTCGTAACGCCGCACCCAGGATTTCTTGATATGTTACGGGAACTTACAATGGCCAATGGGAGTCTCCTGATTTTCGACGAGGTCATTACGGGGTTCCGTTTGACCTGGGGGGGCTACCAGGGAATCGCCGGTATCGACCCGGATCTCACTTGCCTTGGAAAGATTATCGGCGGCGGTCTTCCCGTAGGCGCGGTCGGAGGCAAGCGGATCATCATGGAACAGTTGGCCCCCCTCGGTCCTGTTTATCAGGCGGGAACCCTATCGGGAAACCCGCTGGCCATGACCGCCGGGCTCACCACCCTGGCCCTCCTGCAGCACGGTACGGATTGCTACGAAGCTATGGACCGCCTTGCCTTCAGTCTCTGTGAAGAGATGAAACCTTTATTCGCCCAAAAAGGAATTCCCATAACCATCAATCGGATGGGGTCCATGTTTACCGTATTTTTTACCTCTGAACCTGTCAGCGACTTTGCCTCGGCAAGCCGTGCGGATACGGAGATGTTTGCCCGCTTCTTCCAGGGGATGCTGAAAAACGGCATCAGCCTGCCCCCGTCCCAGTTTGAGGCATGGTTCCTTTCTCTGGCCCATAACCACGAGGACATGGACGAGACCCTGTCAGCCTGCGCCTCAACCCTAAATAACTTGTAAGAAACGGATTTATCATGATCATAAGAGCGAAACTTGATAATTTTGTCGCCCATTCCGAAAAAATCGCCGTAGTAGGCTTAGGCTATGTCGGCCTGCCCCTTGCGGTTCATCTTTCCCATCATTTTTCCGTCATCGGTTTCGATGTCAAAGATTCCCGGATCAAAGAACTGCAACAAGGATTCGACCAGACCCTTGAAATCACTATTGAACAGCTCAAGGCTGCGGCGGTGACATTCACGAGTGACCCCAACAAGCTTGCCGAGTGCCGTATGATTATCGTAGCTGTTCCTACCCCGATAGACGGTTCCCGAATCCCCGATCTCAGCGCCATTCGCGGCGCCTCGACCCTGGTGGGAAGACACCTGAAACCAGGTTCCTGCGTGGTTTATGAATCAACCGTTTATCCAGGCGTTACTGAAGAGATATGCGTTCCCATCCTGACGGCGGAATCGGGATTAATTTTTGGGCAGGATTTTTTTGTGGGCTATTCTCCGGAAAGGATCAACCCTGGCGACAAGATCCACACCCTGGAGAGCATCGTTAAAATCGTCTCCGGCTCCGACGGGGACACTGTTGAGCTTCTCAAGGGAATCTATGGAAAGGTCGTCAAGGCGGGCATCTATGAAGCCTCCTCCATTAAGGTGGCGGAGGCGGCCAAGGTCATTGAAAATACCCAGCGGGACATCAACATTGCCCTCATGAACGAGCTGTCAATCATTTTTGAGCGCCTGGGAATAGACACCCTCGAAGTCCTCGCAGCGGCGGGAACGAAATGGAACTTTCTCCCCTTCCGCCCGGGACTGGTCGGGGGCCATTGCATCGGCGTCGACCCTTACTACCTTACCTATAAGGCCGAAAGCCTTGGTTACCACCCGGAAATGATCCTGGCCGGACGCCGGATCAACGACGGCATGGGGAAATACATCGCCGAACGGACGGTCAAGATGCTCATCGCTGCCGACAAGCAGGTCCGTAAGGCCCGCGTCGCCGTCCTTGGCCTGACCTTCAAAGAAAACATCCCCGATATCCGTAATACCCGGGTAGTTGATATCATTACAGAACTGGCGGGATACGGTATTGAAGTCCTTGTCCACGATCCCCTTGCCATCCCGGAAGAGGTCCACGACCATTATCGCCTTAACCTGACGCCCCTGAAAAATATTACCGACCTAGACGCCGTTATCGTTGCCGTAGCCCATGACGAATACCTCAAACTGGGCATTGAGAGAATCGCGGGGCTTTGCAAGACGAAGCCGTCGGTGGTGATCGACATCAAGGGTCTCTTTAAAGGCGGCCGGGACATGGAAAAGCAGAATATACAGTACTGGAGCTTGTAAGTATGGCCGAAATACTCATCACCGGCGCCGCCGGATTCATCGGTTTCCACCTGTCACGCAGACTGCTGGCGGCGGGTAGAGCCGTTGTCGGCATTGACAATATAAATCCCTACTACGATGTCCGCCTGAAAGAGGACCGTTTGCGGATACTCCAAGAGAATGACGACTTCCGGTTCATCCGCCTCGATATCGCTGACAGAGAGTCGCTTTCAGCCTTGTTCGCCCGGGAAAACCCCCGTCTGGTTGTACACCTGGCCGCCCAGGCCGGCGTCCGCTATTCCCTCACCAATCCTTATGCCTATCTGGACAGCAACCTCTCGGGATTCCTCAACATCCTGGAAGGTTGCCGGGCTATAAAGGCAGGCCATCTTGTTTTTGCTTCCTCAAGCTCCGTGTACGGGGCAAACACGAACATGCCCTTTTCCATTCATGACAACGTCGATCATCCCGTAAGCCTCTACGCGGCGACGAAAAAAGCCAATGAACTTATGGCCCATGCCTATGCGGCCCTTTATAAGATACCTTGCACAGGACTACGCTTTTTCACCGTTTACGGCCCTTGGGGACGCCCGGACATGGCACTGTTTCTTTTCACCCGGGCCATCCTTGCCGACGAACCCATCGATGTCTATAACGAGGGTCATATGCAGCGTGATTTTACCTATATCGACGACATCGTCGAAGGCATCGTTCGAGTCATGGACAGGACGCCCGCTCCCGATCCCGCTTGGGAGGGCGCTCATCCCGATCCCGCGACGAGTTTTGCCCCTTATAAAATATATAATATCGGCAACAACCAACCCGTCGCCCTCCTCGACTTCATCGCGACCCTGGAGAAAAGCCTGGGGAAAAAGGCAAAGCTGAATCTTCTTCCCATACAGCCCGGCGATGTGCCGGCGACCTACGCCGATGTTGACGACCTGATGGCCGACGTGGGCTTCAAGCCCGCTACGTCGATTGCAGAGGGGATAAGACGGTTTGTTGATTGGTACAGGAACTACTACCAATTAGGATGATACCTTAATTGTGCAAAGAGGATGTGACCATAACAACATAACAGGAGGCAAAGCACTTACATGAAGAAGGCGTTTATTACCGGCATTACCGGACAGGACGGATCATATTTAGCCGAATTTCTCCTTGGCAAGGATTACGAGATCCACGGTCTGATACGTCGGGCCAGCACTTTCAATACGGACCGCATTGATCATCTCTACAAGGACTTTCACGATCCGGAGGCCAGGGTCTACCTCCATTACGGCGACCTGGCCATTTCGGGGCAATTGACGGATCTCATCAACGATATCAAGCCTGATGAAATCTACCACCTCGGCGCTCAGAGTCATGTCCGGGTAAGTTTCGACCTGGCAGAATATACGGGAGATGTGACCGGCCTCGGAACACTGAGGCTCCTCGAAGCCATCCGCAAATCCGGCGTCAAGGCCCGTTTCTATCAGGCTTCATCCAGTGAAATGTTCGGCGCCGCCCTGCCGCCTCAGAGCGAGGCGACCCTCTTTCAGCCCCAGAGCCCTTATGCTGCCGCCAAGGTCTATGCCTATTATATCGTAAAGAACTACCGCGAGGCATACGGGATCTTTGCCGCCAACGGCATCCTCTTCAATCACGAATCCCCCCGGCGGGGAGAGACCTTTGTCACCCGGAAGATCACCCGGGCCGCAGCCCGGATCAAGCTCGGTCTCCAGGACAAGCTCTTTCTGGGAAACCTGGAAGCCAAGCGGGACTGGGGTTTTGCGGGGGACTATGTGGAGGCTATGTGGATGATGCTTCAGCAGGACAAGCCCGACGATTATGTCATTGCTACGGGAGAAACCCACTCGGTCCGTGAATTTGCCGAACAGGTCTTCCGTAAACTGGATCTGGACTATGAAAAATACGTAATTATCGACAAGCGTTATTTCCGTCCCACCGAGGTTGACGTCCTGCTGGGGGATGCCACGAAGGCGAGAAAACAGCTTGGCTGGCAACCACGGATCGGCTTTAATGCGCTTATCGACATGATGGTCGCCGCCGACATGGAGAGCGCCGAGAAGGAAAAGACCCTTTGCAACGCCGGATATGTCACGGGAAACCATCACATGCTATGAGGCAACCATGAAAAACAAGCGCATAACCATTACCGGCGGCAAGGGCTTTCTAGGCAAGCACCTCATCAAGGCCTTCCGGAACCATGGCCATGAAAACATCACCGTCGCCGACCTGCCCGATTACAATCTGATCGATCTGGGCGATGTCCGGCGTCTCTACGAAGAGACGAGACCGGATATCATTGTCCATTTGGCTGCCAAAGTGGGGGGAATCGGCTTCAATCGGGAGAATCCCGGGTCCCTTTTCTATGATAACATCATGATGGGAGTCCAGCTTATCCACGAGGGTTATCTCCACAAGATCGACAAATTTGTGGCCCTGGGTACAATCTGCGCCTACCCGAAGTTCACCCCCGTACCCTTCAAAGAAGATGATCTATGGAACGGTTACCCCGAAGAGACCAACGCCCCTTATGGCCTGGCCAAAAAGATGATGCTCGTTCAGTCCCAGGCCTACCGTCAGCAATACGGTTTCAATTCCATATTTCTTCTGCCGGTGAACCTCTACGGACCGGGGGACAACTTCGATCCCCATTCTTCCCATGTCATCCCTGCCCTGATCAAGAAGTGCGTCGATGCTAGGATACGCGGTGAGAAGGAAATTATCGTCTGGGGAAGCGGGCAGGCCACCCGGGAATTCTTTTATGTTGAAGACGCGGCGGAGGCTATCGTTCTGGCGACGGAACGATACAACAAGTCCGAACCGGTCAACATCGGCGCCGGCTTTGAAATATCTATTCGTGATCTTGTGGAACTGATTGCAGAACTTACCGGCTTCCAGGGAAGAATCGACTGGGATGCCACCCAGCCGGACGGCCAGCCTCGCCGGATGCTAGATACCACCAAGGCCTTCACGGAAATCGGTTTCCGGGCTGCAACCGACTTTCGCGAAGGTCTGCGGAAGACCATCTCTTGGTACGAAGCCGAGGGTATCGAGAGAAGATGAGAGAGATCATTACATGATTAGTAAATGCCAGGACGGTTGCAAAAAGACTGTTGGAGATTCAATGCCATTTTTGTTGACTTCACTGGCCGGCCGTGATAGAAGGCGCTACGCCAATGGATAAGGAAGATAGGAAAGCATACGTTCAGATGGCCTATGCCAGCAGTATTGGCTTCGCCTTTGTCCTTTTGATCTTTGGGGGGCTCTTTGTCGGCAGTTGGCTGGACAAGAAGATGGGTACTTCCTTTTTCTTTACAGTCCTGTTTTTCATTATGGGCGTCTTCGGAGGCTTCAGGAATTTGTATGTCCTGATCAGCAGATCCATTCAGGACGATAAAACTATTATCAAGAGTGTAAAAAGTGAACCACACCGGAAAAGACCCGCTCCAGCGAAGGCTTGAAATCGTAAACTGGGTCATGCTTGGCATCTTCGTCCTTGTCAGCGCGTTTATGTTTTCTCCAAAATTCACCCTCGGCGTTCTGCTTGGCGGCCTGATCAGCATCGTCAATTATCACTGGCTCTATCGAGATGTCAAAAATGTCTTTCAGCACCTCAATGATCGTGCAAAGTCACGGATCATGTTCAAATACTACATTCGCTTCGGCGTCACGGCGATTGTCCTGTTCTTTATCGTTTCCAGTCAGATCGTGGATGTGATCGGCCTTTTGATCGGCCTCTCCACGGTTATTATCAATATTGTTTTGACTGCCATTGTGGCATTAAAAAAAACTTGCGTTGAGGAGGTCAATTAGAAGATGCACACTCTGTCTTTCCTGCAATTAATCTTTCCCGGTATTCCCACTTACATTAGCGCTACGTGGTTTGTAATGGCCCTGCTCGCCCTCTTTTCGTTCCTGGCAACACGCCGGCTGGAACTGACACCGGGGGGGTTTCAGAACACCATGGAAGTTTTTGTCAGCGCCATCCAGAAACTGCTGCTCGATACCATGGGGACTCATGGGATGCGTTTCTTCCCCCTGATCGCTACGCTGGGTTTTTTTATTCTGGTTTCGAACCTGATCGGGTTGATTCCGGGACTGGACTCTCCCACCGCCAATCTGAACACAACCGTCGCCATGGCCCTCGTCGTCTTCGTCCTGACCCACATCGTGGGCGTTCAGATTCAAGGACTCAAGTATTTCAAGCAGTTCCTGGGACCCATTTGGTGGTTGACGCCCCTGATGCTGCCCATTGAAATCGTAAGCCATATCTCCCGTCCCGTGTCACTGTCCATGCGTCTCTTCGGAAACATCGAGGGCGGTCATATCGTCCTCTTCGTTCTGTTCATTCTCGTCCCCCTCCTGGTGCCGCTGCCCATCCTCGTCCTCAAGCTCCTGATCTCTTTTATACAGACCCTTGTCTTTATGCTCCTGTCTATGATGTACATTGCCGGGGCGATGGAAGAGCACCACTAAGCTGAAGAACACTACTCCGCTTAACGCGGAAGAGGGGTTCCTGAAAAGGAACCCCTCTTTTTTTAATCATTATCACTACTGCTAATCTTTACTATTCGATGGGTCTAAAATCCAGCTGTTAAGGCTACGTAGGGTCCGCTGAACGTGGTATCCATGTAAGTAGTCGTTCCTATCCAATTTTAACCATATATCCTAAATTCCCGCATTATTGTAACGAGGCAGGCGGCATGACGCCCAATTGGTTGTAGAGGTCCATCTGCCGTTTCGTTGTTTCTCCGACCCTGAGCCACTGTCCCGGCACTTCAAAGCATTCG
>JBAYKV010000145.1:0-8597 GCA_041664405.1 Syntrophales bacterium
CAATGATCTCGAGATTCGCGGGGGCGGCAGCCTCCTGGGCGTTTCCCAGTCCGGTCATGTCTCGGCGGTCGGTTATGAGCTGTATACGGAACTTATGGAGAAAACGGTCCGGGAACTCAGGGGCGAGCCGGTCATCAACGAGGAAGTCAAACCGGAGATCAATCTGGGGATACCGGCCATGATCCCCTCCGGCTACATGCCTGATGAACAGCGGCGCCTGGTGACCTATAAAGGGATTTCCCTTGCCGCCGGTGAGGAGGACCTTGCCGAGATCCGCGCGGGGCTCCTGGATTGCTATGGCTATGTGCCTCTAGAAATCGACAACCTTTTGGAAGTGATCCGGATCAGAAATCTTCTCAAAGAACTCAAAGGTAAAAAAATGGGTTACGATGGCAAGCAACTGGTCGTTGTTTTCCAGCCGGACAGCCCCATCGATCCAGCCAGGATTCTCATGCTGTCCCGGACCGTGGCCAAAGGGGTGAAACTTACCCCGGACTTCAAGCTCATTGTCCCCCTGCCGGGTTTAGTGGGAATGAAGATTACAGCGACAATAAAGGATCTGCTGCGGTCCTTGAAAGACGACAGCCCCCAACGCCAATCTTAAAAGGATCGTCTCGACAGAAATTATATCGAATCCTTAGCTATGGTAAAAAAGGCATGATCGTGGTAGACCTCTTGAGGTGAAAAGCGAGACCATTTTTTGACGGGGGATGTTATGAAAAAGATTTGCCTGGCCATAGCCATGGGGATGCTGATGATAGGGGCGGTTATTCCGGTTTCCGGAGAAGTAGTTGATCGGATTGTCGCCATTGTAAACGATGACGTCATCACCCTCTCGGAACTGAATAACACCTTTGAACCTTATATGAAGAGGATTGATGCACAA
Source organism: Syntrophales bacterium (assembly GCA_041664405.1). GTDB lineage: Bacteria > Desulfobacterota > Syntrophia > Syntrophales > UBA8958 > UBA8958. The sequence continues at coordinate 887 of JBAYKV010000145.1, forward strand.
CTCGCGGGCAAAGATAAAGAAAAGGTTGTTGCCGAGGGGAGAACGACGATCCTGAACAGGATGATTGATAACAAGCTCATTGAGCAGGAAGCAAAAAAATCGGGCATTATCATCAAGGACGATGAAGTCATGGGTGTCATCAGGGATATGCTGAAGAGCAGAAAAATGCAGATGCCGGATCTCCTGCAAGCACTGAGTAAAGACGGGATGACCTTTGATGCTTATAAACAGGACCTAAAGGAGCAACTGCAGCGGCAGCAACTTGTTCGCCGGGAGATTCGCGCCAAGATTGTCGTCACTGATGACGAGATTGGAGAATATTACCGGCAGCACCGTGATGAATATGAGGGCAGAGAGGCGATAAGGATCAAGCAGATCATCCTTCCTGTCCCCCCAGGGACGGATCCGGCCATCCGTGAACGGGCACGGGAACTTGCCGAAAGTATTCTTAAAAGGATCAAGAACGGCGAGTCTTTTGAGGCCCTTGCGACTCAATTCTCCCAAGGTCCGGCAACTGCCGCCGGCGGCGACATCGGATTTGTGGAAAAGGGAAACATGCTGCCGGAGGTGGAGAAGGTTGCCCTGAACCTGGACATCGGCGGTATCAGCCCGGTTATTGAATCTCCCCAGGGATTCTATATTATTCAGGTTGTCGACAAGCGCGGGGCGGGCTTGAAACCCGTCGCAGAGGTCCGTCAGGAAATCCAGAGAAAACTGGAAGAAGAAAAGGCGGCCAAGAAATTTGACCAGTGGGTTGCCGATCTTCGCAGTAAGTCCCTCGTTGATATCAAACTCTGAAGTATATGGATTTCATCCGGATTAAGGGCGCTTCCCAGCATAACCTCAAACATGTAAATATTGATATTCCCCGGGATCAGCTGGTGGTGATTACCGGTGTCAGTGGGTCCGGGAAATCCTCCCTGGCCTTTGATACCATTTATGCCGAGGGCCAGCGGCGCTATGTGGAGTCCCTTTCCGCCTATGCCCGTCAATTCATCGGTCAGATGGACAAGCCGGATGTAGAATCCATCGAAGGACTCTCTCCGGCGATTGCCATCGAACAGCGGACAGCGAGTCATAATCCGCGTTCCACCGTCGGCACGGTCACGGAAATTTATGACTATCTGCGCCTGCTGTATGCCCGGATCGGGACTCCCCATTGCTACCAGTGCGGTAAGGAAATCCGCTCCCAGACCATCGATATGATGGTCGAAGCCATCCTCGCTTTTCCGGAGAAAACAAAGTTTAACATCCTGGCTCCGATTGTGAGGGGGAAAAAGGGGGAGTTTCATAAGGAATTAAAGAAACTTTTAAAGGACGGGTTTGTACGTATCCGGGTAGACGGGGAGGTCAGGGAATTATCTGATGACATCGTTTTAGACAAGCAGAAACGGCATGATATAGAGGTGCTGGTAGATCGCCTGCTCCTCAGGGATGGTATCAGAAAACGCCTGCGGGATTCGCTGGAGACGGCGTCCCGCCTCTCCGAGGGCCTGGTCTGTATCCAGGCGGCGGGGAGGGATGAGCTGCTCTTCAGCGAGAAATACGCCTGCCCGGATTGCGGTATCAGCGTTCCCGATCTTGCCCCACGGATGTTCTCCTTCAATAGTCCTTACGGGGCCTGTTCGGAGTGCGATGGCCTGGGAAGCAAAATGTTTTTTGACGAAAACCTCGTCGTTCCCGATACGGGTCTGTCGATTCGGGAAGGGGCCATCGTCCCCTGGGCCGGCCGCAACTCCTTAAATTATCATCAGATGCTCGATGTTCTTGCCGAGCACTATGCTTTCGACCTCAATACCCCTTTTGTTGAGCTGTCCCCACAAGTAAAGAAGGCGCTGCTGTATGGATCGGGAAAAGAGAAGATAAAATTTTATACCGACCGGGGCGGTCGTCGGTACTTCTATTCCCGGACTTTCGAGGGTGTCCTTAACGAACTGAACCGGCGCTACCTGGAAACGCAGTCCAATTCAGTCCGGATGGATCTTTCCCACTATATCAACATGCGGGAATGTCCCGTCTGTCATGGGGCGAGACTGAAAAAAGAAACACTGGCCGTTACAATAGCTGGTAAAAACATTGATGATGTCTGCCGGTTTTCCATTCGGGAGGCCTTTAACTTTTTTCATGATCTTCCCCTGAGCGACAAGGAGGCACAAATAGCCGAACGTATTCTCAAGGAGATTCGGGAGCGGCTGCGCTTTCTTCTCGATGTGGGCATGGACTACCTGAGCCTGGACCGTTCATCAGGGACTCTTTCCGGAGGCGAGGGACAGCGGATTCGCCTGGCCACCCAGATCGGATCCGGACTGGTCGGCGTCCTGTACGTCCTCGATGAACCGACCGTGGGTCTTCACCAGCGAGACAACGTCCGACTGATCTCAACCCTGAAGAAACTGCGTGATTTAGGCAACACGGTCCTGGTCGTCGAACATGACGCGGATATGATGATGGCCTCCAATCAAATCATTGATATGGGACCGGGGGCGGGTTTTGATGGGGGCGAGGTGGTGTTTCAGGGCAGCCCGAAGGAGATTTGCCTGGATAGCCGTTCTCTGACTGGCCAGTATCTCTCCGGTCGGATATCGATCCCCATTCCGGGGAAGAGAAGGGCGCCGGACAGCCGGCACATAATCATCGAAGGGGCCCACGAGCACAACCTGAAAGACATCGATATCCGTGTACCTGTCGGCATATTCACTGCAGTAACGGGTGTGTCGGGTTCGGGAAAGAGCACGATGATCATCGAAACCCTCTACAAGGCGATTGCCCACCGTATCAACAGGCAAAAGGGTAGCATTGGAAAGATAAGGAAAATAGTGGATCTTGGCGGTGTTGAGCGGGTTATTCTCATGAATCAGCAGCCGATCGGTCGGACGCCCCGCTCCAATCCCGTCACCTATACCGGTATTTTTGTCCACATCCGCGATCTCTTCACAGGTCTTGCGGATTCCCGGATACGCGGCTACCGGCCCGGCCGCTTCAGCTTCAATGTCAAGGGCGGACGGTGTGAGGCCTGCGAGGGCAACGGTCTAATCAAGATCGAGATGCATTTTCTGCCTGACGTCTATGTAACCTGCGATGTCTGTCAGGGTCGGCGCTTCAACCAGGATACCCTCGACATATATTACAAGGAAAAGAATATCTCCGATGTCCTGAACATGACGGTCCAACAGGGACTGAATTTTTTCGAGAACATCCCGGGGATTCGTCAGAAGCTCCAGCTTCTGGCGGATGTCGGCCTTGGTTACATTCGTCTCGGTCAATCCGCGACCACCCTTTCCGGAGGCGAGGCCCAGCGGATCAAGCTGTCCCGGGAGCTGGGGAAGAGGGCGAACAGCAACACCCTTTATATCCTTGACGAACCGACTATCGGCCTGCACTTTGAGGACATTCAGAAGCTCCTGACAGTGCTCATGCGCCTTGTGGACATGGGGAACACCGTAATCGTCATCGAACACAATCTCGATGTCATCAAGTCTGCCGACTACATAATTGATCTTGGTCCCGAGGGTGGTCCCGGTGGAGGCATGATCGTCGCTTCCGGCACCCCGGAGGCGGTGGCCCTTACAGAATCCTCTCTGACAGGACAATTCCTGCGGAAGGTCATGCCGCAAGGCCAAGTGCTATGAAGCATGGCTAAAAAATTTCTTGTTTCCGTTGATTATTTAACAATGTTAGTATATTTGTGCACGTCTGGAAACCGACATTGCTTTTGAAATGACGAACGAAGAGAATACAAGATGAGTCAGGATCGAGAGACACTGGGGGGATTTCTTAAGGGCGCGAGAGAATTACACCTTGTGTCTATCCAGGAAATAGCCCTGGCGGCGGGTACGGCGGAATCGCTCTTCAATGCCCTGGAAAATGACGATTTCGATGTCTTCAGTGATCGTTCCCAGGCCTTATGGCTGGTCAAACACTACGCCTCTTATCTGGATCTGAACCAGAAAGAAGTTTTGCGGCGCTTCGGACTGCAGTGGAAGTCCTACGGCGGGGTGAAACGAGTTCCGAAATTATCGTACTTTACGGATGCCGTACCTTATTTGAGAGAGCCGGTCCGGATCAAGGTCAGGGGGATTTTCTCCGTGGCTATGCCGAAAATTGGTGTCTGGATGCCCCTTGTTGTCATGGTCCTTATTGTTGGATTCGTCCTTTTTATTTATCTGCCCGGTTCGAAACAGGACACCACGCCGCCGGAACCTTTGCCGCCATCTGAAACGGAGCATAAGAACATCCCGCCTGATAGAAATATCCTCTCGCTTGAAACCAGCGCGGGAAGGGCAGAATCATCGCGAAAAAACGCCCCTGCTGCTAATAGCCATCCCACTCGCTCCGTCATCGACAAAAAACCATCATCCCAGGCAAAGAGCGTCAAGGTTATCGGAAATAGTGACACGAAACGGTATCATTTGCCGGGAATGAAATACTATGAGCAGGTCAAGGCGTATCACCGGGTAGTTTTTCGTTCCGAGAAGGAAGCCATCGCCGCCGGCTATCGCAAGGCCCGCGAATGACCGGCCCGGCAAGATTTAGCGGCGTCCCCCCACAACTTTGAGTTCATCGTCGGAGGTTGAACCATTTTTCAGATCGGGGTAGTAGCCATCGGGAGTTAATTCTATGAATTTGCCGTTCTGCCACTCCCCGACAAACTTTTCCCCGCTATTGCTGGTCATGGTCCCTTGACCATGATACTCGTTATCACGGAATTGGCCCACATACTTTGATCCGTTGGTAAAGCTGACCGTCCCGTGTCCGTGTTTCTTCCCGAGTTTGAATTGGCCGGTGTATTGCCCGTCGGCTCTCGTCATGGTGCCCTGTCCATGGAGCATACCGTTTTCAAACTGGCCCACGTACTTCCCGCCGTCCGGGTAGATCATGGTGCCCTGTCCGTCAAACATGTTATTCTTCCATTGACCGCTGTATTCCTTGCCGTTGGCGAAGGTCGCCGAACCCTGCCCTTCCATTAATCCGTCCCGGAATTGCCCGGTATATTTCCGGCCGTCCGGGTAGGTCATGGTCCCATGGCCGTTGATGCCGTCATCCTGGAATTGTCCTGCATAAACGCGTCCGTCGATAAAATGGACGGTCCCTTGGCCGCTCATGACATTGTTTTTCCACTCTCCCACATATTGCGTCCCGTCTGGATTGGCCAGCGTCCCCCGGCCCAGCTTCTTCCCATCCCGAAACTGCCCGACGAACTTCCCCCCATCCTTGTCGATCAGGGTACCCCGACCGTTGAACTGGTTATCTTTGAATTGGCCTGTGTATGTCCGCCCGTCCGGGTAGGTCATGACCCCGTTGCCATCCATTTTATTATCCTTCCATTCCCCGACGTAATGCAGGCCATCGCGGTCGGTCATGGTTCCCTGTCCATGGAAAAGGCTGTTTTTAAACTGTCCGACGTATGTTCGTCCGTCAGGGAACGAGATAGTTCCCTGACCATGAAAACGGTTGTGGTTGAACTGGCCGATATATTTTGCGCCGTCCGGGAAGGTCATGCTTCCCTGACCGTGCTGTTCACCGTCCTTCCATGCCCCGACATAAGTCTTACCATTGGAAAAGGTCATGGTTCCATGACCGCTGTATTCCCCGTTGAGGAACTGGCCGATGTACAGGGCGCCGTCGGGATAGGTCACGCTCCCCTGGCCGTCCATTTTATTGTCCTTCCACTCGCCGGTATAGGTTATGCCCCCCGGATAGGTGAGAACTCCCTGTCCTTCCCATCGTCCTTCTTTCCACTCCCCGGTGTATTTCATCCCCCCCGGATAAGTCATCGAACCCTGGCCGCTCATGGGCGGTCTTTTCTCCAGGCCATCTTCCCTGACGATCTTTTTTCGGGACATCTTTTTCAAAAGCTTATTTAAGAAAACAGACATGTCTTTCCCTCATTCCAAAACTGAAATAAAGATCTTTAATGACATCCGGATACATCTGGTCAGAAGTGTCTGAATAATACAGCATCAGATCTTTAATGACAAATTATTTTTATTCAATATTGAATATTTCTGCAAATGAAAAAGAGGGATGAAATCTGGCAGGGCGGGGAAAGACTGGGATAGAATCTCCGGACAAAGAAACGGTAAGGAGAGAACGGTTCAATCATTCTTCACCTTCAGTCACAATGAGATACTTGGTAATAACCCTCCAAAATGCAGGGTAAAACTCTATCAATGATAACGGATTGAAACGCGCAGATTTTTTTAAGCGTGATTTTTTAAGCGAGAGGTGGTAATCTCTGCCTCCTTGAGATCAAGCGTAACGAAATATTGTGGAAACCAGACCTTCCAGGTTATACCCGGCACTAATTGAAGATTTATTCGGTTTTTCTGAAGATTATCAAGCAGGCAAAGCCCGACATTCGTTACCTTTCGATCCCCACAAGTCAACTCAATGAACAGGGATAATAAGATGCAAGATCAGCGCAAAACAAAGAAGGATTTGATTCAGGAACTGATTTCTCTCAGACAGAAGGTTGCAGAGTCGGGGCGATCGAAATCAGATAAGCCAACTCCGGCAGGGCAGTTAACCCTTGAGAGCGAAGCACAATACCGAAGGCTCTTCGAGACTGCAACAATTGGAATCTTTCAGTCTTCATCGGAAGGAAAGGTGATCAGTGCCAATCCTGTATTTGCAAGTATGTTCGGCTATGAATCACCAGAAGACGTCATTGTCTCAGTGAAAGATGTCGCTGCCGACATGTATGTAGATCCGCAGCGCCGATCGGAAATTGTGCGCCTGATGATTGAAAATCCAAACCTGAGAAGCTTCGAGAACATTTATCGCCGCAAGGATGGCAGCACTTTCACGGGTAATCTGCACATATGGCCGGTCCAGGATGCTGATGGTTGCCTGTTAACTATAGAGGGTTTCGTTGAGGATATCACCGAACGAAAGCGGGCGGAAGAGGAACTGCGCCTGATGAATGTGTTCCTGGACTCGATTGTGGAGAATATCCCGGATATGATCTTTCTCAAGGATGCTGGGGAACTCCGGTTCATCCGGTTCAATCGGGCGGGAGAGGATCTGCTGGGTCATTCCAGGGACGACCTGCTGGGGAAGAACGATTATGATTTCTTCCCGAAGGAGCAGGCAGACTTTTTTACAAAGAAGGATCGGGAGGTTCTGCACGGGAAGAAGGTTGTGTATGTCACGGAAGAACCGATTCAAACCCGCAACAAGGGAGAGCGCATACTGCACACCAAGAAAGTGCCGATCCTGGACGCGAGGGGGAAACCTGCCTACCTGCTGGGCATCTCCGAGGACATCACCGACAGAAAGCTGTCTGAGGAAAAATTGAAGGCTGCGGAAGGGATATATAGAAACATTTTTATGAATTCCCAGACCGGATTATTTCGAACAGATATAGAAACAGGCATAATGCTTGAGGCTAACGATAGTATGGCTCGATTTGCTGGGTATAAAAATCGGGAAGAGCTTTTGTCCAGTAACTTCAATATTGCAGAAAGATACGTTGATCCTGACGCTCGCAAGAAGATGCTCGCCCTCATAAAGGACCATGGTCAGTGCGACAACTATGAAGCACTGTTCAGACGTAACGATGGCTCAGTCATGTGGATTCGTTTATCTGCTAGTACCACGTAACATAATATCTTTCGTATTTAGACAAAGTATGATATACTGGCGACAACTCAATGCAGGAGGTCACCATGTCGCCGAGATATCGAGTAACACTTACCAAAGAGGAGCGAAA
>JBAYKV010000146.1:0-8563 GCA_041664405.1 Syntrophales bacterium
ATTGAGCTGGAGCCATTTCATCGAACTCCTCCCCCTCAAAGACCCGCTCGCCCGCGATTTCTACGCCGAGATGTGCCGGATCGAGCGCTGGGATGTCCGCACGCTCCGGCAAAAGATCGGCGGCATGTTGTTCCAGCGCACCGCTCTATCGAAGAACACCAAGGCGGTCATTTCCTTAGAAATCAACAACCTACGCGAAGGACGCATGACGCCCGATACCGTCTTCCGTGATCCCTACTTCCTCGATTTCCTGGGCCTGAAAGGCGCCTACAGCGAACGCGACCTGGAGAGCGCCATCCTGCGCGAGATAGAGAGTTTTCTCCTGGAGATGGGAGCGGGTTTCAGCTTTATTGCCCGCCAGAAGCGCATGAGCGTCGGCAAGAACGACTTCCATCTCGACTTGCTCTTTTACCATCGCCACCTCCGCAGACTCGTTGCCATCGAGTTAAAGCTCGAGTCCTTCCAGCCAGCCCATGTGGGGCAGATGGAGTTTTACCTCCGCTGGCTTGACAAACATGAACGCTCCCCTGGCGAGGAATCCCCCATCGGCCTCATCCTCTGTGCCGCAGCCGATGCCGAACAGGTGGAACTCTTCCAACTGGATGCCAAATCCATCCGCGTCAGTGAATACCTCACTGAACTGCCACCCCTGGCACTTCTCCAGTCCCGCCTCCACCAAGCCATCGAGCACGCCAGAGAGCAGGCCGCAAGGCGAGAGCCAACCCGGGAGCGTCAGCCATGAGCAACTACGTCAGCGCTGCAATGCAGGTTCCAAATCGCACACCCCTGAACCATCTCAGGTACTTTGCGGATCTCGGATTGGTTCGGAAAATCGGCGCAGGGCGGGCTACCCGGTTTAAGGTTAGTAGGCCATAAGTTATTGGACATAACGCCTTCGAATTCCGCCAAGCATCACACCAGATTGGCGAGATAGATGGGTTCCGAACCCACATGAGGGAGTATCCCCGATATAGTTGAAAAAACCAGGGGACACCGAATCGGGTAGCCGGGCAGTGAAGTAGTTGTGTCAATGTTTTCGACATTGACAGGATTCATATACAGGGGACTTTCACCCCATAAGTTCACGCCCTTGCTGGGCGTACACCAGCGCGTTGAGCAGACGGTCTTACGCCCGCCGCGCATGCGTGTCGTTAGATGGAGAAAACATGCAAGACAGAAATCTCTTATTTTCTACCTATGATCTTTATGGAACTTGTGAACAAGTAAAAAGTCAAATTTCTATTGAAATAGGATCATTTCAGGCAGACTATCTATTATCAGTAAGCCTTGATGATGTGTGCGACCATCTGGTTGAAAAGTATTCGATGGAATCTCCTGAGATCATGACTGAAAACATTGAACTAATCAATCAAGGTGAAACTACAGTACCTACAGAGGATTTCGGGAGACGTATTAACCTCAAAGCCAATTATTATTTATTTTCTATTCCATTCACCGGCGATGGAAATCTATTTAAATTCAAAGCCTCAACTTTCACATATAGCCCACCTTCTGGATCTGTGAACGGCAACGAATTACATTTGAAATTTGTAAGAACAGACCACGATGTTGCGGCTCTTAAGCAAGCACTTGATCGCGAAATTAGTATTATAACAGAGCATCTTGAATGGATAAAAAATGACATTACTAAGTTTAATGGTACTTTGAGGCCAACAATACTTAGTAAGTTAGAAGCGAGAAAAGAAAAGTTATTAAAAGATCAAGGCTTAGTAGCATCGCTTGGTATTCCAATGAGGCAACGCAAAGATGCCCCAACAACATATACCACACCAATTACACGAAAAAAAATAACAATCCCTAAACCGAAAGCATCAAAACAACCCTTCAAGCCTGAACCAGAACTTGAAAAGGAAATTTATGACCAAATTATCGACACTTTGCAAAATATGGTTTTGGTAATGGAAAGAAGTCCTCATGCCTTTTCTAACATGGGAGAGGAAGACCTTCGGACACATTTTTTAGTCCAACTCAACGGTTTATATGAAGGTCAAGCAACAGGGGAGACTTTCAACTTTGAAGGAAAAACAGACATATTAATAAGAGTAGAAGGGAAAAATATTTTTATAGCTGAATGTAAATTTTGGACAGGGCCAAAAGGATTACAAGAAACAATAGATCAGCTTTTAGGCTATCTGTCATGGCGAGATACCAAGGTTGCGATACTCTTGTTTAATAGAAACAAAGACTTCACCAAAGTTTTATCGCACATTCCAGAGACGGTCCAATCCCATTCAAATTACAAAAAGAATTTCAAACAAACAAAAGATACAGAATTTTGTTTTGTACTTAAGAGTAATATTGACGAAAGTCGTGAACTTTTAGCAACATTGTTAGCGTTCGATATTCCTCAATAAGGGAAAACTGGGGACATTTCCCGTATAACTAGTTCTCCTTGATTATAGGGGAAATGTCCCTATAATCAAGAAGTCTTATATGTCAAATATTGCTGAGTCGCGTGTAGGTGGAAAGGATTATGATGGTATATTGGGTTGGATCGATGAATTACGAAAAGAAATATTAATTAAATTTTCGTTTGAGGATGAGAAGTGATGAAAAGAGGAGGGCGATCAATTACCGGGCGTAGTGCTGAAATTGCCGACGACGAAGTAGATGACCTGAAGCACGGATCGTGGGTGATAGATTGTGCGTACCTGGAACTGAAGCAACGGGGACCTAAAGGTGCCACTTACGCCGGTCCCGGCTCTTTGCGGCAAGATACGGAAAGACAACTTGTCTACAAGATTTACGCTACATGTCCTGGCGGTTTTCAAACCTTGTGGCACAATGATTTCGGGGTGGCCGGTTCTGTCGTTCCCGAACATGCTTTCTACGATCTGACTGCAACGGATTCGAAGGGGCGAGAATGGCATAGTGAGCGCATCTTGCCTGGGGTGAATAACTGGGGAGACTCTAAGGAGTTGATTGTAGAAGGTCGTGTTGATAGTTTGAGCTGTTGGGGCGAAATCCCTGAAGAGATAAGAGCTAATGGATGTAGCCTCTCCTACGACGTCTTCGACCCTGTAAGAATCCCGACAAATGCTCGCACAAGCGAACATCGGCATGTAGCAGGTTGGAGTCGGTCGCATCGCTACGATCTTGATTCTTGGCGATTTCGTGCCGGGGGGCTTAGATTCTTGCTTTCCAACAGCCGCACAGACCATCTGCAGATACACGTCGCTACCGATAGTGGGGAATTTCCGCTCTACCTTGAAGAGCGTGTGCTGGAGGCATTATTTTTTGTATTGGGCCACCCCCTGTATCCCATGATTACGCATCAGCGCATCGGCCAACAAACAAGATGCACCCTGAGCAGCCACCGCTCCCATCTTTTTGGAGTGCGACACAAACCACCTTTGAGCATTATCCATTTCTCTCATCCGAAAACGGGAAAACATACGACGGAACCCTATCGTAAGCTGTTCCATAAATACTTGGCATACACGCTGCCTTATAAGAAGAGACAACACCCACTCTGGGGACAATTAAACGCTGCTTATGAAGCCAGCGCAGGCACTTTCATCAATTCGCAGGCCCTTACCTTGGCAGTGGCCATTGAAAGTATTCTTGGCAGCGAATTTCCTGGGTTAGGAAAACCATCAACTACAGAGTGTAAAAAGATTGATACGGCCATTAAGTACTGGGATGCATGGAATGGTGGAGCGGGTTTAAAGAAGCGAATTGAAGGTTCTATTCGGTCGCTTAAACAGTCACGAGCCGATGACAAAATGCGAGTCTTGGCCAAACGAGGTGCCATTACAGCAGACGCCGCCAAAGCATGGCATGATTTAAGAAATGCAAATGTCCATGCGTATCAACGTCCGTCCAGACACCTTAGACAGTTGCTTGGCATTGTTCAGTCATTGTTCTACCAACTGGTCTTTTATGCCATTGGCTACCACGGCTACTACCATGATTACGGGACGCTCGATTGGCCCTTGCGACAATATCCACCTAGCAAGGCCGAACGCGCAGCCGGTGAAAAAATAGAGCATCCAGAATGAGGGTCGTTGTTGAATACGAAAGCAGGTGGCAAGTAAGAGAGAACCACCGGGTTCCTTGTACCAGCGCATGCACCCGCACGTCGAATCGGGCATGCTCTATGATATCGCTGTCGCTTGGCCGTCGCCGGGTGACCACCGGCCTGGACTGGGCAACACAGTGCGGAGGAAAACATTTTTATGCCACGACTGACTGAACAGGAACAACAGGAGATTATCCGGTTTATTGAGGCGGACAGGCCGTTGCCGGAGAAGTATCGCTTTCTGCTGTTTGAGGACAAGCGGGAAGTGGAACTGGTCTGGAATGGCAAGACGAGTGAGGTCTGCAATATCGTCCTGCCATTCCAGGTCATCGAGCAGGTGGACGAGCCGCGCGCCGATAAGCCGGAAGATAGCGGAATGCAAGGGGGCCTTTTCGATTTTCGCGGCCGACAGCTCAAAGGTTGGACGAACAAGCTGATCTGGGGCGACAACAAGCTCATCCTTGCCAGCCTGAAAAACGGCCCGCTCCGCGAGGAGATCGAGAAGCAGGGCGGCCTCAAACTGATCTACATCGATCCGCCTTTCGATGTGGGTGCGGATTTCTCGATGGACATTGAAATCGGCGGCGACACCTTTACCAAGAAGCCCAACATCCTGGAAGAAATCGCCTACCGTGACACTTGGGGCAAGGGTGCGGATTCCTTCATTGCCATGATCTATGAGCGGCTGGTGCTGATGCGGGATTTGTTGGCGGAGGATGGGAGTATTTATGTTCATTGTGACTGGCGAGTGCAGGGCTTTATGCGACTTATTTTGGATGAAATTTTTGGGAAATCTTTATTCCAAAACGAATTGATTTGGAAAAGACAATCACCAAGTAGTAGTAAGGCAAGAGCACGTAAATATAGCGCAGACCACGACACCATCTATTATTTCACCAAATCATCGAACTACATATTTAACAAAACATATTCGGAATATCCAAAAGAAGAGATCGAAAAACGATTTAGACAAAAAGACGATAGAGGCCATTATAAGGATGCTGAACTCGCTACCTATTCAGAGCAAACCCTGGCCAGACTGAAAGTTGAAAATAGACTCATAATTACATCTGGGGGAAAGTACAGGTATAAAATTTATCTCGATGAAATCGAGGGTGTTCTTGTTGATACTATCTGGGCTGATATTTCACCCGTAAACTCTCAAGCTATTCAAGATACTGGCTACGCCACCCAAAAACCCGAAGCCCTTATCGAACGTATCATCAAAGCCTCCTCCAACGAAGGCGACCTGGTGGCGGATTTCTTCTGCGGATCGGGCACCACGGCGGCGGTGGCGGAGAAACTGGGGCGCAAGTGGATCGTCTCCGACCTTGGCAAGTTCGGCATTCACACGACGCGCAAGCGGCTGATTGGCGTCCAGCGGCAGCTCAAGGCCGAGGGCAAGGACTACCGGGCCTTTGAAATACTCAACCTGGGCAAATATGAGCGCCAGCACTACATCGGCGTCAACCCCAACCTGCGCGAGGCGGAGCAGCAAAAACAACTGGAAGAAAAAGAAGCCGCATTCCTCGATTTGATCCTGCGGGCCTACCGCGCGGAAAAGACGACGGGCTTTGCCGCGTTCCACGGCAAGAAGGCCGGGCGGCTGGTCGCGGTGGGGCCGGTTAACCTGCCGGTGACGCGGCTGTTCGTCGAGGAGATCATTCTGGAATGCCGGAAGAAACACATTACCAAGGTGGACATCCTGGGCTTCGAGTTCGAGATGGGGCTGTTCCCGAACGTGCTGGACGAGGCGCGGCGCAAGGGGATCGACATTGCCCCGAAGTATATCCCTGCGGAGGTCTTTGACAAGCGGGCGGTGGAGAAGAACCAGGTGGTGTTCCACGATGTGTCCTATATCGAGGTCAAACCGCTGATGAGCGCCAATAAACGCGAAAGCAGTGTGGCGGTGGAACTGACGGACTTCTCGGTGTTCTACTCGCAGGACTCGATTGCCAACGCCGAGGCGGCAATCAAGAACAAGGGCAGCCGGATCGTGGTGGAGAAGGGTCAGATCGTGAAGGTGAGCAAGGACAAGGACGGGATCGTCACCCGCGAAGTGCTGACCCGGCAATGGACCGACTGGGTTGACTACTGGGCCGTGGACTTCAACTTTGAGAGCAAGCGCGAGATCATCCGGGTGAAGAATGAGGATACAGGCGTTTGGGAAGAACAGTGGACCGGGGATTACATCTTCGAGAACGAGTGGCAGAGCTTCCGGACGAAGAAGGACCGTTCGCTGGAGCTGAAAAGCGTCTTTCACGAATGCGCGCCGGGGCGGCGTAAGATTGCGGTCAAGGTAGTGGACATCTTCGGCAATGACACGATGACGATTGTGGACGTGAGCGTCGAGAAAAACGGAGGGAAGAAATAATGGCAAAGACAACCGGCGGGCATCGTTTTGAGGATCATTTCGTTGACGTCACCGAAATGATTGAGGTAACCGGATATGGCCCTGCATAAAGACTTTCCGCAATCCCCGCACGCGATTCTTGACCCGGGCATCCGCTGGTTTCCCGCCGATGAGGCGTTACGGGAATCCAGCATGGAGAAGCTCATGCCGCCGCTGGTGGCGGAACTGCGCCGCAAGGTGAAGGAATTCCGGGACGGAGGGTACGTGGGCGCGGCGGACACCAGCCGGAGCCTGCTCAATTGGTGGTTCATCACGCCGCACCTGTTGCCGAAGTCCGACGGGACCATGACGGAGTTTGAATACTACTTCGCCCAGCGCGAGGCGCTGGAGACGATTATCTACCTCTACGATGTGGTAGGGGTTCAGGACAAGCACGATCTGATGCGCTTCGATGCAAGCGGCCTTGTATCCGGGGGCATGTTCGACGAGACCTGGCGGCGGTTTGTCGTGAAGATGGCGACGGGCAGCGGCAAGACCAAGGTTTTGAGCCTGGCGCTGGCGTGGAGTTTTTATCACAAGCTCTACGAGCCGGAATCGGAACTGGCGCGGAATTTTCTGGTCATCACGCCCAATATCATCGTCCTGGACCGTATTTACCGGGATTTCCAGGGCCTCCGTATCTTCTTCGCCGATCCGGTGCTGCCTGATAACGGGTTTGACGGGCGCAACTGGCGCGACGATTTTCAACTGACGCTGCATCTGCAAGACGAGGTGCGCATCACCCGGCCTACGGGCAACATCTTCCTGACCAACATCCACCGGGTTTATTCGGGAGACGACATTCCGCCTTCACCCGATGATGAAGATATGCGGGACTATTTTCTGGGCAAGCGGCCCACGGGCGCGACTACGGATTCCAAGGTGGACCTGGGCATGATCGTCCGGGATATTGACGAACTGATGGTGTTGAATGACGAGGCGCATCACATTCACGACCCGCGCATGGCCTGGTTCAAAGCCATCGAAGATATCCACAACCGCCTGAAGCAGAAGGGGGCGGCTCTATCCATGCAGGTGGATACGACGGCCACGCCCAAGCACAACAACGGGGCAATTTTCGTGCAGACCGTGGCGGATTACCCGCTGGTGGAGGCGATCTCGCAGAACGTCGTCAAGCATCCCGTCCTGCCCGACGCCGCCAGCCGTGCGAAGTTGAGCGAACGGCAGAGTGCGAAGTACACCGAGAAATACGAGGACTATATCCATCTGGGCGTGATCGAATGGCGCAAGGCATATGCCGAACACGAGAAGATGGGCAAGAAGGCGATCCTGTTTGTGATGACCGACGACACGCGCAACTGCGACGACGTGGCCGAGTATCTGGAGGGGAATTACCCGGACTTGAAAGACGCCGTGCTGGTCATTCATACCAAGAACAACGGCGATATCTCCGAATCCGCCTCGGGCAAGGACAAGGAGGAACTGGAGAAACTGCGTAAACAAGCAAATGATATTGATGGGATGGATAGCCCGTACAAGGCGATCATCTCGGTGATGATGCTCAAAGAGGGGTGGGACGTGAAGAATGTCACCACCATCGTGGGTCTGCGCGCCTATGCCGCCCAGAGCAACATCCTTCCCGAGCAGACGCTGGGCCGGGGTTTACGCAAAATGTATCCCGGCGATGTGGAAGAGTACGTCAGCGTGGTCGGCACCAATGCCTTCATGGACTTCGTGGAATCCATCCAGGCCGAAGGCGTGGTGCTGGAGCGCAAGGCAATGGGGGAAGGGACGGGGCCGAAGACGCCGCTGGTGGTCGAAGTTGACAAGGAGAACGAGAAGAAGGACATCGCCGCGCTGGACATTGAAATCCCGGTGCTGAGCCCCCGTGTCTACCGGGAATACAAAAGCCTGGGCGATCTGGACATCGCCGCGCTGAAGCATCAGCGATTGTTGTATTTGCAGTTCAGCGAGGAGGAACAGCGGGAGATCGTATTCAAGGACATTGCCACCGGTGAGATTACGCATACCACGATTCTCGACACGGCCGGCGTTGCCGACTACCGCAGTGTGATAGGCTACTTCGCGCAGACCATCATGAAGGATCTGCGCCTGGTCAGCGGCTATGACGTGCTGTATGGCAAGGTCAAGACGTTTGTGCAAGAGGA
>JBAYKV010000147.1:0-8554 GCA_041664405.1 Syntrophales bacterium
CGGGCTGCCCTGTTGCCCCAAATCAATGTCTCGGCGGGACATACGAACCTGGCCCATCAACCGGCCATGGCCTTCAACGGGCTTGCGGTGAATACCTCCGATTCCCAATACTATTCCTACAGCATCAGCATCCAGCAGATCCTTTTCGATTTTTGCGGGAGTCTCTCCCGCTATCAGGCAAGCCGCATGCTCCTGGAGGCGAAAAAATTCGATTTGGTAAGGATAAGAAACAGCATCGCCTTCGAATTTACGCTGACCTATTACGAATTCCTCGCCTCCCAACATCTCGTCGCCGCGGCGACTCAAGAGATAGAGCGGCTTGAGGCCCATCTCCGGGATGCGACTCAACTTTATAAGGCAGGTGTCATCACCCGAAACGACCTTTTGCAGGTCCAGGTTCGGCTATCGGACGCCCGGCAGAAGCTGTTGTCGGAAAAAAATCAGCAGGCAGTAATCGCGGCACGACTCAACAACCTGCTCCTCAGACCCCTGAACAGCGAGGTCCGGGCCGAGGAAGGGCAAGGACAGATTACACCGCCCGTAGGCCCCGATCTGGATAAATCCTGGAAAGAAGCAACTAACAAACGTTCGGAAATTCAAATCGTGGATCGGACGCTCCTTGCCCTCGATCTTGAGACAACGGCCCAAAAGTCGGAATTCCTGCCAAAATTTTATGTGAGAGGATCGAACGATTACATGGAGAATTCCTATCAGGTCCATGAAAACAATTGGTCATTGATGGTCGGCGTCAACCTCAATCTCTTCGAGGGGGGAAGATCCATAGCCGATCTTCAGAAGACCCAAAGTCGGGAAAAACAGCTTCTCGAACAACGCGCGAAACTTGTCGATGAAATCAAGCTGGAGCTTCAGCGCTATACCCTTGATCTGCACAACGCCTATGCGCGCATCCAGGTCAACCGGGATGCTGCGGGCCAGGCCCAGGAAAATCTACGGATCAACAAGAAGCGTTATGAGGAAGGCGAGGGAACGGCGACGGAGGTACTGGACGCCGTGACACTTTTAACAACCGCCGAGACGAACCATATTCGTTCCATCTATGATTACCGGAAGGCCGAGGCGGCGGCCCATTACGCCAAGGGAACGGATCTTCTGGAGATTTATAAATAAAAGGAGTGATCGTGTGCTGAACATTGATATTAACAAAAAGACGGTCTGTTATATAATCATCACCATTGTTGTATTCGGCTTCTTGCTTGGCACCTTCCTTTTCAAAGACCGTTTTTCCCAGGCCACCCCGATAGAGGAAGATACGCCCCTAGTGCGCACCATGATGGTCAATAGCGCCGATTCCGCACAAAACTATTCGTATCCCGGAGAGGTTCGCGGTCGCCATGAAAGTCAATTGGCCTTCCAGGTAGGCGGAAAAATCATCACACGCCACGTGGAACTGGGCAGCATGGTCAAGCGGGGACAGATCCTGATGCAGATCGATCCCCAGGATATTAGGCAAACCGTCAACAGCCATGTCGCTCAGGTTGCTTCCGCCCAATCCCAGTTACGTCTGGCCGAGAGCAACCTCAAACGCTATCGGCAATTATTCGAGCAGGATGTCATCAGCCGCGCCCAACTGGACCGGTATCAAAGCGCCTATGAAGTGGCCCAGGCGGCGCATCAGCAGGCGACCGCCCAGTATGCCCAAGGGGCCAACCAATTGGGATACAGCACCTTGCGCGCCGATCAAGCGGGGGTTGTTTCCGGCATCAGCGCCGAGGTGGGACAGGTCGTCGGCCCCGGACAGGTCGTGATCACGCTGGTGAAGGAAGGGGAGCGGGAGGTTGAAGTCAGCGTGCCGGAAAACCGCATTCAGGAACTTAGCACAGCTTCTCAAATCAAGATCAACTTCTGGGCACTGCCTAATATCGTGGTGGCAGGCAAAATACGCGAAATAGCTCCTATGGCCGACGCCATATCCCGCACCTACAAAGTCCGCGTCAGCCTTCTACAAGCCGCCGCAGAGGACATCAAGCTGGGGATGACGGCTTCCGTGACCATCGCAGGCGCCGATGATCAACCAGTTGTGGTGTCTGTCCCCCTGTCGTCACTGTTTCAGACGAAAGAGACGCCCTGCGTGTGGATCGTCCAAAACGGGGCAGTTAAACTGCGGACAATCAAGGTCGGGACGTTCGGTGATAGGCAGGTTCAGGTCACAGCAGGGTTGAAACCGGGAGAGAGCATTGTCACCGCCGGGGTTCACAAGTTGCGCGAAGGTCAGAAGGTGAAAGCCATGGGCGGTGACAAACCATGAAACCCTTCAATCTGACCGAATGGGCTCTGAACCATAAACAGTTCATCTACTATTTCATCTTTATCATCTTCATCGGCGGCGCCTTTTCCTATCAAAACTTGGGACGCATGGAAGATCCCGACTTCACTATTCGCCAGATGATCGTCAGCGTCGCCTGGCCCGGCGCCAGCGCCAGAGAGGTAGAGGAGCAGGTGACGGACAAGATTGAGAAGAAGCTCCAGGAAACGCCCGGCCTGGACTATCTCAAGAGTTATTCCACCCCGGGACAATCCATCATTTATGTAGTCTTGAAGGACGATGCGGTAACCGATGCTAAAATACGCCCGACGTGGCTGGAAGTGCGCAATATGGTGGGCGATATCAAGGGCGCTCTTCCGCAAGGTGTGATCGGACCCTTCTTCAACGACCGCTTCGACGACGTTTTCGGCTGCATCTATGCCCTGACAGGTGACGGCTTTACCTACGAGGATATGCGGGAAAGAGCGGAAAAAATCCGCCGCACCCTCCTGGGCATCACAAATATCAAAAAAGTCGATCTCTTGGGGGTCCAGCCGGAAAATATTACGATCGAAGTGGAAATCAGTAAGCTCGCCCAGTTGGGCATTGACCCGGCTCTCATCGCCCGGTCTGTCGAGGCGCAGAATGCCATGACGCCTTCAGGAATGATGGAAACATCCGCCGACAAAATATTTCTCCGCGTGACGGGAATGTTTGAAAATCTTGACAACCTGCAGAGTCTGCCGATCCGCGCCGGGGGGCGCACCTTTCGCCTGGGTGACATTGCTCAAATCAAACGCGGTTACGCGGACCCGCCGGAACCAAAGATGTTTTATAACGGACGCCCGGCCATCGGTCTGGCCATATCCATGGAAAAGGGCGGCAATATTCTGACCTTGGGGGAAAACCTTGATCAGACCATCAATCACATTAAAAAAGACCTGCCCTTGGGTCTGGAACTCCATATGGTATCGAATCAGCCGCAGGTCGTGAAGATTGCGATCAACGAGTTTGCCACTGTCCTGGCGGAAGCGGTGGCGATTGTCCTCCTTGTCTGCTTCCTGAGTCTCGGGCTGCGCTCCGGGATGGTTGTTGCCTTTTGCATTCCTCTGGCCATTGCGGGCGTGTTTGTCGTCATGAAGATCTTGGGGATCGACCTCCATAAGGTTTCTCTGGGGGCCCTGATCATTGCCCTGGGGCTACTGGTTGACGACGCCATCATCGCCATCGAAATGATGATCGTCAAACTCGAACAGGGGTGGAAGCGTTTCGACGCTGCTTCGTTTGCCTATACAGCAACGGCCTATCCCCGACTTACAGGTGCCTTGATTACCTGTGCCGGGTTCATTCCCGTGGGTTTCTCCGCGGGAGCCGCTTCAGAGTTTGTCGGCAGCCTTTTTTCGGTGGTGACAATTGCCTTATTGATTTCGTGGGTTGTGGCTGGTACGGCCACACCGCTGATCGGTTCTGTTCTGGTCAAAAAGGGGCCGGCTCATACAGGCCTTGACCATGACATCTATGACACCCGGTTTTACCGTTGGTTTAAAAAACTTCTGACGTGGTGTCTAACCCACCGCTGGCGGGTCATTGCGGTCACCATTGCGTGCTTCATTGGTTCCCTCCTTTTGATGGGACTGGTGAAACAGGAATTTTTCGCACCATCGACGAGGCCAGAAGTCGTCGTCGACTTACGCCTGCCCGAAGGGGCATCGCTTAAGGCCACAGAAGAGGAAGCGAAAAATTTTTCCCGGTACTTTGATAAAGATCCCGATATCGTTCAATATTCCTATTATGTTGGTCAAGGGGCGCCTCGTTTCGTCTTGGTCAACGAACCGACGCTTCCCAATACGAATTTTGCCCAGTTCATCTTCCTGACCAAAGATATAGCAGCCCGTAACAAAATCATGGAAAAGGCGCAAAAGGTTTTGGCCACCTACTTTCCCAATGTACGAGGTAACATCAAAGTCATTCAAACCGGTCCGTCTAACCCCTACCCGGTCATGCTGCGCGTGATGGGGAAAGACCACGAGAAGGTGCGGGCAATTGCCGAGAATGTGCGTGATATTATGGCCACCGATAAGAATCTCCGGAATGTACATATGGACTGGAATGAAAAGAACAAAGTCATGCATGTGGCCGTCGATCAGGATAAGGCCCGGATGCTGGGGATCGACAGCCGGACCCTGTCGCTTAGCCTCCAGGCTCTGCTGTCGGGTGCCCCCATTGCTGAATTTCGTGAAAAGGACAGGACCATCAGCATCTTGTTTCGCGTCGATGCCAAAAACCGGGCCGATTTGTCTAAGATGAAGGACTTGAATATCCACATCGGCGGTGGACGGTTCATCCCCCTGGATCAGGTGGCGAAAATCAGCTATGATGCCGAGGAAGGCTTGATTTGGCGGCGGAATCTAAAGCCGACCATTACGGTTCAGGCGAACACCATCCCTGGTGTTCTAGGGAATGACGCGAGCCAGAAAGTTTACGATAATCTGGCAAATATCCAGAAGTCTCTCCCCTCAGGCTACAGCATTGAGATTGACGGTCCCCTGGAGCTTAGCACCAAGGCAACCCGCTTGCTCCTGCAGCCAGTACCGGTTATGATTTTAATCATCATGACCCTCCTTATGTTCCAGTTACAGAGCATCTCCAAAATGATCCTGACCCTGCTGACGGCTCCCATGGGCATGATCGGGGCCAGTCTGGGGCTCCTTCTCACGGGACGGCCCATGGGCTTTGTCGTCCAACTGGGAATACTGGCTCTGGCGGGGATTATCATGCGCAACTCGGTCATCCTCATCGATCAGATCGATCAACAGCTCAAGGCCGGGCAATCTACCTGGGATTCGATTATCAACGCGACGGTCCTGCGGTTCCGTCCCATCATGCTGACCGCGGCAGCGGCTATTCTGGCTATGATCCCTATTTCATCGAGCGTTTTCTGGGGCCCCATGGCCGTAGCCATCGGTGGAGGCCTGTTCGGGGCGACGGTCCTTACCCTTCTGGTCCTGCCGGCCATATACGCCGCCTGGTACAAGGTAAAGCAGGAAAAGTCAGGCGGGGTTGGTAAAACAGCATGAAAGCTGCTTCACGGACTTGAGAGAAGGATTTATGCTCAGAATCGCACACATAGAAAGCTCCGTTAATTTGGGTGGTCAAGAATTGCGTATTTTGGATCAAATCCGGTGGATGGGCGATCACGGTCATTCAGCATGGCTTCTGGCGCGAGAAGATTCAGCCGTTTTCAAGGAAGCAACCCGCCGAAATCTGCCAACCCATCCCATCTCCTTTCGAGGTTCTGCAAGTCCACGGGCTATTTTCGGGTTAATAAGGTTAAAGATTAATCTCCTTGACTGCCACAGCGCCAGCGCCGCCAGTACGGCGCTGGCAGCCAGACTATTGGGGACACCCATTGTTAGAACGCTCCATTATGATTTTAAAACAGATCTCGTACACAAATATTTATGCCGATATGGAAGCGATCACATCATCACCGTTTCACGCTGGATAGCCGATAAACTCACCAAATTAGGCTTCGCAGCTCGACGTATTATTTCCATAATCCCAACCGGCATCGACCTGCATAGATTCAATCCTGGAATTGACCATCATACAATCCGCAATGAGTTCAATATCTCTGCAAAGACGGCGATAATCAGCGCAATCGCCATGATTCGTCCGGATAAAGGCCAGAAATACCTCATTCGAGCCGTGGACAGGATTGCCGCCGTTCATCCTGACACCTGCTTTCTGATTGTGGGGTCCGCAACCAGAACGGAGTTTCTCAATGATATCAAGAAAGAGATCGCGGCGCTCCATAATCGGGATAAGGTCATTCTTACCGGCTTCCGGCAAGACATTGAAGAAGTTATTGCCGCAAGCGACGTGATCGTAAATTCCTCCATTTATGAGCCGCGCTCCCAGGTCATCCATCAAGCCTTTGCGATGAAGAAACTCGTCATTGCAAGTAATGCAGGCGGGAATAAAGAGAGCATCGCTCATGGTAAAACGGGCGTTCTATTTCGTTCCGAGAACGTTGAAAGCCTTTCGCAAACGATCCTTGCCGTCTTGGGAAATCACACGGAACTGATAAGAGAACAGGCTTATCAGACGGCTCTTTCAGCGCACGGCATAGATACCATGATGGGGAGGACGTTCAACATCTATCATAAGATTTTAAAAGCTAAGCAGTCGTTGCAAAGCTTTCAATGCCGAAGATCTGCAAATGAACAACTAAAGCCAAGTGAGAAAGGAGTAAAGTAGTATGGATCCAATACAGATGATGAAGAAAATGGTTGATTTCAACAAGATGGCCTTTGAGAAAACTTTTTCCGTCATGACAGTTATGCAGGACCAAACTGAGAAAACGTTCATACTTTGGAGGGACCGGAACAAATTGTTTCCCGAGCAAGGGAAGACAGCTATGTCTGAATGGGTGAAAATTTGTAAGAAGAATCGTGATGAGTTCAAAGCAAAAATCGATGAAGGCTATACAAATATTGAGAAATATTTTGCGGGCTTTGAAAAATAAGGGCATGTCTTGACGAAAAACATAACATCGACACTAAAATTATGGAAATTTGAGAGAGGTCGGAGATGACGCGAAGATGAAAGAGTCCTTAGCCTCTGGTAAAAATGCACAAACAATAGAGGAAAAGAGGATAAATCCCAGCGTATTAGACGAAGAGTCGTATATCACATGTCCTATGAAGACGGGGACTCTTTATACGCAATCAAGATCGACAGCAGGAATACCTCTTCCTGATCTAGTGAAACTTGTAAAGAAGTTAAGCTGTTTACTTGCCTGTCTATTTCAGATCATGCCCTTTTCTGTATGGGCGGGAGAAGTCTCAGCGTTTTCCGGAAACGCTCCTTTACCCATGCCAGTGAATGCTTCACGTCCAAACGATCCAGATATCTGGCTGGGCGGAGTCGGAGAAGGATTTCGTTCGGGAACACAGGTGCTGGGTTTCAGTGCCGGATCGGCTTATGGGATGCTGATGTTTGGTAGTAAAGAA
This sequence comes from Syntrophales bacterium, assembly GCA_041664405.1. Lineage (GTDB taxonomy): Bacteria > Desulfobacterota > Syntrophia > Syntrophales > UBA8958 > UBA8958. Next base: position 7,279 of record JBAYKV010000147.1, read on the forward strand.
CGGCATCACCTTGCTTTAACCAGTGTCTCTTACGGTCTTATGGTGGGCGGGCTGAAAGGGGCTGATTGGTGGTATCGTGGAAACTGGGAATTACGCGGCGAATTGTTCGGCGGCGCTCAGTTTAATTCGGAAACCCGCTGGCTTACCGGCGTAGCGCCCCACTTACGGTACAATTTTGCCACAGGCACCTGTTTTATCCCCTATGCCGATATCGGTGCAGGCGTGACCCTCACGGAAATTCGAGCGCCGGATCTGGGGGGCTCTTTTCAGTTCAACCTGCAAGCCAATGTGGGGGTGAATTATTTTGTTCAGGACGACATGGCCATCAGCATCGAGGGACGCTATCTTCACCTCTCTTCCTCCGCTATTTCCATGCCCAATAACGGGGTGAACACGTTGGGGATTTTTCTGGGTGTAAACGCTTTTTTCTGATGATTAAAACACTTTATGAGGATCATTCACATGTCCAGACCATTGAAATCGGTATACGTGACGGAGGTGAAGGTGACAGATCCTGATTCGGGAACCATTGTGACGGTTGGTATCTATAAAGATCCCGATAGTAACGGTTTGTTTGGGGTGGAAAAACTGTTCCTCGAACAAATGGGCAGAAAAGTGCCTTCGCCTTATAATGAATGCACGATACTGATCTGCGATGAAACCTTGAGGCGCTGATATGGGAAGCAAGAAGCAGCTCTTTCTATTACCGACGAAACCGTTTGCCGTTTTGGGTAGAACAGCGATAAGCTGGGTCAACCATTTAGGCGCTTCAGTTATATTCTTCTTCCTGGCGGCTCTGAAGATCTTGCACCCCAAGCAGTGGGCCAAGATCATTCAGCAGATTTATTATATCGGGGCCCGGTCCACGCTGATCATCATGCTGGTCAGCCTGTTTACAGGCATGGTCCTGGGCCTGCAATCCTACACGGCCTTGGTCAAATTCGGCGCCCAGGGGGCGCTCGGGACACTGGTCGCCCTGACGCTGGTCAGGGAATTGGGGCCCGTGCTCACGGCCATCATGATCGCCGCCCGGGCAGGTTCAGCCATCACCGCAGAAATCGGCATTCAACGCATCTCCGAACAGATTGACGCCCTGGACACCATGCGGATCGATCCGCTCCGCTATCTTATCAGCCCGAGAATCGCCGCATCCATCATCAGCTTTCCCATCCTCACGGCGGTGTTCGACATCGTCGGCATCATCGGCGGCTACATATCGGGGGTTCTGCTCCTGGGGGCAAATGCCGGCACCTATGTGTATCGTGTTCAGACCAGC
>JBAYKV010000148.1:0-8419 GCA_041664405.1 Syntrophales bacterium
CCGGGGTGGTCTCCACCAGGTGGGCCCCGTTTTTCTCCATGATGTCTTTCAGCCAGGCAAGCCAGCGTTCCCCCCGGGCGGGACAGACGGCGATGTTTTGGCCGTCCAGGGAGGCGACACGGGGACCGAAGAGGGGGTGGAGGCCGATAACCTCGGAAACGGCGACCTCCAGCATAGCCCGCACTGGTCCCTCCTTCAGGGAGGTGAGGTCCATGAGGACGGATTCGCGGGGCATGCAGGGGCCTACCGCCCGGATTACCGTGTCCGTCGCTTCTATGGGGACGCTGACAATAACCACCGGGCAATCCTTTGCCATCTGCCGTGGGTCGGGGCCGGTTTTACGCCCCGAAATAATTACGGAATAACCTTCCTGCTGAAAAAAGGAGGCAAACCATTTGCCCATCCCGCCCGTACCGCCGATGATCCCAACCGGAAATTTGTCAGCTCTCAATGGAAATTATACCTCACTAATTTCTTTTTCTTTTAGATTACCGATGTGGACGGAAACCGGGCAACGGCCCGCTGACGCAGAAGATGATCGACCAGGACCAGACAGACCATCGCCTCGCAGACGGGGAGAATCCTGGGAATGACAGACACGTCATGCCGGCCGCCAATAGTCAGTTTTATGGGATTTCCATTTACGTCCACCGTGTCCTGCTCCCTGGCTATGGAGGGAATGGGTTTGCAGGCCGCCCGGATCACGAGATCCTGGCCGCTGGCGATCCCCGCCAGGATTCCCCCGGCATGATTGGCGGCAAAGCCGGAAGGAAGGAGCGGGTCGTTGCATTGTGAGCCGGGCATGCCCGCCGCGGCGAAACCCGCGCCGATCTCCACTCCCTTAACCGTGCCGACACCCATGAGGGCCTTGGCCAGATCGGCGTCGAGCTTGTCAAAGACGGGGGCGCCGAGACCGGCAGGGCAGCCCTGCACTACTATCTCCACGATCCCTCCCAGGGTATCCCCTGCCTTTTGGGCCTCTTTTAGCGCCACTTCCATTTTCAGCGCCGCTTCCGGGTCGGGACAGCTCAAGCGATTTTGCCCCGCCTCCGCAATGACTCCGGCTCCCGCTTGCACGCCGCCCAAGGCAACGGTATATGCCTTGACCGTGACCCCTTCCCGGACGAGGATTTTTCGGGCAATGGCTCCGGCGGCGACCCGGGATGCCGTTTCCCGTCCGGACGCCCTTCCCCCGCCCCGATGATCCCGGATGCCGTATTTCTGTGCATAAGTATAATCCCCGTGCCCCGGCCGGAAGACGTTCCGGAGGGCTTCGTAATCCCCGCTTCTGACGTCGCGATTCCAGATGATCAGCGAGATTGGGGTTCCTGTCGTCTTTCCCTCAAAGACCCCCGCGAGTATTTCGACCCGGTCGCCCTCCTTCCGGGGAGACGACGCCTTAGTCTGTCCAGGTTTTCGCCGCTCCAATTCCGTTTGGATATCCGCCTCCGTCAATTCCATAAGCGGCGGGCAACCATCGATTACCGCCCCGAGGGCGGGGCCATGTGATTCTCCCCAGGTGGTGACCCGAAAAATTACGCCCGTCGTATTTCCTGACATATCCTTGCCTTTCCTATTTCTACGCCGTTATAATTTCAGCCGCAACTTCGTCGACCGATCGCCCGGTGGTATCTATAGTCCTGTCGGCAACTAACCGATAGACAGGTTCACGTTCACTAAGCACGATCTCTATTTCCGCGCCGATATCCGCTCCGGAAAGGGAGGGGCGCTGGGCATCGCTTGCCCGGTCGTTGTTCAGACGTCCCGCTATGGTTACCGCATCAGCTGTCAGCCAGATGAAGACCCCTTTTCTTTTGAGGGTTTCAACGTTTTGCTGATCCAGGACGGCGCCGCCCCCCAAGGAAATGATACAATCGTCCTGTCCGGCCAGGTTCTTAATGACGGTTCGTTCCTCTTTTCGGAATGCCTCCCATCCCCCGTCGGCGACAATTTCCCGAATCGTCTTTCCCACGCGTTCCTGTATCATAGCGTCGGTATCAAAAAACGGACGCTGTAGCTTTTCCGCCACAATCCTGCCGACTGTGGTCTTGCCGCAGGCGCGGTATCCCATCAAGATGATATTCACCACAGGTCCGGTTCCAATTCGTGATTCAGACATAATACAGCGAATCTCGCTATCATTTCTGATATAGCTTATCCAGCTCTTTCCAGAAATCAGGGAATGATTTATCCACACAACCGGGGTTCTTTATGATCATGCCCGGGACAGCCAAACCCAGAATGGCAAAGCTCATGGCAATCCGATGATCGTTGTACGTCTCAATTTCCGCGGCCTGCGGCTGCCCTCCGGTGATTACGAGACTGTCCGGCCGTTCTTCCACCTGAATGCCCGTTTTTCTCAACTCTGTGGCAACGGCCGCCAGCCGGTCGCTTTCTTTCAGGCGCAGATGAGCCACATTGGCGATAACCGTCCGTCCCGGTCGCAATGCGGAGAGAATGGCCAGAGTAGGGACCATGTCGGGCATATCCTTGAGATCGAAAACAAGGTCTCCTCCGGGCAGAGTCCGGCCTGTAAGCTCAACCCCGTTTTCCTGCCAATTAACGAAACAACCCGAATCTTCCAGGAGCGAAAGGAAGCCGATATCGCCCTGCAGGCTATGGGGATTGATGTTTTCGACCCGTATCTTTCCCTGGCAGAGGGCGGCGGCCAGGAAAAAATAGGAAGCGCTGGAGACGTCGCCTTCAATCCGGCAGCTTACGCCCCGATAGCACTGGCTGCCTTTTACACGGTAACGGCAGGGAGCTGTTGTTTCCACTTCCACACCAAATTCCTTCATGGCCGCGATAGTCATGCTGACATAGGGCAGGGATGGGATACGACCGACCAATTCGATGTGCGTGTCGCCTGCCCCATAGGGGGCGGAGATGAGGAGGGCCGAGACGTACTGGCTGCTTTCGATGTCCCGGAGGCTCACTTTACCCCCCCGCAGCCCCGACGTCCGGACAATGACGGGGGGATAGCCTTCCCGGTCGCGTCCCCGGGCATCGACGCCGAGTTTTCTCAGGGCCTCCATGAGTGGTTCGAGGGGTCTTTCCCGCAAGCGCTCGCCTCCCGTCAGGGTGAAAGTCCCCGGGCCGATTGCAACCAGGCCGGTCAGGATGCGCATGGCCGTGCCATTGTTCCCCAGATAAAGCTCTTTACCCGGATCGGCCAGGCGGCCTCCGACGCCGACGATGTAAAGATCCCCGTCGCGGCTGCTGATGTCCGTACCCAGAGATTTCAGGGCGGCGATGAGATAGGAGGTATCCTCTGACATGAGGGTGTTCTGGAGGATGGATTTCCCGGCGGCAATGGCCGCCAGAATCAGCGCCCGCTGGGTATGGCTCTTAGAACCGGGCATGATCACCGTGGCGTCCGGGCGATGGGGCAGAGGTTTAATTTCTATAGTTTCCACAAATTTTTACCTTTGATGGACATATTCAATCTTGATGAACCCGCAAAAAGTCAAAATATAGGCCATAATCGACGGCTTCGTAAAAAGCTCCGCAGGCAAGACATGCAAAGGCTGAAGAACAAGGCGTACTTGGCGTACGCCGCATCCGGAGCTTTTTACGAAGCCGTCAATCTTCAGGTTGCCCTCCCCGTAGGGCGGCGAGAACGGTTTGCCGCATCTTGGCAAGGGGCGGTTCCCGTCCCGTCCAGATCCGGATCTGCTCTGCCCCCTGGTGGACAAAGAGACCCACCCCGTTGATTGTCAGGCAGCCCATCTCTTTCGCGTCCCTGAGCAGCTTCGTTGTCAGGGGATTGTATATTGCGTCCATGACGCAGTGGAAGTTTGTCAGAATTTCCCTCTTTAGGGGAGAGTTATCTGTATGGGGGGACATGCCGACCGGGGTGGTCTGGATCAAAGCTTCGGCCCGGAAGCCGTCCAGGGCGTCAAGGGGCAGGGAAAGACTGCTAAAAGCACGGGCCAGGGCTGCGCCCCGTTCCTGCGTCCTGTTGAAGATAACCGGAATCCCTCCCTCTTGAAGGAGGCCGAAGACGGCAGCCCGGGCCATCCCCCCGGCCCCGAGGACGGCGAAGGTTTTCCCCTTGATCTGCATATAATCCTTCAGATCCCGTACCAGGCCGATCCAGTCCGTGTTGTCCCCGACCAGGTGTCCTTCCCGGTTGAGGATGGTATTAACGGCGCCGATGTCCCGGGCGCTTGCCGTGATTTCATCCAGATCCCTGATAACAGCTTCTTTGAAGGGCAGGGTGACGCTTGCCCCGTCAATCCCCAATGCTTTTATCATGGGGACGATTTCGTCGGCATTTTCCACCGCGTAAGCCTCATAGCTGGCCGCAATTCCCATTTCCTCACAGGCTACCCGGTGCATCCGGGGGGAGAGGCTGTGACCGACGGGATTGCCGAAAAGGGCAAAGTTTTTTTCCCGGTCTTTTCTTTTCATTATGTCCACTGTTGATTATTTGCCATTTTCGGCCCTATCAGGCTCTCGACATGCCAGTAGCCTCATAATTTGCTTCATCTCCTCTACAGTCATCTGCCCCGGCGCCGCCTCTTCCCCCTTGTCCAGGGAGGCAAAGGTGAGATGAGATCCCAGCAGGGGGGCCATGATCCGGCTGATCCGCCCCTGTTCCCCCATGCAGAAGGCGATGATGTCCTGCCCTTTTTTCCGGGAGTAGGGAATCAGGGATAAAACCCGGAGATTGTCCTCGCTGTGCCGGGCATGGGTTACGATCTTTACGATATCACCGCCCCTTTCCCGGCAGGAGCCCCATATCCGGCGCAAGGCGCCCGCCGTCGGGGTGGCGCTAAAATCATGAAAAGAAACAATTATTTTGGTGTGACATCCCTGCCCTGCCGCAGCGCCAAGAACCTGCCGGGCCAAGCCATCGTCCGTGGCGGCTTCGATGTCCACGTATTCTGCCTTAAGGTGGATAGCTTCACAAAGAAGAACGATCCGTTCTTCCTCCGTCCCTCGAAAACCGCCCCCTTCCTCCCGCCGTCGGTTGGTAATGAGGACCGGGCCCGTTTTCCCTTTCAGGAGGACCGGCAGGTCCAGATCGGCAATCAGGTCGATCCGCAGTTCCAGCAGATCGGCATGGCGGAAACCGGTGGTCATTTTTTCCAGGGCCGTTTCCATTGTCTCGGCCACCAGGGAGGCGCAAATCACGTCGTCTCCTCCCCCCGGGGATAGGAACCGAGGATCTTGAGAAAGGTAGCCCTGCCTTCAATGTCCTGCAAACACAGCCTGACCTGTTCATCATCCCGATGACCGGCAAAATCGGCAAAGAAAAGATACTCCCACATCCGGTCCCGCAGGGGATGGGACTCGATCCGGAGCAGGTTGATCCGCTCCCGGGCGAATATTTCCAGGACCTGAAAAAGGGCCCCGGGGATATGGGGGGTTCCGAAGAGGATCGATGTCTTGTCCTGCCCCGTCCTTCCAGTTTTACCCTTGCCGATAACCAGGAAGCGGGTGGTGTTGGCGGGATTGTCCTCGATATCCTCCGTCAGGATGGACAGGCCCTGGATCGTTGCCAACAGGCTGCTTCCCACCGCCGCCCCCCCCTCCGGGTCGCGATGCGCCCGCTCTCCCGCCTCCGAGGTGCTGGTGGTCTCCGATTGTTCGGCCTGGGGCAGGTTTTCCCGGAGCCAGTTCCGGCACTGGGCAAAGGCCTGCGGGTGGGAATAAACCCTTCTGATGTCCTCCTTCTTTAAACAATGAGACATCAGACACTGGGAAATCCGCAGGAATACTTCCGCTCTAATATCCAGGGATGTCGTAATCAATCTTCTAAGGGTATGCCCTACGGAACCTTCCGTCGAATTTTCGACCGGGACAATTCCCAGAGCGATGTTTCCTCTCTCCACGCGGTCAAAGACCTGATCGATCGTTCCGGCAGGGGCCAGCTCCGCACTGTGACCGAAATGGGCAAGGGCGGCCAAATGGCTGAATGAGGCCTCCGGTCCTAAATAAGCTACGGTCAGGGGCCCCTGCAAGGCCCGGGAGGATGAAAAGATCTCCCGGAAAATTTTCCTGACGGCGGCATCGTTCAAGGGCCCGGTATTGTTTCTGCTCAGAAAATCAAAGATCCGGGATTCCTGGGCAGGACTGTAAACATCGACGCCCTCGGAACGCTTGACCTGACCGATCCGCACGGAGCGGGTCGCCCGTTCGTTGAGGAGCCGCAAAATATCTCCGTCGAGTGCCCGGATATCTTCTCGAAGTTGTTCAAGCGTTTTTTCCATCAGGAAATGCACCTCATAATCATTGATTTTCCTTTGTTTCTCCACATTGTTTACAGCCTTTCAATAATCTCCCCGATCAGGCTATCCGGGATGCCACCGTTGACAAAGGGCATCCCGGGGCTTTTCAGGAGGACGAAGTGAACAACATTTCCCTCCTTCTTCTTATCCCGCTGCATTCTGGCCAGGACGCCGTTACTGCTCATACCTGCGGGCATGCGGACGGGAAGACCTGCCTTTTGCAGGAGACGGATGATCCTGTCCCGGTCGGCGACCGGCAGGTGTCCAAGCCGCTCCGAAAGGACAAGGGCCGCCGCCATGCCGATGGAGACGGCTTCACCGTGAGGGATGGCGTAATCGGCTTCCGCCTCGATGGCATGTCCCAAGGTGTGGCCAAAATTGAGGATTCTTCTCAAACCATGCTCCTGCTCATCGATCTCGACAATTTTCTTCTTGATTTCACAGGTTCTCATCACGATTGGAATCAGGACAGCCAGATCACCGTCGGGCTTGAGGTCCGCCGCTTTTTCTTCGAGAAGATCCAGGAGACCGGGATCGTCGATAATGGCGCATTTCACTATTTCCGCCAGACCGTTTTTGAATTCGCTACCGGGGAGCGTCCTGAGGAAGGACAGGTCGGTGAAGACCGCCTTGGGCTGATGAAAGGTTCCCAGTATATTCTTCGCCCCCGGCAGATCCACCCCCGTCTTGCCGCCGATGCTGCTGTCCGCCTGAGCCAAGAGGGTGGTGGGCAGGTTAAGGTAGGGGATACCCCGCATGAAGATGGAGGCGACAAAGCCCGTCAGATCACCCACCACGCCGCCGCCCAAGGCGATAAGCCCGGAGGTGCGATCGGCGCCCCGGCTCAGCAATTCTTCCGCTACCGCAACGGCTGTCATTATGGTCTTGGATCTCTCTCCTGCCGGAAAAGAAATCTCTTCCACGGGTAGTCCCATCTTTTTGAAAATGTCTATAACCCTCTGCCCATGGAGCTTAGAAACATTAGAATCGGTGATCAGAAAATATTTTTTCGCCCAGTTTCCTTTGGCAATAAGCAGGGCGGCCCGATCCAGGATGTCCTGTCCGACATAGACCTCATAGGAGCGGGAGATCTTTTTTTCGAGGTTGACCTTGAATCGGTTCATCTTGTCACCTCGATCTGATCCTTCATGACCTTCGTCAGGATGCGCACTTCCTCCATCATTTCATAAAACTTTTCCGGTTTCAGGGACTGGGCGCCGTCGGAGATGGCCTTTTCCGGCTCCGGATGGACCTCGATGATGAGTCCGTCCGCTCCGGCCACAACGGCCGTCCGGGCCAGGGGTTTAACATATTTCCAGTGACCCGCGGCGTGGCTGGGATCGACGATGACCGGCAGATGGGTCAGTTCCTTCAGGACGGGTACGGCGCTGATATCCAGGGTGTTGCGGGTTGCCGTCTCGAAAGTGCGGATTCCCCGTTCACAGAGGATTACGTTGTCGTTACCGGCGGCAAGGATGTACTCTGCCGCCATGAGGAGTTCCTCGATGGTGCTCATCATGCCCCGTTTGAGGAGGACGGGTTTTCTTGCCTGCCCCACCTTCTTCAGGAGGGCGAAGTTCTGGACGTTCCGGGCCCCAATCTGGAGAATATCCACGTATTGCTCTACCAGATCCACGTCCGTTGTGTTCATAACCTCCGTTACCACGGGGAGACCTGTCCTCTCCCGTGCTTTTTTCAGGATTTTGAGTCCTTCCTCCTCCATCCCCTGGAAACTGTATGGGGAGGTGCGCGGTTTGTAGGCCCCTCCCCGCAGGATCTGGGCGCCCCCTTTCTTGGCAATATAGGCGCTCTCCAGGAGCTGTTCCTCACTTTCGATGGAACAGGGACCGGCCATGACGACAAAATCGGGGCCCCCGATCTCCACCTCCCCGACGCGGACAATCGTATTGCCGTCCCGCGATTCGCGGCTGGCAAGCTTGTAAGGTTTCAGGATGGGCATGATATTTTCCACGCCCGGCAGGTGCGCCGCCGATTTCAGTTGCGCCTTGCCCCGGTCATCACCGACAATGCCGATGATTGTTCTTTCCACCCCCTGGGAAGGATGGGCTCGATAGCCCACCGATTCGATCCAGCCGATAACGGCATCGATCTGTATTTCTGTGGCACTCTTCTTCATGATGATAATCATTGCTTAGACCTCCAAATAAGTAAGGCCATGGAAC
>JBAYKV010000149.1:0-8402 GCA_041664405.1 Syntrophales bacterium
ATGTTACAATTCCCCCTGCCAGCTCAAGCTCGACTCTTTTGAGGGTGCGGACCGCGGCGCCACGAAAAAGGCGGTTTACAACGCCACACGACTGAAATCCATGGATCCAACCCGCCTCTTTACAGACGCCCAATCGACCAAGGAGTGGCGTCAGAAAGAATTTTTCAGCGTTACGGACAGCAAAGCGTCAGGCGGGTCGAACGACTCCATCATGATCGAGCTCCTTTCCCACAAGATGAAAAACCCGAAAAGCGTCGGGGAATACAAGCCTGAAGCCGACGATCTGACCTGTGCCGGAAGCGGGGAAGAGCTCGGGGGGTACCTGGAAAAACACCCGAACCGCGGCATGCCCTTCGGGTTTCCTCCCCTCAAGGAGGAAGAATTTGATGTCGTTGCGGGCTGGCTGGTTCAGGGCGCGCAGGGGCCCGATGCCGCAGAGCAGGAGATGCTGACCAAACCGAAAGCAGGCGATGCCCTGGCAATAAAAGAGTGGGAGGCGTTTTTTAACCGGGACGACGCCAAGCACGCCATGACCGCACGCTATATCTATGAGCATCTCTTCCTGGCCCATCTGAAATTCGGCACGCCGACAAACGAATACTATGAGCTGGTCCGATCGAAGACCGCGCCCGGAGAGCCCATTGATCTGATCGCCACCGTGCGCCCCTATGATGACCCCGGTGTTGAGCGGGTCTACTATCGTTTCAGAAAGATCCACTCCACGATCGTCCACAAGACCCATATGGTGCTTGACCTTGATGCCGCCAAACTTCAGCGCTTCAAGGATCTGTTTATCCAACCGGAATGGTTGCAGCCCCCCCATACGGTAGGGTATGATGCGAAACTAAGCGCCAATCCTTTCGTCGCATTTGAACAGATCCCACCGCATTCACGCTACCAGTTCCTGTTGGACAACGCCCATTATATCATCATGACCTTCATCCACGGTCCGGTCTGTAAAGGTCAAGTCGCCCTCAATGTAATCAATGATCATTTCTGGGTCATGTTCCTTGATCCCGATCACGATCTGAGCGTGGCGTATCCGGCCTTTCTGAAGCTGCACAGCGACAAGCTGCGCATGCCGATCGAAGCCGGCAGTGACATGCGAGTATTTGAGGCGCTGACTGATGAATACAAAAAGGCCGCCGTTGCGTTTTATGAGGCCCGGCAAGACTATTACACATCACATAACTACGCCGGTCTCGGCTATGAATCCGTCTGGAAGGGAAACAGGGCCGCCGATGCGCCGCTGCTTACGGTTTATCGACATTTTGACAACGCATCCGTGCATAAGGGGGTCTTGGGAAATCTGCCGAAAACGATGTGGGTTGTGGACTATCCCCTCCTTGAGCGCATCTATTATGCCCTTGTTGCCGGATTTGACGTTTACGGCACGGCCGGCCACCAGTTGGCGCTGCGGCTCTACATGGATGCCCTCCGTGTTGAAGGGGAAAGCTACTTCCTGGATTTTCTGCCCCCATCAAAGCGACAGGAGGTCATGCAGTCGTGGTATAAAGGAATTGATCTCAAGAAGGTCCATTACTATTCTTCCGCCCTGCCGGCGAAAATTTCTTTTGTGACGGACGATCCGAAGCGCGAGTTTGTTGAACATATTGTGAACAAACACATTTTGCCTGCAACAGATATCACTTTTGATGCTGTGAACTATGAGCGGGCAGGAGTATCCTTGCAAAAATGGCCGGATAAATACGAAACAAAGGATGACTACCTCAAGGCTTTTCGCGCTGTTTCCAAACCCGGCACGCCATTTTTCTCAGTGCTCAATGATTCCAATGCAAATGTAGCCTACATGAGGATCCGCCTGAAAAATGGGAAAGATCTTGCCGTCTCCATCGTGATCAATCGTTGGCATAACAACGTTACCTATTTGTTCGGGGAAAAGGGTGAGCTCGATCCATCAAAGGACAGTGCCGATTTTATTCACGGCCTCATCGGATCATATCCAAACTACTTTTTTGATGTCCGTGAAGAGGACCTGCCAGACTTTTTTGATCTCCTTGCCCATTTCGAGAAAAGTCCGAGAGATTATGAGCGACTGGCCAAGTATGGCGTCAACAGAGCGGAGAACCGGCTCTGGGATACATATGACTGGTTTCAAAAGCGGTTCTATGAGGATGAACCCGTACACTCGGGACTGTTCGATTTGAACCGCTACTACCACCTCGCTCAGTAGCAAGCGGTTCAATCGCCTCGTCACAGTAGAATCGGCAGGGAGGCCCGGGTCCGGACACCTCTCCCTAAAAACTGGACAGGGCATTAGATGCTTGTTGTTCTGCTGAGGGCTACCAAGGAGGAGAAGTAAAATGATATATGTGATTGCAACGTTAGAGCTGGCTGAGGGCAGGCGCGATGATTATCTGGATGAATTCAAGAAACTGATTCCCAAGGTGCGCGCCGAAGCGGGATGCCTTGAATACGGTCCGGCCCTCGATGTGCATACGGACATCCCCGTCCAGGAACCGGTCAGTAAAAATGCCGTGACCATTGTTGAACGCTGGTCCGATCTCCCGGCTTTGAAGAAACACCTGATCGCCCCGCATATGAAAATTTATCGGGAAGCGGTCAAGACCTTAGTGGTGGGAATGAAAATCCGGATCCTCCAGCCTCTCGACGTGTGATGCCTTCCGGGTAATCCCTAATAGTGAACGGCGAAGGCGATATACTGGCCGTCGTGACTCAGGCTGATGTCGATATCCGTCCGGCCTCCTTCGATAAAGACCCGGGGCGCTCCGTAGCCATGAGTCGTTTTATCGCGGCGAATGTCGATATAATACGGGGAGGCTTTCAGAACGGATGCAAGATGATGGATCGCCGCCCGGCGCACCGTTGCGGACGGATCAAAGAGGCCTTCCCTTCTCTCCTCCAGAACATGGACCGGAGCCGCCGCCGGGGCGCCGCCATTACCGTTTCTCACGGCGGCGACACAGTGAACGCGGTGAGATGACAGCGTGAAGAAAGTATCCACAGGACCAACCGGCGTCATAACCACACCGCGCTCCTGAATTGACACCGCATCGCCGTTTGTCTTCTTCAGAAGGATGGGCGTCGGTTTTCCGGGCTCATCCCAATGGGCAGATTCACGATGGGAACGGGAACAAAGGCTGTTTTCTTCGGTAAGAAGGAGGGGGCTATCGGCTATAGGGCGGCTTTGGGTATCTTCGTTCGGGGGCGACGTGACGGCGTACGCACGGTGTGTAAAGCTCAGCCCCGGTTTCAATTTGCTTACCGCCTTGAAAGCCGCTTCCTTCGCCGCCCAGAGCATCCAGAGGGTGGTATCGGGAGCGGGGGACCGATCAATCCGTTCCTGTTCTTCCGGAGTGAAGACGCGGGCAATGAAGCGCCGGTCCAGGCTTTTCCCGATGCTGTCCGGACTGGTCAAATCTACAATATCGTTGCCGATGCTGGTCAAAGTATTCCTCCTCCATCTGGGCCAGGCGGTGAACAATCTGCCCCGCCAGGTCCCGTTGGGCCCTTAGTCCCTGCCTATCCGGCATGTGGGGCAGAAAGGCATCCATGGTTATCGTGAATGTTTCGCCGCGACTGGGCATGTCACCGTATGTTGACTGGGCGTCCCCCCGGAGATAAACGCAAAGGACCCGGCAATCCGGATGATCCTGGAGAAAACGGCCCACGCCGTAAGAGTAATTCTCCGTATCGACGCGCCCCGATCGGGAACGCCTTCCTTCGGGAAAGACCATGAGGATCTGTTGCCCCGACAAGAGATAGTTGCATTTGGCAAGGGTCGCCTGCATCTCTTCCCGGTCGCCTCCCCGGCTGACGGGAATGCATTTCGCCAGATAACACAGGACGATCAGGAAAATATTCCTCTGGAAATTTGCCCGTTCCGGAAGATTCCAGGGGAGCCGGCCGTATTCCGTGACGTGCCTTCCCAGAGACATGAGGGCATAGATCAGGATCAGGGAATCGATCAGGGTAAGGTGATTACCGCAGATCAGCCACGGTCCCTTGTGACCCTCCATCAGCCCGGCCCACTGGCGGCGGATCTTGTCCAGGTCCCTGATCCGGTAGCCCCGCCATCTTCTCAAGAATAGAAAATACAGGGGCGCCAGCAGCCAGGAGGTCAGGGAACCCAGGGCGGTCTGAAGGCGGAGCTGGAAAGCCGTCGCAGAGATCATAGTTTCTTCTTGATCAACTCCACGGCGTCGCCGATCGTGCGGATCTTGTCGGCCTCATCGTCCTCAATCGTAATCCCGAAGACATCCTCGCACTTGATGATGACATCCACGAGGCGGGCCGAATTCACCTTGAGATCATCGAGGATGTGGGTCGTCATCGTCGACTGGTCCAGGTGGGTTTTATCCTTCGCATACAAACGCAGGATCTCAATCATCTCCTGAAAAATCTTATTTTCTTCCATTTTAAAACTCCTTTATTGTTAATTTTATAAGGATGCAGCGCAACGCAGCATCCGGATCTTTTTACGAAGCCGTCATTTTTCTTCCCATTTTTTGAAGATCAAACAACTATTCACATCGCCGAAACCGAAGCCGGCCTTGGCAATGACGCGCAGGTCGGGCATGTCTATCGCCTGCTGGGGGATCTTCGCTGCAAAGGCCGCAATATCCGGGTGGACATCTTCGCTGTTCACCGAGGGATGAATAAAACCCCTATGAAGCTGGAGAACGACGGCAACCGATTCAAGGGCACCGGCAGCCCCCAGGCAGTGGCCAATCATGGATTTTGTCGAGTTGATGAAGGGGAAATCGGCGGGCGACCTCCCCAGGGTCTCGGACCAGTTTTTTACCTCCATGGGATCGGCATAGGTGGCCGTCAGATGGCCGTTGATCGCCTGGATATCATGGGGTGATATGCCGGCGTCGGCGATGGCATCCTGGATGCAACGCCGCACTCCCGCGGGATTGGGGGCGGTCATGGACCCTCCCATCCGCTGGCCGCCGCAGTTCACGGCCCCTCCGGCAACCTCGGCATAGATCCTGGCCCCCCGCTGCCTGGCCGTCTCCAGATCCTCCAGGACCAGGACAGCGCCCCCGGCCCCGGGGACGAAACCTCCGGCCGTGGCGCTCATGGGGCGGGAGGCCCGCTCCGGCTGGTCGTTGAATTTCCGGCAGATCACCCGCATGGCGTCAAACCCGGACCAGGTATAGGGAGAAGCACCCTCGGAACCGCCGGCCAGCATCCGCTTCGCCAACCCCGTGCGGATCCGCCACATGGCGTCGATGATTGCCTCGTTGCCCGTCGAGCAGGCCGAAGAGTTGGACGTTACCTGATTCCCTAAAGCGAGCAGCCCCGCGATGCGGGCGCTTGTGCCGCTGTTCATGACCTGCTCCACGATCCGGCTCCCCATGCGGCGGACTTTGCCCTCGTTTACCATGGGGACGACGCTCCGGGCGATGGTGTCCATCCCCCCGATTCCCGATCCAAGAATGACGCCCGTATCCCAGTGCACCCGGTCATCGTCACCCTCGGGAACCTCAAATCCCGCATCCCGCCAGGCATCGATGGCCGAAACGGATGCGTATCCTATGTTGTCATTGATGGACATGAGTTTTTCGTGATCGAAATAGCTTTTCCGCACGGCTTCGAAATTTTCCGGGATTCCCCCGACCTGACAGCCAAAGTTCAGATCCTCCATCTCCTGGATGTGGCGGATGCCGGAACGGCCTGCTCTCAAAGCTTCGGTAAAAGCCTCCAGCCCGTGGGCGTTCGGGGCGGTGACACCCATGCCTGTAATGACGATTCTCTTTTCCATCTTAAATTTACCTCTGAATGTTTTGTTTCTTCTGCCTCTGCACCAATTACCCCGTAATTCCGATTCTAAATCAGAGATGAAATCAAGGCGGCAAGGCAGAGGCGACGCAGGCGTATTTTTTATACGTCGAGGAGCCGATTGCCGATGCCAACGAAGATAGCGCTTTGATTTAGAATTGGAGTAAGTACCCCCTTGCCGGCCAGGATACCCCGGCAGACGACTTCTCCGTCTTCCCGCTCCGCCGTGACGGACGCTTTCAGGCTTCCCTGGCGGAAATACACTTTCCGACCCCGGAAAATGATCCGTTCTCCCGGGGCGACGATACCTAAAAACTCCACCTCATCGGCGTAGGTAAAGAGGGTTGTTATCTTCTTCACCTCTTCGACGGACGCCCCCATCTTTGTCATGGACAGGTACAGACCGTGGGCAACCACCCCCGTCTGGGCCATGGCCTCGATGAGGATCACACCGGGGGTGACGGGGCGGTCGGGAAAATGGCCGCGATAGAAATATTCGTTCCGGCGGAAACGATAGGCGCCGGTGATGCACTCCCCGTCCATTTCCAGAATTTCCTCGATAAAGCGAAACGGAGGCTGCTGGGGCACGGCGTTCAGGATCTGGGCGCGCAGGGCGTCATCAGCCGCCATAGAGACCTCCGTTTACATGAATGACCGATCCGGTAATGTACGTCGCGCCGGCGGCGAGAAAGGCCACTACCTCCGCCACCTCTTCCGGCCTCCCCATGCGTTTCAGGGGAATATTGGCCAGAATCCGCTCCTGAACCTCTTCCGGCAGACCCGCTGTCATCTCCGTGGCGATGAACCCGGGGGCCACGGCGTTTACCAGGATGTTTCGTCCTTCCAATTCCTTGCTCAGGGATTTTGTAAAGACATCGAGGGCGGCCTTTTCCATAGTGTAGGGGATCTGTCCGCCGTTGCCCGTATGGCCGACGACGCTGCTGATGCTGATGATCCGTCCCTGATTCCGGCGGAGCATGAATTGCCGCAAAACGCGCTTCGTCAGGTACCATACCCCTCTCGTCAGGAGGCGCTGCTGATCGAACTGTTCCAGGCGCATGGAGTTGATATCCGCATTCACGGAAAAACCGGCATTATGAACGAGGACATCCACCCGGCCGGCGACGGTCTTGATCTCCTCCACCATGGCGTCAATATCCTCGGTCCCGGTCAGATCCCCCTTGAGGAGGAAACCCTGGCCCAGTTCCGCCAGGAGTGCCCGGGCGGCCTCTTCGCTTTGACGATAGTGAATCCCGACCATGAAACCTTCCGCCCCAAGCGCCCGGGCGCAGGCGGCGCCGATTCCCGTGGCCGCCCCGGTCACTACGGCCACTTTTTTATTTTCTATTGTATCTTCCATATTCGGAGTCACCTCTTGCCTGTTGCCTGCTGCCTATTGCCTGCCCTTGGGCGACCACGGATAATCACCATAGACGATGCCCCGGAAAAGGCCGGTCCGGGCATGGGGAACCTCGGCAACACACTCCCCGTCCACGGAGATGGTCCCGTCGCCGATAATGACGCTGGCCCCTGATTCCGCCAGGGAAGAAAAACGACGGACCTCGATCTCGTAGCGGACGACACGGTGATAGGGCCGAACCTGGCCGCTAAAAGTCACCCCGTCACAGCCCAGGGCCCGCCCCGCCCCCAGGCCGCCGCGCCAGACGCCGTAAAACCCCTGAAGCTGCCAGATGGCGTCCACCCCGAGACATCCCGGCTGGACCGGATCTCCGGGCATGTGACACTGGAAATACCACGCATCCAGATGGATATCCTGCTCCGCAACGATCTTCCCTCTCCGGCCATTCGCCTCCAGGGAGAGGATGCGATCGACCATGAGGAAAGGAGGCGCCGGCAGGCGGGCCTCAAAGCCCTCCGGTGGATCTTCCACCAGCCGTCCATAGGAAAAGGCGATCAGCTCGGTAAGATCAAAACTTTTCTGGTTTTGGAACTCTTCATATTTCATCTAAAATTAACCTCAAAAATACCCCTGTATCCCCAATGTCAGGGAAAATTACCTGATATCAGGACATCTGCCACATGAGCGTAGACCACGTCAGCCCCGCCCCGACCAGGGCCATGATCAGGCAGTCCCCCTGCTCAAGATCCTGCCAGTGCTGACTAACAACCGCCGGGGCGCCGGAACAGCCCGTATTGCCGAACATGGTCACGTTGCGCCAGTGACAGTCATCAGGAATGGCCGTGCGTTCGCAGACGTTGCTTAACACGCTCAGGTTTGCCTGGTGGCCGACAAAGAGAAGGCGCCGGCCATCATGGCCATCTTCTTCCTCCCCTTCTTTCCTTCCCGCATAGGTCTCCTGAAGCGTCCGGACCGCCTCTGTCATTTTGCGGATGGCAAAGCCCTGCACAGCATTTCCGTCCTGCTGGAAATAACCGGTCCGGGGAATAATCGCCTTCTGCCATGACGCCGGTTTCGAGGCGCAATCACTTTCCCGCAGGCTTAACCGTGACGGTATCGTTGCCGAAACCACGGCGGCCGCGCTGCCGTCTCCGAAGAGGACCGCCGTGTTGCGATCCGAATAGTCGATACAACGGGTCAGATTTTCCGGGTTGACGACCAGGACATAGGGAGGCAGGGTCTCCGGCCTCATCTTGCCCAGAAAGGACAACTG
>JBAYKV010000150.1:0-8330 GCA_041664405.1 Syntrophales bacterium
ATGCTGAATTGGGATTGCCTGGGGGTGATCGTCACGGCGCCGGGGAAGACCGCCGATTTCGTGTCCCGTTTCTTTGCCCCCCGGGCGGGGGTGAATGAAGACCCGGTGACGGGGTCTTCCCATTCCACCCTCATTCCTTACTGGGCCAAGCGCCTGAAGAAGACAGACCTTCATTCCCTGCAACTTTCGGCGCGGGGAGGTGAACTGTTCTGCCGGGACGCGGGAGAGCGTGTGAAGATCGGCGGCAAGGCGGTTACCTATTCCCGAGGAGAGATTAATGTATAAAACCAGTCCAACCGGGCAGCCAGGACTTTTCTTGACGAAGAGATTAAAATGTGAATACTGAGATAGCACCTAACAGGTTAATCTCAATAGGAAAATAAGATTATATTACGTATAGCAAATACAAATCTTCACCGTGTCCATTCGGGTGAATTCATTGGCTTCTGTTTGAAATGGGCGGGGATGACCCCAGTGTCACCATATCGATAAGAACGTTGACGCTTTCGTTCACGAAGGGAACATACTGGTCCCGTGCTTTCTTCCTAAGTTCGGCAGGCGTCTCCTTCTTCTTGCCACCGCCTTCCTTCTCCATCTCCTTGCGTAAATCAGCGAGACGGATAACGCCCTTCTTGTCGGTGGCCACTTTGTTGTTTTTGATGATTTCGGCGAACTCCGCTTCTTTGGTGACCCGGACCTTGGACCTTGCTGCCAGCTCTGCTATCATGGGCTGTTCCACAGGTTTCCAGAGCGGCACGGCGTTTCCCGGTATGCCGAGGAAGGGTGTTATCGCTTGGACCGGAAGCGGGTAATCCAACTCCGTTTCGCCAATATCTTTGAGACTGGACCAGGTAGGCAGCCGCACATTCGCTTCTACACCCATTTTTTGTGTAGACTTGCCGCCAGGCAGGAAGTATAGCGCCGCAGTGATTTTCATTGCGCCCAGATCCAAGGGCAGAGGCATCAGTATCTGCACGGACCCCTTGCCGAAGGTATGGTCCGACCCGACGATCACTGCGCGACGATAGTCTTTGAGGGCACCCGCCACGATCTCGCTGGCCGACGCACTCAGGCGGCTCGTCAATACAACCAGGGGGCCAGTGTAGACTGCACGGGAGTCTTCTGCGGGGAACATAATCACTTTGCGCTTGTCGCCTCCCATACCCGATGCGGCCGGACCGTTGGCGATAATCGTCACCTGCCCGTGGTTGTCCTTGGTCGCCACGATTCCACCCTTATCAAGAAAAAGGCCGGCAAGGAGCACCGCCTCTTCGAGGAGCCCCCCCGCGTTGCGCGACAGGTCCAGCACAATCCCATCGACATGCTGCTTTTGGGCCTCCGCGAGAAGACTTTTCACGTCTTCAGAGCAGGACTTATTTTCCTTCTCGTTGCCGTAGAAGGAAGGAAGATCGATCACGCCGAAACGATACTGCCTTCCGCCTACTGTATGTGTCTCGTATGCGAGCTTGGCCTCCTGCTCCTTGATGTCGATCTTGTCACGCATGATCGTGGCGTCAAAGCGGGACGTGCGTTCCCCCTGCCGCAGTATTGTCAGGGTTACCTGTGTGCCTTTCTTGCCGCGGATCATCTTTATAATGTCGCGCAGGTCCATGTCGATGACGTCAACAGGCCTTTCCCCCTCCTGGGCCACGGAGATAATCTTGTCCTTTGGCTTCAGCAGGCCCGAACGCTCGGCCCCTCCCCCGGGAATCAGTTCCTCAATGACAGTAAATCCATTGTCGCTGCTGAGGGTGGCCCCAATACCATCCAGGGAAAGCTGCGTCTGAATCAGGAGATCCTCATAGTTCTCGGAGGACAGGTAGCTCGTATGCGGATCCAGGGCCAGGGCAAAGGCCTTGGCGATGCTCGTAATTAGCTTTTCAGGATTGCGCTCGGCCACCCGCATCGTCTGTAGCTCGTAGCGGTGAATCTGCTGCTTCTTGGCCTCCGCCAAGTCGATGCCCGCCAGCAGGGCGTTTTCGATCTGGAATTGCACAACCTTTCTCAGAAACTCATTCTTTTCCCCCTTCGTCTTCAAATAGGGGCGCTTGTTTACATTGATGTTCAGCTCCACCGTCTCGTCGAGTCGGTAGTCTGGCCCCAGAATCTTTTTTACAATGGCCTCATTCTCCTTAGCCCGCGCGACGAGCACATCGTAAACCTGCTGAAGCGAGGAACAGTCGCCCGATTGCATGCTTACAAACACGCCTTGTAGAATCGGCTTTAGTCTTTCCAAATCAGACTCGTATAGCAGCGTTTTGGAGGGGTCAAGGCTCTTGATCATCTGGTCGACGGCACGACTCTTGATCTCTTTGGTCATCTTCTTCATGGCGTAGTGATTGGATAGGAACCTGTCCATCAGAATGGGAAGGCGGCTGCAGGTAAGGTTTGCGGCTATTGAGGGAACGGGCAACAGCAGGATCAGAAGCAGGATCAGAAGTAGCCTCCGGAAACAGAGGCCGTCCTTGCCGCCGAACGCCGCTCTGCGGCTATGTTGATTATCTCCAGGGGTATTCCCGTGGGTGTTTTCATCTCTTCCATCGCACATGCACATGCTCGCTACTCTTCCCGCCGCACCGTGGCACGGCTGTTCTTTATTTTGCCCTGTATGAGAAATCACTTGGTTGTGACGATAGAAGGACGGAAGGTGTCTGTCAAGGTAAAAGGAAAATTGTGTGCACTTGGAGTTGAATACAAATACAACAATCTTTCCGTTTCAAAGAAATTGGAAGCTTTCAATCAGCATTTGTGGTATTTTCACACGAATTAAAACGTTATTCCATAGTCGGAATTACCTTTTAGCATCGTTTGCACCTTGATTATGATCACTCCCCCTTGTCAGGGTGCGAGAGAAAGGTCTCTCCGCATATGGCGTCAATAGTTTCATCTGCAAGGCCCATCTTGTTGGAGAAAGGACGTTGTTATGAATGACGGGATGAAGACAAAAAAGCAGCTCATCGATGAACTGACAACCATCCGCAAGCGAATGGTGGAGAGTGAAGCATCAAAGGACAAAAAAGAGTTCCGAGATAGTATACCGTTTAAAAACAATGAAATCTTCCGTTGTTTCGTGGAAAATGCCAACGACATCGTTTTTTCGCTGACACCTGACGGGGTCTTCACATATGTCTCCCCCAACTGGACGGAGATACTGGGGCATGACATCCACAAAGTCGTCGGCCAACCCCTTGAAGCTTTTGTACATACGGAGGATATTCCTCTTTGTCGCGCATTCATGGCACAGGTCGTTGCGACCGGTGAAAAGCAGGGCGGCATTGAATATCGAGTCCATCATGAGAGCGGTCCATGGCGGTGGCATGCCACGAATGCTTCGCCCGTGCGTGATGCCGATGGCAACATTATTTCATACATGGGCATCGCCCGCGATATTACCGACCGCAAGCTGGTAGAGGAGGCATTACGTGAAAGCGAGGAACAGTACCGTCTTGTGGTGGAAAATGCGGGAGAGGCGATTGTGATCGATCAGGACGGGATGCATAAATTTGTTAATCGCCGAGCTGTTGAAATTCTGGGCTATTCCAAAGAAGAGTTGACCTCAAGGCCGTTTATAGAATTCGTTCATCCCGATGACCGGGAAATGGTCCTTGAACGATACACTAAAAGAATGAAAGGTGAAGGTGTTCCCAATATTTACCCGCTTAAAATTACTGACAGGGACGGGGCTGTTAAATGGATAGAGATTCATCCGACCCTTATTTCCTGGCAAGGCAAACCGGCGACTTTAAATTTCTTTAATGACATAACGGATCGCAAGCGAGCTGAGGAGGAGAAGCGAGGGCTGGAGGAGCATCTGCAACATGCGAATAAGATGGAGGCCATCGGTACCCTTGCCGGTGGTGTCGCTCATGACTTCAACAATCTTCTCATGGGGATTCAGGGGTATGTCTCCTTGACGCTGCTTGATCTCGATTCTTCTCATCCCCATTATGAACGTTTGAAGGGCATTGAAGAGCAGGTGGCAAGCGGGGCGGATTTAACCAGACAACTGTTGGGGTTTGCCCGAGGGGGGAGGTATGAGGTCAAGCCCGCCGATATGAACGATGTCCTTGAAAAGACATCCTCCATGTTCGGGAGAACCAAGAAGGAAATCTCCATCCATCGGAAATACGGGAAAGATCTCTTTACCGTGGAGGTTGACCAGGGGCAGATGGAGCAAGTATTCATGAATCTTTATGTAAACGCTTGGCAGGCCATGCCTGAGGGTGGGGAGATCTATCTGGAGACAGAGGATGTCATTTTGAATGAGGCAAAAGCGTTTACTCATGGTGTCAAGTTGGGGAAATATGTGAAAATAACGGTCACCGATACGGGCATAGGGATGGACGAGGCGACCAAGGAACGGATATTTGAACCTTTTTTTACGACGAAGACAATGGGAAAAGGAACCGGCCTTGGACTGGCGACGGTCTATGGGATCATCAAGGGTCACGGAGGCATGATTAATGTGTACAGTGAGCCCGGTAATGGGACGACGTTCAACATCTATCTGCCCGCTTCGGAGAAGGAAGTGGTGAAGGCAGAAACGGCAACCGAAACAATCACAAGGGGTACAGAGACAATCCTCCTGGTGGATGATGAAGAAACGGTTTTGGAAGTTAACAAAGAACTACTGGAGTTAATGGGATACAGAGTCTATGTGGCCGGAAGCGGGCAGGAGGCGATTGCTGCTTACACGGAAAAAAGAAACGAGATTGACTTAGTCATTCTGGACATGATCATGCCGGGGATATCGGGAGGAGAAATTTTTGATCGCCTTCGGGTGATCAATCCTGAGATCAAGGTTCTTCTTTCCAGCGGGTACAGTCTCAACGGAAAAGCCCAAACAATCATGGATCGTGGCTGCAACGGGTTCATCCAGAAGCCCTTTCACCCTGAAAGGCTCTCCGGTAAGGTCAGGGAAATGCTGGGCTGAAACGAATATTTCAAATGATAATACTCACGTCCATTGAGTCAAAGGAAAATACTGCCGGCATGAATTGAGTCACCCGTGAGACGGCTACCGGGAATATCATAGCCGCTGAAAGAACAGATTGCATCCTCACAGGGCACATCGGACGCAAGGCTGCGGCTTTGCTCAAAGGGGCTGATGTGAGGATCTTTCTCGGTGCTGCAGGGTCGGTGAAATCAGCCATTGAGGCTTTCCAATCTGGTCAACTTGAAGAGCAAGTCTAACAGTCGCTGTTTCGAGGGGAGATAATTGGCCAGCTCAATGAAAACGATTCGAAATGCGCACATTTCTGACATATAATTTTCTTTCGACAAGAACACAACACCACTCCCGGTCCAGCTCCGGAAGGGATGTATTTCGTGAGATTTATCGATGCCCTTAAAAATCATTCCTGATCTGAAAATAATACCGATGGCAATTCTTGCAGTATTCTTGCTTGTCGCCTGCGATGACAATCCCGCCTCGGTAAGGAAGGGCGGCCCGGCGGCAATTCTATTCCTCCAGGATCCTCTTCAAGAACCATGCTCGGAGAAAAAGCCATTCGTCAAGAAGATCAAAGACGGCAGTGTGACCATCTCACCTGTAGCCACCTATCGGATTGCCGGTGAGGTCATGTCAAAAAGAAAATACTCGCATGGGTGGGGCGCAGAAATCGCCCCTTTCGACATTGCCATGGTTTGGGGCATGCTGACATATCCGCATGTCCAGAAACAACTGGTAATCAAGCACGACAGTACTCGCATGGCGTGGTTTCGGATGAAGGGTGATGATCCGCCAGTTGAAATGGAATATGCCATGTCTCACGGTTCCAACAGCCACATCATTCCGGCTAATGCCACCATTCATAAGGCCATTGGGGAGCAGATAAAGAAGCACGACAAGATTGTCTTGGAAGGATATCTTGTTAATGTGGAAGGCAGGAGCGGAGAACAGCCGATCTCAATAAAGACAAGCATGTCCCGAACGGATACAGACCGGGGTGCTTGCGAGATCATTTATGTAACCCGTATTCAATCAGGTAGCAGAATCTACGAATAAGACGGATATGTTCAAGGATGACACAAATGTTTTCTATGGCATCTCTTCATGACCATGGGTGGCCGTGATGACAGGATGTTGAAGATGTCATCCACTGATTGGATCACGTGAAATGCGGGTTCCAAATACAAAGCGATAAACCCCGGATGCAGAGGGATTATTGAATCCAGGTCGAAACATGCGACTTTTGACGCACTGCTATTTCTTCGATAAAATAAGCGACTATGCCACTGTATGGTCCCATATTGTAGATAGTGTGTTCCCCTCCACTTCCATAATTCATAACATATCTCGTCCACCTGAGATATAATTCCCGGGAATCACAAAGACCTCACATTGATACTGGAGCTTCAGGCGAGGTGCGGATTAAGGATTGGCTAATTGCTGAAGATAAAAGTGTCGGATGTCTCAGATAGAACCATTATCCTCCGAAATCCGAAATCTGGCAAAGAAACAGAACTGGCCTATATGCCGGAGAACGTTTCAAAAAAGCTGACAAAGTATATCAAGGATAATTCCCTGCAATCTGATGACCGCCCATTTCCAATATGTTAGTCAACAGCAAGAACTCTTGTCAGGCGGCGGGGAGAAAAAGTAAATGTCCGTATTTCGCCCCATGATCTCCGGAGATACTCGGCCACCTACGCCAGTAGAAACGGTGTGCCCTTGGAAGTCGTATCGAAAGTTATATTGAGTCACTAGGATTTAAAAACCACGCAGGTCTACCTTGGCAAGATCAGCGATTCCGAGGCAATCCGATGGATGGACATCCTGCATGGGAAGTAGTGTAAAGCATATATCCACAGGTGAGGGTTTTGGGGTTCTCTATACTGGCAATAATACTCTATTGATTTAATCTATGAGGGTTGAATCTCCCATCTGCGACAATGAATAAAATAGTAAATCCGTTATAATACCCCGCTGCTTGCGGCGTGGTTGTCTATTTTTGGACTGCTTGACAAACCAAACAATCTTGTTGCCAAATTCATCTTACCCGTTGACTCATATTAAAATCTTACCCAAGGAGGGTAGATAGGAGGTAACGTTGCCTCATAAATAATGTTACCCTGGTTTGATGTAGGAGAAGATCGTTTTAAGCTTCTTTTCCATAGCTTTTCTTAGCAGGAAAGGGTTGAGATTTTCAAGTTGTTTGGTAAGGGACGTCTTGACGGATTCGGAGACATGAGGGGACTCGATGATTCTTTGGTAAGGTGTCTTTGGGGAGTCATGACGTTTTATGATTTTAGAATGTGATCTTTCTTTGGCGATTAGTTTTACAGAGGGGCAGAAGAAGTTGTGAAAGAGCCGCCATTCATGTTTATAGAGGTTATTGAGGAGCGGCACGAGGTGGTGGTTATCTAACCTTTCGTAGCCGATCCATTGCCTGATGTGGGTCCAGTTTTTCTGTTCGATATGTGCGTTATCGTCTTTGTGATAGGCTCTGCTCCGGGTAAAACACACGGGTTGATTTCTTTGGGAGAAGTGGCGCAAGAGGTGGTAATTTAGAAACTCTGAGCCGTTATCGGAATCGAAGCCGAGGAGAGGAAACGGCAGGGATTTTTCAATATCTTTGATCTGTTCCAGGATGCCGGTTTCACCTTTTCCCCAGACGGCCCGTTGTTCGGTCCATCCGGTAGCGATATCGACGGTGTCGAGGGTAAAGATGAACATCCCGGCCATAGAATCGCCGCAATGGGCAACAGTATCGGCTTCGAGGAACCCTGGCTTTGATTCGTCCCATTGATTGGTTTTAATGGGTATTTGTTTTCTCAAGAGGGTTCCCGGCTTCGTCGTTGAGCGCCCGCGTTTATTCTCTTGGATTCGGGCAGGAGCAAGAAGCCTGTCTATGGTTGCTGGTGATATGCTCAGCAAGGCATTTGTCACTTCAGGAGCTAGTTTACCATATACTTGGTCATATCCAGGTAGCCAGATCGGCAGAATGGCTTTCAGTCGTTTTGAGCAGGGAAGATTTGCCGTAAGCCAGATATGTTTCAGGGGAGCGATGATCTCTTCTTTCTGATAAACAGGTTTTGGTCCTCGTTTCTTTTGCTTGGGTTTCGTAAAGCGCTTGAAGCCCCGCAAAAGTTGAATGGCGTATTTACGGTGATAGCCGGAGGTCGCACAGAACTCGTTCAGGATGAAGGTCTTCCCCTTGTGACAGGCATTTTTATAACGTTGATGCGTGGCTTCCGTGTATTCTTTTTTCGATTGCGGACTCATATTCAACCCTCCGTCAAATAGTCGGGATTCGGTAATATCGAATTATGAGTCAACGATCCTTTTTATTCACCTCCTTGGGTAAGATTTAATTTGAGTCAATTCG
>JBAYKV010000151.1:0-8218 GCA_041664405.1 Syntrophales bacterium
ATTTTACTGTCTCTCGGTCTGCTCATGGCCTTCGCCATGCCCGCCGCGGCAGTAGATGTAAAGTTCAGCGGTTCGTACTACGCCATGGGCTGGTACTTGGATAACCCCTCGTTGTTGGATAAGGGCGAAGTCTCTACGTCGCCCTCCTGGAACACCACTGCGGATAGCGCCCGGCGCAGCTCCAGTGCATGGTATGGCCAGCGGTTCCGCCTGGAGACGGAATTTCAGGTCGTCGAAGGCCTGAAACTCGTCACCCGTATTGACGCCCTGGAGAAAAAATGGGGCGATCAGGCCTGGGCCGGCGGCGTTGGTGAGACCCAGAGTCGCACCAGCGTATGGAACGGTACGGCAAATCAAGCAAAAATCCAGGAAAACCTCGAATTTGAACGGGCCTATCTGGATTTCAACGTGCCTTTCGGCAAGTTCCAGGTCGGTTACATGCAGTTCCTTATGTGGGGTACGGACTTCCTCAACACCCCCCTTTCCGCTGGCGGCATCCGTTATTATTTCAGCAAGGGTCCCTGGATGGCAGTCGCGGCAGTTGAAAAGCGTGGTGAGTACTTGGGCTTAACCGGTGGTAAATCAGGCGCTTCCGCAGGCGGTTCCGGTTATATGGGCCAGGGCGCAGACGCCGACAAGGACGTTTATGACCTCGGCGCCATTTACAAGTTCGGTGCCGGCGAGGTGGGCCTTCTCTATCAGTACAATCGCGCCTCTAATAACAAGTTCGGATACGTTAACGGTTATACCGCCAATCTGAGCGGCTTTTTCCCCTACACGAAGCTGACCTTCGGCAACTTCTTCGTCGAGGGCGAGGGTGTCTATGGATTTGGGAATCTCCGCTCTTATGAAAACAACGGCGCAACAACAACCAACTCCGGATCCAGTGTCGGAGCCAAAGCTCAGGATATCGGCCTCTCCGCTCTGGGCCTGTTCCTCCACGGCAAGTATGATCTCAAACCCGCCTATGTCGGTCTGCAGTTTGTTTACTTAAGCGGCGACGACAACCAGAACAGCGACAAGGCAACCGGCAACGTGGCCTCAATGCTCATGGCGAACTACGGCTTCAACCGCACCCTGATGCTCTGGAACTCCGACTACGGAGACAACATGGGCTCCATGAAGGGAAACATCCCCGCTGCTACGGCTGCCAACAGGACCGGGGGCTATCAGCCCTACGTGTTCCAGGATAACTGCTGGTTCTATCAGGCCTATGTCGGTGTCAAACCCATGGCCAAGATGGACATCAAGTTGGCCTTCTCGATCGCCAATGCCGACAAGAAACCGAAGAGCGACGTGGGAGCAGTTGGTTCCGCCGGTTACTACGGCGGCGCTACTGTTAGAGAGTTCCAATCCTCCGAATACGGTAAGGAACTGGACTTGACGGCTAGCTACAAGATCTATGACAACCTCACCTACATGATCGGCGCCGGCTACCTCTGGACAGGCGACTACTTCAAGGGTTATGACTCGAACGTCACGGTGAGCAACAATTACCTCCTTTCCCACAAGCTGACCTTGAACTTCTAAGCATGTTCAAGTAACACAGCGAATTTTAAAAGCCCCGGCGGGCAGTATCCCGCCGGGGCTTTTCTTTTTGAAAATATCATGTTGCCTCGCAAATATTCTTCGTGTATAATCCCAAGGCAAATCAGGTTTGAAGGAGATATATGCCACTTTACGATTTTGAATGCAGCAAATGCCAATTCAAGTTTGAGGCCTTCCTGAAGATGAAGGAGGCCCCGGACGCCTTGACCTGCCCGGAATGCGGGTCAGATAAACCCCAGAAGCTGGTGACGCCTTTCCAGACGAACTCCTGGTCGAGCTTCCTCGATACCATGGAGAAAAAGGTCAACCCCCAGAAATTCAAATAATAGGGGGTCCCCAATTCAGAAAATCCACGGCAACCTGAACGGACTGGGGGCGGCACAGATAAAACGGATCGAACAGTTCTACCGGCGCCGCATCGCCCCCGACCTTATTCTGACCCAGGATCTGGCCCGCCAACTCACCGAGGCATCAAGGAACATCAACCGCCAGCTCGGACTGCTGATCAGCCGGCGGGGGGAAATTGTCTTCGTCATCGTCGGTGATCACCAGGGGATCGTCATTCCCAGCCTGGAGGGATTCCGTTCTTCTTCCGTTCGCTTCAAGGGCCTGCGTCTGATCCACACCCATCTCCACGGAGAAGGGCTGACCGATGACGACCTCACGGACCTGGCGCTGCTGCGCCTTGATTTAATCTCCGCCGTGGAAGCCATGGACGACGGACTTCCCGGCGTCGTCCACAGCGCTCATCTGGTCCCGGAAAATACGGACGGGAAATACTGGACATTCCTCCCGCCCGTTCGCCCCTCGGAGCTGGACCTCGACTTTACCGCTTTCATCGCCGCCCTGGAAGGGGAATTCACGCGAAAACAGAAGTCCCGCAAAGTCGAGGCGACGGAGCGGGGAATACTGATCCGGGTGGAAACCAACCCCACTGGCGACGCCCACCTCTCGCTTACGGAACTGAAGGAATTGGCCCGTTCCAGCGGCGTCGCGGTCTTCGATACCATCACCCAGTACCGTAACGCCCTTGATCCCCGCTACGTCCTGGGAAAGGGGAAACTTGCCGACGTCCTGATCAGGGCCTTGCAGATGGGGGCAAATCTCCTCATCTTCGATCATGAACTAACCCCCGGGCAGGTGCGCTCCCTGGCCGATTTTACGGAAATGAAGATTGTCGACCGGACCCAGGTGATCCTCGATATCTTCGCCCAGCGGGCCCATAGCCGGGAAGGTAAGATCCAAGTCGAACTGGCCCAGTTGAAATACCTCCTCCCGAGACTCGCGGTGAAACATACGGCCATGTCCCGCCTCACCGGCGGCATCGGCGCCCGGGGGCCGGGGGAGACAAAGCTGGAGATCAACCGGCGCCGCGTCCGGGACCGAATCAAACTCCTCGAACAGGACCTCCTGGAAATTGAAAAGGCCCGGGGTCAGCGGCGGGTCAAGCGGGGGAAGGCGGGATTGCCCGTAATCTCCATCGTCGGTTACACCAATGCGGGAAAATCGACGCTGCTAAACAGCCTGACCCAAAGCCGTGTTTTCACGGAGGATCGGCTCTTTGCCACCCTGGACCCGAAAAGCTCGCGCCTCCGTTTTCCGAGGGACACGGAAGCTGTAATCACCGATACGGTGGGCTTTATCCGGGATCTGCCCCCGGACCTCTTCGCCGCCTTCCGGGCAACGCTCGACGAACTCCACGAGGCCCATGTCCTGATGCACGTCGTCGATGCCGGCAATCCCGACTTTGAAAACCACATCGCCGCCGTGGATAAGATCCTTGCCGATCTCGATATCAAAGACAAACCCACCCTGATGGTTTTCAACAAAGAGGACCGCGTTGCGGACAAGCCCCTTCTTGCCAACCTGTGTCGGCGCTTTAACGCCGTCGCCGTCTCGGCCCTGGATAAAAATACCCTGCCCCGGTTGATAAAAAATTTGGAGTCCCTTGTCAAAGGCCTGGGGAAACAAGGGGAAAACCCTCCATGAACCTCTCCCGGCAAACGAAAAATATCTTCTGGATCTGCCTGTGTATAGCCTTGCTGACGTTTGCGGTTTATGGGCAGGTGCAGGACCATCCTTTCATTGACTTCGACGATTACGAATATATTACGGAGAACCCCCATGTCCGCTCGGGCCTGGGCATAGATAATATCGTCTGGGCCTTCACTTCCTACCATTCCAACAACTGGCATCCCATCACCTGGATTTCCCATATGGTGGACGTCCAGCTTTTTGGCCTGAACCCGGCCGGCCACCATCTGGTCAATGTTTGCTTTCACATCTTCAATACTATATTGCTCTTGCTGCTGCTGCGGCGAATGACCGGCGACCTCTGGCCGAGCGCCTTCGTAGCGGCTCTCTTCGCCCTTCACCCCCTCCATGTCGAGTCCGTAGCCTGGGCAGCGGAGCGGAAGGATGTCCTGAGCACCTTTTTCTGGTTATTAACCACCTGGATGTACGTCCGCTATACCGAGACGCCGGACTGGAAACGCTACAGTCTGATCGTGCTTTTTTTCTCTCTTGGCCTGATGGCCAAACAGATGCTCGTCACGTTGCCCTTTGTCCTGGTGCTGCTTGATTACTGGCCCCTCGGGAGAATGGCGGGAGAGGTAAGACAAAGACGGGACACAGGGGCAGGTCGTCCTGTAACTGCGAGCTCAAAATCAACAACCCCGGAGACTGGCGGCAAAACGAAGAAAAAGAAAGGCCTCTCAAACAGCGGGGCGGCTGCCGCGGCCGGAGGAAAGCAAATAAAATCTCTCGCCGACAGCCTCCGAATGAATATGGGGGAATCAGGTGAGGGAAAGCGGCAGGCGCCGGTCAGCCGTCTCATCGTGGGAAAGATTCCCCTTTTTGCCCTGGCGCTTATTGCCGCAATTATCGTGTTTGTCGTCCAGCAGCAATCGGGGGTCCTTTACAGTCTCACCCCCTTCCCCTTTCAGATCCGCCTCGAAAACGCCCTGGTATCCTATGCAGGCTATATGGGCATGATGTTATGGCCCGTCAACATGGCCGTTTTTTATCCCCACCCCCTGGACAGCCTTGCCCTCTGGAAAGTCCTGGGCGCCGCGGGGCTATTGATAGCCGTCTCCGCCGCTGTAATCTGGAAGGGTCGCCGCCATCCCTACCTGATCACGGGCTGGTTCTGGTACCTGGGAACACTGGTTCCGGTTATTGGTCTGGTGCAGGTGGGGGTCCAGGCCATGGCGGATCGTTACACCTATATCCCCCTGATCGGTCTTTTTATTATGATCGCCTGGGGAGGGCGGGAT
Organism: Syntrophales bacterium; assembly: GCA_041664405.1. GTDB lineage: Bacteria > Desulfobacterota > Syntrophia > Syntrophales > UBA8958 > UBA8958. The sequence goes on from JBAYKV010000151.1 coordinate 4,824, forward strand.
GTTGTTTTATTCCTCTCCAGACAACAGTTCATCGGAACAAAATGCAATCAACCGGGCGGCGCCGTATTGCCTCCGGGAAGGCAGGAAAAGACGCAGAAAGCGGGGAAGGCCGAACTATTTGTCCCCGGCCGGATCATTTTCGGATTGGCGGTGGCTGTTTTACTGATCCTGAGCTTTCTGACCTGGAAGCAGGTGGGCTACTGGCGGGACAACGTCACCCTTTACACACATGCGGCGCGGGTGGTCCCGGATAATTACTGGGCAAGCAACAACCTTGGCGCCGCCCTGGCATCCCGGGGACAGATCGACGCGGCCATGACCTGGTTTGCCGAATCACTGAAGATCATGCCCCATTACCCCGGGGCTAACCAGAATATGGCCGCCGCCCTATACAAGCAGGGACGTTATGAGGAAGCGGAACCACTACTTGCAAGGGCGCTGAAGTTGCAGCCCCGGAACCCGGATCTGCACGTTACATTGGGGGCCGTCTTATTGAAAATGGATCGGAAAGCAGAGGCTGCCGCCCATTTCCAGGAGGCCATCAACCTCCGCCCCGGTGACGGCAACGCCGCCGCAGGGCTGAGGGAAGCATCAACAAATAACATCTACAAAAAATAGAACCGTCCCCGATTTCCACATTCCCTACGAAAACTGCCCTGCCATTTACATGAAAATCCTCCCTTACCCCCCTTTGGCAAAGGGGGTAAGGGAGGATTTTCATTCTTCGTTGTACCCGTTTCCTGTCATTTCGGGCATGACCCGGAATTCAGCATTGTCAATTCTACATCACACCCTTGTACCATCCGCCATCGATCTGGATCGCGGCGCCGGTGATGTAACCTGCTTGCTCCGAGGCGAGAAAGGTCACCAGGGCGGCGAATTCCTCGGGTGTTCCCAGACGGCCCATGGGAATGGTCGACTCCCACCTTTTGATTACCGCTTCGGGGGTTGTCTTCTCCTTCTCCGCTACGGCCCGGGCAAGGCTCCGAACCCGTTCCGTCAGGGTGTAACCGGGACAGACGCTGTTTACCGTAACATTGAACGGGGCCAGTTCATTGGAGAGGGTCTTGGCCAGGCCAATAACTCCGGATCTGATCGTATTGGAAAGGATCAGACCGTCAATGGGCTGTTTCACGGAAATGGAGGTCATGTTGATGATTCTCCCCCAGCGTTTCTCCTTCATCACCGGCACAACTTCCCTGGTCATGACAATCGTGCTCAGCAGGTTCAACCGGAAACCGGACGCCCACATATCGTCATCGATATCCAGAAAACTCATCGAAGGCGGTCCGCCGGCATTGTTGACCAGAATATCCACGGTTCCGTAGTGTGATATGGCCTTGCGGACAAACTGGGCAGCCTGCAACGGATCGGAAAGATCCGCCGCCACGGCAATTACCTCCGCACCCGTTTCCTTGCGGATAAGCTGTTCCGCCTCCGGCAATGAAGGATCATCGAGGGCGCAAATGGCCACCTTCGCCCCTTCCCGGGCCATTTCCATGGTCACTGCCAGACCCAGGCCCATACTTCCCCCGGCCACCAAGACCACCTTGTTTTTCAATCCCAGATTCATAACGCCCTCCATTTTTTGTCTGTTTATAACAAAAATTACGGACCGAGGTCAATGGGGAACGAGCAATAAAATTCTTTGGGGATCGGGTGCCGTCCGTCCCAAGGTACGGCTTCTACTTTTTATCCTCGGCCTTGTCGGCCTTAATCCCCTCTTTGAATTCTCTGGAGTCGATCTCCTTGATCTCGGAGGACTGAAGGGTTACCTGGCCGCCCGTCTTGACGTCCTTGAACTTGACAGCCCCGTTCTTCAGCTTATCAACATCCTCCGTATAGTAGATACTTCTTGAGGCTGGATCGGTTACCTTGTAGTAAGAACCGCATCCACAGAGGAACACCACACAAACCAGGCACAACAGAACTCGTTTCATCCTTACAAACCTCCTTTTTCACTATCATTTGATTAGGTATTGCTTTCTTATGGGGATTATAAACAGAAGGGGATTGTGTGTCAAGATAATACCCAAGGGCATGTCTGATCCCAACACGCTGCCGATATTTTCGCCCATGCATTAACAACAATTGACCGCCATTATTCAGGCATCGGAAAGCAAACGATGAGTTCATTGATTTTATCTATTGACAAGCCTTTGTTTTTATTTTACGGTCCACGAAACTTCTTTAAGGCTGAGATATCGTGACTGGTGGGAAAAGAAGAACGGCTGGCAGCGTTAACAATCTGTTTGGATTATTGCGCCTTACTCTTCTTCTGGTGGGCTTGTACCCACCGCCCGGCGATTTTAGGAGTTAAATAGTACATCTATAATAAATCCTAAGAGGCCACGGGTGGAGAATCCGTGGCCTTTTTATTTATTTTTGCAAAGGGGACAGGGCAATCATGTACGAAGTAATCTGGCATGGAAGAGGGGGACAGGGGGTGGTCGTCGCCGCCCAGATGCTTGCGGAAGCTGCATATCTGCAGGAATTCAAGGGGGTGACCTCGGCGCCGACGTTCGGACCGGAAAGACGGGGGGCGCCGCTCACGGCTTCGACACGGATTGCCCAGGAGCCGATCCGGATTTTCTCTCAGATCGAGAAGGCGGACATTGCCGTTGTCCTGGACGAGAGCCTCTTCAAGGTTGTCGATATCTTCAGCAGACTCCGGGAAAACGGCCTGCTGATCATCAATACCCAGACACCCCTGGAGAAGTGGGACGAGAAGGGAGAATACCGCATCGCCGTCGTTGACGCTGCCGGCATCGCCCTGAAGCACCATCTGAGCAAGGAAGGGGCGCCCGTGGTTAATACCCCGATGTTAGGCGCCTTCGCCCGGGCCTCGGGACTCGTCTCCCTGGAAAATATCGAAAAAGCCCTAAATCACAAGCTGTCGAAAGAACAGGGGGCAAGGAATTTCGCCACCGTGAAGGCGGCCTATGAAGAAACCAGAGTCAGGGAAAAGAAGGATTGAACTTATGACAACAAAAAAAGACGACAGTATTTCAGCCATGTGCACGGTGTCCATCGGCGAGGCGGGGAAAACTGGGGACTGGCGCAGCCTGCGCCCAGTTTTCAATCACGCCAAATGCATCCCCTCGGTCAAGAAAAAATCGGCATGTTTTCTTTGCTGGCTCTACTGCCCCGAAGGAGTGGTCAAGGCGACAATCCCTGTGGAAATCGACCTCGATTACTGCAAGGGCTGCGGCGTCTGCGCCGAAGAGTGCCCGGCCAAGGCCATCACTATGGTGAGGGAGGGAGAGGACCATGAGTAACGTACAGATCATGACGGGCAACCAGGCCGCCGCCATCGGGGCCAAACTCAGCAGCGTCCAGGTCATCGCCGCCTATCCCATCACCCCTCAGTCCCAGTTGGCGGAAATCCTCTCCCA
>JBAYKV010000152.1:0-8174 GCA_041664405.1 Syntrophales bacterium
TACGGATATCAGCGAGCGCAAGCTCATGGAGCAGAAGCTTCTGGAAACGAAGGACAAGCTCTACGAGGCCCAGCGCATCGGCCACATCGGCAGTTGGTCCTATGATCTGGTCAGTGGCGCCATGTGGTGTTCCGATGAGATGTGTCGTATCGTCGGTTGTGACCCCAGTCAAAGCCCCTTTGATTTGGATATATCTCTGCAGCGGGTCCACCGGGAAGACAGGGAGGGGGTCGCAAAAGCCCTTGAAGCGGCGGTAGCGGAAATGAAGCCCTACGACCTGAGCCATCGCATGGTCTTACCCGACGGATCGGAACGGATCATCCATTCCCGGGGGAGGGTTTTCTGCGACAGTCAGGGACATCCAACCCGCATAGCGGGCATCACCCGGGATATAACAAAGGAAAAAATCCTCGAACGACAGGTCATGCATCGGGAAAAACTCGCCTCCCTGGGGATGCTCGTCTCCGGAATCGCCCATGAGATCAACAACCCCAATAACTTTATTACCTTCAATATCCCGATTTTGAGGGATTATGTCGGTGAGCTGATGCGGATTACCGACATCTATGCCGCAAATCATCCCGACTATGAGCTCTTCGGTATGACTTACAGTGAATTCCGGGAGGACATCTTCAATCTTCTCGACAATATCGAGCATGGGACCGACAGGATCGACGGCATCGTCAGGAAACTGCAAGGGTTTTCCAGAAAGAAGAATGGCGAAGAGCGCCGCTTGGCGGATGTCGAGGAGATCGTCAGTAAGGCCGTTGCCCTTTGCCGTAGCCAGATCGGACGCACGGTCAACGCTTTTGAGGTGGAGATAACCCCGGGACTGCCGTCGATGCAGACCGACGCCGACGCCTTGGAACAGGTCCTGATCAACATCCTCATCAACGCCGGTCAGGCGGCCGACAAGGAAGAATCCCGGATTGTCCTGCGCGTGGCCGGGGGGGCTTCCTGGAAAAATCGGATCATCATTGAAATCGATGATAACGGCGCCGGTATGGATCAGGCGACCAAAGACGGCATCTTTAAGCCATTTTTTACGACCAAACCAAGAGGCAAAGGGACGGGCCTGGGACTCTATATTGCCAACAATCTGATCGAGAGTCTCGGGGGGGCAATTGAGGTGGAAAGCGAGCCCGGCCGGGGGAGCCTTTTCCGGATCATCATCCCGGAAGTGTTAACGGAATAACGGCAGGGGAAAGGTAATGACCGAAGGTATTATTGTCATCGACGATGAACGGGACTTTCTGGAAAGCGTCCAACGGGGGCTGATTGGCGCGGGCTTCCGCAGGCTGTCGCTGGAGACCAGTCCCTGCAAGGCGGCGGAGGCCTTCCGGAGGGGTGAGTCCTTTGATGTCGCCCTGATCGATGTCTCCATGCCGGAGATGGACGGGGTATCCCTGCTGGAAGAGATCAAAAACACGAGTCCCGATACGGAATGCATCATGATCACGGCAGTGAACGAGGCACGGGTCGCCGTGGAGTGCCTGAAGAAAGGGGCCTATGATTACCTGACCAAACCCATCTCCCGGGATGATCTGGTCTTTGCCGTCAAAAGGGCACTGGAAAGAAGAAGATTGCTTCAGGTTCTTTCCGTCGGCAAGGCGAAGCAACGGCCGCAGATATTGAACAAAGCGGCCTTCCGCCCCATCGTCACGCAGTCGGAAAAGATCCTCCGCTTGCTGAGGGAAGCGGAGCTCCATGCCGTCAGCGATGTCCCCGTCTTGATTACCGGAGAAAGCGGTACGGGCAAGGAGCTTTTGGCCAAGGCGGTCCACCAGTGTTCCCAGCGCTCCGGCTTTCCTTTTACCTCCATCAACATGGCCTCCCTGACGGACAATCTCTTCGAGGCTGAGTTTTTCGGCCATACGAGGGGGGCCTTCACAGGGGCGGACAAGGAGCGGGCCGGCTTTCTGGAATCCACGCACCGAGGGAGCCTTTTTCTCGATGAGATCGGCGATCTGCCTTACGAATTTCAGGGAAAGCTGCTCCGGGTTCTCCAGAATGGTGAATTCATGAAGCTCGGAACGAGTGTCGCCCGCCGCGTCGATATCCGCATCATCGCCGCGACCAATACGGATCTGGAGATGCTCAGGGCGAAGCATTTGTTCCGGAATGACCTTTACTGGCGCCTCAAAGGGGCCTGGCTGCACATCCCGCCGCTCCGGGAACGAAAAGAGGATCTCTTCATCCTCATTCAGTCGTTCCTGAAAGAGTTTTGCGGGGACAAGGAAGGGATGGGCATTACCGGCGACGCCATGGCGGCGCTGTCGGTCTATGACTTTCCCGGCAATATCCGTGAGCTCCGTTCCATTGTCCAGGCGGCCCTAAATCTGGCCTGCGATGGACCGCTCTCTATGAAATCTCTGCCCCCTTATGTCCTCAAAGCCGTAGAACAGGAGAAAAGGCGGAAAAGCGCTACGGAAGAGCCGGCGGCGGAAAGGTCCCTCGCCCACATGGAACAGGAATATATTCTCAAGGTCTATGAACAAACGGGGAAAAATAAACTCCGGACGGCGAAGCTCCTAGGCATCGGCCTCAATACCCTCCGTCGGAAGCTGTCATCCTACAATGTCGAATAACACCCTGCCATAGCGTGCCGTGCCAAAGTGGCACACCAATTCTATTAATCCAGTAAAAACAGTCATTAACATATCCAGGTAGGCCATTTTGGCACAGCCGGAATGGCGCGAAACGGATGCCGCCGGCCCTCCCTAATTGTAAGTAATCTATATCATAGGATAAATATGCGAGTATGTCCGTGGCATGATCCGTGCTAATCTGGTCATTAACACCCATGCCCGAAGCGGGCACAATGAAAAATGAAGATCCCCCCTTTGGTAAAGGGGGGATGGGGGGATTTTTTACGAAGCAGTCAAGATTATTGGGCAAGGAGTTTGAGCATGACCGTTCTGATCGTGGATGATGAAATTGATCAGCTTCAGACGTTACGGCGGGGACTGAGGGCCAAGGGATACGGAGTGGTAGTGGCTCTGAGCGTCGATGAAGCCCTGGAGGCGATTTCCCGGCATGGTGATGCCATTGACGTCGTCCTGTCGGATTATAAGATGCCCGGGAAGAACGGGGCTGTTCTCTTTCGGGAACTGCGGGGCCGGAAAAACAACCTGCCTTTTTTGCTCATGACGGGCTATGCCGACACCGTCCCCGGGGCGATATCGGTACTGGAGGAGTGCGACGGCTTTATCCAGAAACCTTGCACCCTGAACCAGATTATCTCCCGCATAGAAGCGGCAGTGCGGGGAAAACACGAAAATTGAGTGAAGAAAGATTACTTATAGGAGGATATTAGCTGTGAAGAAAATGACCTTAAAAATGAAGTTGCTCGTGGGCGGGGTGCTGGTTGTCCTTATCCCCTTGCTCGTGGTGGGGACTTTCTCGGCCATCAGGTCTTCCCAGGCCTTGGAAAACAGTGCCAAGGAACAGGCGGAGCAAATTGCCGGCAGCTTGGCCGGGATGGTGCAGTTGGTTCTCATGGAAGAACTTAAAATCGTCAGAGAACTGTCTGCCACTAACGCTGTCGTTGAGGCGGCTGGAAAGGTTTCCAGCGGCGGCGAGGCCGCAAATGAGATCGAGGCGATGAACTCCGAATTAGCGGCGATAATGAAAAATATGGGCAATGATTACGACCAGCTCTATCTGGCCGATGCCAGCGGGAAAATTTTTGCCGACAACGTAGGAGGCAAGCTAAAGGGATTGGACCTTACGGATCGAGGATATTATAAAGAAGCGAAAAGCGGTAAGGCCAATGTGGGTGCCGTGGCTAAATCCAAGGCGACGGGTAATATCGTTGCCCCTGTCTGCGCCCCGATTTATAACAAGACCGGGGAATTCGTCGGGATTGCCGCCGCGGCCATGAAGATTGATTTCCTGGTGGAAAAAATCACCGCCGTTAAAATCGGCCAGACGGGGTATCCTTTCATGCTCGACCCAGCCGGTATCGCAATCGCTCATCCAAAGAAAGAGTTTATTCTTGAGTTAAACGTGGCGAAGCTGGCGGGCATGGAATCGATTTCGGGGAAGATGCTGGCCAAACAAAAGGGATCGGAATCATACATATTCAAAGGGACAAAGAAGATTGCCGGTTTTGCCCCGGTGGAGCTTACCGGCTGGAGCGTGGCCGTCACGCAGGATACGAATGAATTTCTGGCTGACGCCCACGCGATCCGTAATTTCATCATCATCATCTCCGCAATTTTCCTGGTGATTACGACCATAATGGTCCTGATTTTTGCCAACCGGATCAGCATGCCCATCACTAGGGCGGCCAATGAGCTAAACGATGCGGCCGTGCAGTTAGCCTCGGCGTCCTCCCAGGTGTCCGGGGCCAGCCAGTCCCTGGCGGAGGGGGCTTCGGAGCAGGCCGCCGCAGTGGAGGAGACCTCTTCTTCCCTGGAGGAGATGTCTTCCATGACGAAACAAAATGCCGACAATTCCGGGCATGCGAACAGACTGATGAAGGAGACTACGAACATCGTCGAGCGTGCCAAAGGTTCCATGACGAAACTCACCCAGTCCATGTCGGAAATATCGAAGGCCAGTGAAGATACGTCGAAGATCATCAAGACCATCGACGAGATCGCCTTCCAGACGAACCTCCTGGCCCTGAATGCCGCCGTGGAAGCGGCCCGGGCGGGAGAGGCGGGGGCAGGCTTTGCCGTCGTCGCCGAAGAGGTCAGAAACCTTGCCATTCGTGCCGCCGAAGCCGCCAAGAACACCTCCGGCCTGATTGAAGAAACGGTCAAGAGGATCGGCGACGGGTCGGTATTGGTCAACACGACCAATGACGATTTTCTGGCTGTCGCCCAGAGCGCCGTCAAAGTTGGAGAGCTGGTAGCCGAAATATCCGCCGCCTCGGATGAACAATCCACGGGGATTGAGCAGATTACCAAGGCCGTCTCGGAGATGGACAAAGTCGTTCAGGAAAGCGCCGCTAACGCCGAAGAAACGGCCAGCGCCTCCGAGGAGATGAACGCCCAGGCGGAACAGGTCAAACAGGTGGCCAAAACGCTGCTCGATGTTGTGGGCGGTAATGGAAACGGCGCCGGGACGCCGGGAGCTTCAAGGGAACGGCAGAGTGGCGCCGCCCGCGCTGCCGGTTCCAGAATGGCCAAAATGGCAGGGAAAGCAAATATTTTTGGAAAGAAAACAGCGGCGGAGCGAATGATTCCCTTTGCCGACAGGAAAGCATCGCACGGAAACGAGGAGTTCCAGGATTTCTGATTAGCTAGCAATAACGCGCCATGAGAGGGGCGGGTCTCGTCCCCCCTTACCGCCCCTCGCATGGTATCTTCATAACTCTTGTCATATTTGCGGCCCTTCGAATAAGGCATCTCCGGAGATGTCACGATGAACCAGCCCGCCTTTTCAGCCCGATTAATAAAGAAAACACCCTTGAACACAATTAACTATATTGGTTTGGACATTTACAAGAAAACAAATTATTATTGTTTAACCAATTCGCGGCGGTGATAAATGAAAGCAAAAAGAGAGAATAATGTTTGCCGTTGTCCCTGGGTTGACGTGAGTAAACCCGATTATATTGAATATCATGATAAAGAATGGGGTGTTCCGGTTTATGATGACAGGGTGCTGTTCGAATTTCTGTCTTTGGAATCCGCCCAGGCAGGTTTGAGCTGGTATACAGTGCTAAAAAAGAGGGAGAATTACCGCAGGGCATTCGAAAATTTTGAACCGGAAAAGATTGCCCGATTTGACCAGGCGAAGATTGAGGAACTGCTGCTTAATCCGGGGATAATCAGAAACAGATTGAAAATTGAAGCTACCGTTAATAACGCCCATAGATTTCTTGAGGTTCAGGGGGAATACGGAAGTTTTTCAAACTATATATGGGGTTTTGTCGGCGGCAGACCCAAAATCAATAACATACGGAAATTGTCTGATTATCCGGCAACAAGCAAGGAGTCGGACGCATTAAGCAAAGATTTGAAGGCCAGAGGGTTTAAATTTTTAGGGTCTACCATATGTTATGCCCATATGCAGGCAACGGGCATGGTAAACGACCACTCTTTCGATTGTTTCAGGAAAGCGGAGATAATTGGAAAATATGGTGCTTAGCTGCCATGATGTGCGATGAGAGGCAACGGGAAATACGTTGACAGAATGTATCTCACGGGATACAATGTGACCTATGATAGAAATCCGCCAGACAGAAACCTATAGAAAATGGTTTGATTCGCTTAAGGATAGAAATGCGCGAATGCGGATTGATATTCGGATTAGAAGAATATCATTAGGAAATTTCGGGGATGTAAAACCGGTCGGTGAGGGAGTTTTTGAAATCAGAATAGATTATGGGCCTGGATACCGTATTTATTACTTGCAAAAGAAGAATACGGTAATAATTCTGCTTTTAGGTGGAGATAAATCGACACAATCGAAAGATATTCAGAAAGCACACGAACTAGCTCAAAGAGTGGAGGAATAATTATGGGAAGAGAAAAAACAACTCCCTGGGATGTTACAGAACATCTCGAAACTGAAGAGGATATGGCCATGTATTTGGAAGCTGCATTGGAAGAAAACGATCCATCATTAATTGCAGCGGCCCTCGGCGACATCGCAAAAGCTAAAGGAATGTCACAAATAGCAAAACAAACGGGACTAGGTCGCGAAAGCCTTTACAAGGCTTTATCTCCAGAAGGAAATCCGGAATTTTCTACGATTCTCAAAGTAGTTAAAGCGCTCGGATTACAATTGCATGTTGCTTCAGGGGAAATGGAGTCTGCTGTCTGACAATCGCTTCAACCTGAATAGACGAAACCAACCTCACCGCCGCCTCAGCCTTGGCCGGATGGGTATCTTTCCGAGAATCGGCCCGAAACATCAGGAAGTTTTTTAACTGGAAATTAGTAGGACGACCTTACTTTTTTCTTGACTATTAAAAATAACCGTGTATCGTCGCAACATATCGTAACCTATCAGCTTCGTTCCATGATGCGTTGTTCTTTTCCCTTGAGAAAAAGGAGGACCTTATGGCAACAACCAAGAACTACAAACCCAACCAACTTTATGCCGTTCCCCTGTCCGACCTCCAGGCGGACGCCAACCAGCCCCGCAAATTTCTCGACCCCCAGGCCCTGGAAGAACTTACCGCTTCCGTCACCCAGCACGGCATCCTGGAGCCGATCCTCTTTAGGCAGGACAAAAAGACTGGTGTCCTCTACGTTGTCGTGGGGGAACGGCGCTGCGCCGCCGCCCGCCAGGCCAACCTGAGTACCGTCCCCGCCATCTTTATCGACACCGACAATTACGCAGAGATCGCCCTTGTGGAAAACCTCCTCCGCCAGGACCTGAACCCCGTCGAGGAGGCCGAAGCCCTGGAGCGACTCCGGACTGACCATGCCTACAAACAGGAAGACCTGGCCCGCATCATTGGCAAGGCCCCGATTACCATTTCGGAGACCCTCTCCCTCATGAAGCTCCCCCAGGAAATCCGGGATGAATGCCGCCAGGACCCCACGGTCCCGAAGAATTTCCTGGTCACCCTGGCCCGGAACAAGCAGGAGCGGAGCATGCTCAGCCAGTACGCCAAATACAAGCAACAACGGGCGAAGGCCGCCGAAAAGACCGCCCCGGCGAGCGGAAGGCGAAACCCCGCGGAGGCCCTTGCCGCCTCCCTGGAGGTATCGGGAAAGAAGGTCACCGCCATAGACTTTAACACCCTAACCGAAAGCGACCGCACTATTGTCATCGAGGCCATAACGGGACTTAAAGACACCCTGGAAAATGCCCTCTCCAAGGTGCTGAAGTAGCCGGAGAAATTGACGAAAAAGTTTCGTTCTTGGGTGCACCCCGGGGATCGGACCGTGTCCCCGGGAAAAAGGCAAAATTTTCACTCTCGCGTCAGAAACGAAATTATATCATAGTCTTGCACGCTACTGTGCACAGTAGTCGCTATATGATCGCAGGACAAGGCTTTCCGGGTTTTCAGCTCAAGATCCGCCAGGGACGGGGATTCCTAGAAGGGATAATCAAGGGATGTGTCTTGCCTGAGTATTATGCTTGTACGGGATACATATGTTGACAAGTTAAGCAGCTTCTCTTATGCTATCCACGTAAAATAAAGAAAGATTTAGAGGGATGGTGGGATGGACAAGAAAGTAGCATACTGGGTGCGACTTTCAGAA
>JBAYKV010000153.1:0-8092 GCA_041664405.1 Syntrophales bacterium
CCTTGCGGGTTACGACATTATCTGGATTGCCGCGGATGGCGCCGAGGCGGTGCGGAAATGTCAAAAAGAAAAGCCGGAACTACTCCTTCTTGACCTGGCATTACCCATTCTCGATGGCCGCGGGACGACAAACGGCATCATGAAGTTATGCCCATGCGCTATCCTGCTTTTGACCGATTCGGTAGAGGCAAATGCCGCCAAGGTGTTCGAGGCCATGGGGCAGGGGGCTTTGGATGCCGTCCGCGTATTCGTGGAGACGTCGACAGGGAAGCTGAATGGGGAGGCAGACATCATGAAAAAGCTGGCGACCATCGGCAAGCTCATCGGCAAGGTGGAAACCCGGCTGAAAGTTCCCTTCGAGGGAAAAACAACAAATCCGGAGCTACCCCCCCCGCTGGTAGCAATCGGGGCATCCACCGGGGGACCCAAAGCGTTGAGCGTCATCCTGGCGGCTCTGCCCAAGGTCCTGGGGAGGGCAGTCATCATCGTCCAGCATGTGGATGAACAGTTTTCCCGCGGTCTTGCCGAATGGCTGAACGGTCAGAGTGGATTGAAAGTGGTCCTGGCCGTTGAGGGAGAGCGTCCCAAGATCGATACGGTGCTTGTCGCCTCTACAAACGATCATCTGATTCTTGATGCGGATCTTATCCTCCGTTACACCAAGGAGCCCCGGGATTATCCTTATCGTCCTTCCGTGGATGTATTTTTTGAAAGCCTGGCGAGGCACTGGCCGCGGCGGGACATGGCCGTCCTCCTCACCGGGATGGGGCGAGACGGCGCATCCGGCCTTACGGCCTTGCGGAAGGCCGGATGGCATACGATTGCCCAGGATGAAAAGACCTCCGTGGTCTATGGAATGCCGGCCGCCGCTGTTGAAATGGGCGGGGCGATGGATATCCTGCCCCTGGAAAGGATTGCCCCGGCGATCATGAAACATATGGGAAGGAAATAATATGTCGGTTTTACTGAAGGAACGTCAGATCAAGGTGCTGTTGGTTGACGATCAGGCGATTGTTGCGGCCGCCGTGCAGCGGATGCTTGCACCGGAACAGGATATCCTCTTTCTGTATTGTCAGGACCCAACGAAGGCCCTCCAGACGGCCATTGAATTTGAACCCACGGTTATTCTCCAGGATCTGATCATGCCGGATATCGACGGACTGACCCTGGTCAAGTTTTTCCGGGTTCATCCCCAGCTAAAGGAGGTGCCCCTCATCGTCCTTTCGAGTAAGGAAGAGGCGACAACCAAGGCCGAATCCTTTGCCCTGGGGGCGAATGACTACCTCGTCAAGCTCCCGGACCGGATTGAACTGGTGGCTCGGATTCGCTACCACTCAGCGGGCTACATAAACCTCCTCCAGAGAAACGAGGCGCATGCGGCCTTGCTTGCCAGTCAGCAGGCACTGGCGGCGGAGCTGGCCTCGGCGGCGGAATATGTCGTCTCCCTATTGCCGGAGCCCATCAACTCCGGGCCGGTAAGCGCCGAATGGAGGTTTTTCCCCAGCGCTGAGCTTGGCGGCGATTGCCTCGGCTATCACTGGATCGATGCGGACCACTTTGCCATATATCTCCTTGACGTCTGCGGTCATGGGGTGGGGACGGCCCTGCTGTCGGTGTCGGCCTTCAACGCCCTGCGCTCCCAGACCCTGCCCGGTACGGATTTCCTGTCCCCCCAGCAGGTCCTGACCGCCCTTAACGACGCCTTTCCCATGGAAAAACAGAACAATCTTTACTTTACGATCTGGTACGGCGTCTATAACTGCCGCTCCCGCCGGCTCCGCTACGCCAGCGGCGGCCATCCGCCGGCCCTGCTTTTTACCGGCGACAAGGAACCGGTGTCGCTGATGACGCAGAATGTCTTTATCGGCGGATTCCCAGGAGTAGCTTATCATGAGGCGGTTATTGACGATGTGTCCGCACCTGCTCGCCTCTACATCTTTTCCGATGGGGCCTACGAAGTGGACCGCCTGGACGGGGCCATGTGGACTTTAGACGAATTAGAAGCATATCTTGCCAAAACGCCCGGAACAGGGGGGCAGGAGATAGAATCCCTGTACGCGTTTCTTCAGGAGATGTGCGGCAAGCCCGTCCTGGAAGATGATTTTTCCATGCTCAAGGTCACTCTTCTGTAGCCGGAGCGGTTTATCACCTGAAAAAGACATCGTATCCCGCAGGGGGATGTTTATGACACAACAGGAAGGCTTTGCCCATTACCCCGTTTCCTTCACTGCGGCGGGACGCCGCCTTGCCGGTGAGATGATTCATCCCGGAGAATGCAGCAGGGAGGGGTCTCCTCATATTGTTTTTCTCCATGAAGGACTGGGCAGCGTCGGGCAGTGGAAGGATTTCCCCCTGTCCATCTGCAAAAGAACCAAGCTGCCGGCCCTGGTATTCGACCGCTGGGGTTACGGCAAGTCGGAACCATGCGATAAAATCGTTAATCCCAGGTATTTGCATGAAGAAGCCCTGACTTCTCTTCCTCAAGTCCTCGATCATTTCAGAATCGAAAGGAGCATCCTCGTAGGTCACAGCGACGGTGGTTCCATCGCCTTGATGTTTGCCGCCGTGCACCCGGAGAAGGTATGTTGCCTGGTGACTGAAGCTGCCCATGTCTTTGTGGAAGATGTCACCCTGGAGGGGATTCGCGAGGCCGTACGGGTTTATGAAGATACCGATATGGGAGAGCGTCTGGCGAAATACCACGGCGAAAAAACACCTCTTGTCTTCAAAAGATGGTCTGATACCTGGCTTGCCCCTTCCTTCAGAGAATGGAATATTGAGAATTATCTCCCCAAAGTTAGTTGCCCGGTCCTGGCCATTCAGGGGAAGGATGATCCATACGGCACATCGGCCCAGGTAGATGCCATTGTCCGGCAGGTGTCGGGTCCATCATCGGGGTTGATTATTCCCGATTGCGGGCACATCCCCCATTTCCAGGCCCGGGAATCAGTCCTACAGGCGATGACGGACTTTATTGTCCCATCATGTCTGATGGTTTAAAGGAGAAAAGATCGTGGAAATAACAGTTTTAAGCGGCAGCCCCAAAGGCGATGACAGCGTTACCCTGCAATACGTCCGGTACATGGAGAAGACCTTTCCCGATCACGATTACAATATCTTTCATGTGGCCCGTCAGATCAGGAAGCTGGAACGGGACGACAAGGCCCTTCAGGACATCGTGGACAAGATCGCCTTATCCGATGCGGTTATCTGGTGCTTCCCCCTGTATTATTGCCTGGTCTGTTCCCAGTATAAGCGTTTCATCGAGCTGATTTTTGAAAGGAAAAAAGGGGAGGCGTTCCGAAACAAGTACGCCGTTTCCCTCTCTACTTCGGTCCACTTCTTCGATCACACGGCCCACAATTACATCCACGGGATCTGCGACGATCTGGAAATGAAATATATAGGCGGCTACCCCGCCGAGATGTACGATCTGGTACGGAGCAGGGAAAGGGCCCGCTTTGTCCAGTTTGCCGGTAATTTTCTCAAGTCCGTGAAAAAGCGGGTTCCGGCGGCGAGGCAATTTCCGCCCCTCATAGGCAGCGATTTTGTCTATGAACCCGGACCGAGGCGGCAGGCAATAACGGCAGGAGACAAAAAGATACTGGTTCTTGTTGACGAGGAAAGGGAAAACGGCAATCTCGGGAAGATGATCAAGGCCTTCCGGGGAAATTTTATTCATGACGTTGAAGTGATCAGCCTTACCGGCATCGACATCAAAGGGGGCTGTCTGGGCTGCTGCCGGTGCGGCCTCGATAACGTCTGCCAGTATCAAGGCAAGGACGGCTATATCGACTTCTACAATGAGAAGATCAAGACGGCGGATATCATCGTCTTTGCCGGCGAAACCCGGGACCGTTATCTGTCTTCCCGGTGGAAACAGTATTTTGACCGGTCATTTTTCAATACCCATACCCCGACCCTGAAGGATAAGCAGCTTGCCTTTCTCATTTCCGGATCCCTCGCCCAGCTCCCCAATCTTCAGGAGATCCTTTCCGCCTATGCCCAGTTCCAGCTTGCCAATCTTGCCGGCATCGTGACGGATGAAGGCGCGGATTCGCTCCGCCTGGATGAGCTTCTCGGTGATCTGGCCCAGCGTCTCGTCGATCTGGCCCACCAGGGCTATGTCCATCCGATCGATTTTCTTGGCGTCGGGGGCATGAAGATCTTCCGGGACGAGGTCTGGGGGATGTTGCGCCTCGTCTTCCAGTCCGATCACCGCTATTACAAGCAACACGGCTACTATGATTTTCCCCAGAAGGATTTCAAGACCCGGAGGAGGAACTTTCTCATGATGCTAATGACCAGGATCCCGGCCTTTAAGGAAAAGTTCCTGAAAATGCTGGAAAAAGAGATGGTCAAGCCATTGAAGAATGTCGTCAAGAACAAGTGATCATACCAAAGCTAAGCCTATTGCTCAAAATGACGGATACCTTGATACATCTATTCCTCCGTCATCGGCGTCACACCCCGCATATTTTATTTGACAATCTTCACGATATGATTTATTGCTGAACGCGTTCAGTTAATGATCGTGGTCAGCAATCTTCCTTCCCTGATTATCTACAGAGGGTATGCACGGAATCATGGGTATCAACGAAAGAAAGCTTAGAGAAAAAGAATCCCGCATCAAGCAGATCAGGGACAGTTCGGCCGCTCTTTTTTACAAGAAAGGGTATGTTGCTACGACCATTGAAGATATTGCCGCAGCGGCGGAGATCTCCAAGGGAACTATCTACCTTTATTTCAAGAGTAAAGACGACCTTTATTACAGCCTTGTTGAACCATCATTAGACAAACTCTCGAAAAAACTGATCACAATAGCGGGCATGAAAGAAATTGACCCTGAGATCAGAATAAAAAATGTTGTCGACGCGACCTACGAATTCTACGATAAAGACCCCGATGCATACCATCTCGTATCACGCTACGAGGCCTCCATATTCTCCACGCTCCTTTCCAAGGACAAGCTTGATCATCTTAAAGACCTGATGCGCTCCAATCTCAATCAGTTGGAAATAGTGATTTCCGACGGTGTCATCCAGGGCAGATTTCGTAAACTCGATCCGAGGATGACGTCGATAATCATTTGGAACACTTTTATGGGTATCATCCAGTTCCAGGAAAACCGGCTTGAAGAAGGAAAAACCGATTACCGCAGAACTACCATTGACGGCGCCGTGGAGATTATTCTCAGGGGTATCCGCAAGCGCTGAGATAACCTTCTGTTTTTGCGCAAGACCTGAATATGGTCCCATACGCTTCATTTCCACCCACACGTACATTCCCCGCAAAGGGGTGATGGCTAAACACAAGAAAGGAGAAAAGGATGATCGTAAAAGACAGTGTGGCCGTTGTCACCGGTGGCGCATCAGGCTTGGGAGAAGCCTGTGTCCGGCATTTAAACAACATGGGAGCAAAGGTGGCAATTTTTGATTTCGCCGCGGAGCGAGGGGAGAAAATCGCTGCCGAGTTAGGAAAAGATGTCATTTTTGCCCATACAGACGTTTCTGACGAGGCAGGCGTACAGGCGGCCATAAAAAAGACCATCGATGCCTTCGGCGCCATACATGTAGTCGTTAACTGTGCCGGTGGAGGCGTTCCCAAGAAGGTCCTGTCAAAGAGAGGTCCCATGCCGCTGGCTGATTTCAGCCGTACCATTCAGATAAACCTCATTGGCACCTTCAACGTGATCAGGCTGGCCATCGAGCAGATGGTAAAAAACGGGCCCCAGACTGACGGTGAAAAGGGCGTTATCGTTAATACGGCCTCCGTTGCTGCTTTCGACGGCCAGATCGGCCAGGCGGATTACAGTGCCTCCAAAGGAGGCATCGTGGGGATGACCCTGCCGATTGCCAGAGAATGTGCCGAGTATGGGATCCGGGTCATGACCATTGCCCCCGGCCTGTTCAATACGCCCTTGCTCCACAGCCTGCCGGAGGCGGCTCGCGAATCCCTGGGCAAGATGGTTCCCTTCCCTCAGCGTCTTGGTTACCCGGAGGAATATGCCCACCTGGTCCAGCATATCATTGAGAACCGGATGTTGAATGGCGAGGTGATCAGGCTTGATGGGGCAATCCGCATGGCGGCGAAATAATTATGGAGAATCGGGCAATGGAGAGAAACATCTTTGTGGAAGAACACACGATCTTCAGGGATGCCTTTGGCCGGTATCTCGATCGGGAGGTCGTTCCGCATTATGAAAAATGGGAAGAGGAGGGGATCGTCCCCCGCATCATGTGGAAAAAGATGGGAGCCGACGGCTATCTCTGTCCCTGGCTCCCCGAGAAGTACGGCGGCCTAGGGGCCGGTTACGAATACTCGGTCATTATCATGGAAGAGCTTTCCTGTCGGGGAGTTCTAGGTCTGATGCTTCCCCTCCACAATGATATCATTGTTCACTACATAAATAGCTTTGGCAGCGAAGAACAGAAAATGCGGTGGCTACCGGGGTGTGTCTCCGGGGACATCATCACCGCGATTGCTATGACGGAACCGGATGTCGGCTCTGATCTGGCCGCCATAAAGACGTCTGCCCTGAAAGATGGGGATACCTACATTCTGAACGGACAGAAGACCTTCATCTCCTGCGGAATCCATTCCAACCTGGTTATCGTTGCGGCCAAGACGGACGTGCATGGCGGCGCCAAAGGGGTAAGCCTCATCTGCGTCGAAGCCGGCACGCCCGGTTTTACCCGGGGACGTAACTTGAAAAAGATGGGGTGGCACAGTCAGGATACGGCGGAACTCATCTTCGCGGATTGTCGAGTACCCGTCGCTAATCTCCTCGGCAAGGAGGGCAAAGGATTCTACTACATGATGGAAAAACTCCAGGGAGAAAGGCTCGTTGCCTGCATCATGGCCCAGTCCATGGCCGAGGCCATGCTGGATATGACCATCAGGTACTGTAAGGAAAGAAAGATCTTTGGCCAGCCGGTGAGTTCATTTCAGCATAATACCTTCAAGATTGTGGAGATGGCCACGGAAATAGAATTAGGACGGACCTTCCTGGATGCCCTGATTGCCAGCCATATTGCCGGTAAAGACATCGTCAAACGTGTTTCCATGGGGAAAGCCTGGATTCCCGAGATGGCCAATCGTGTTGCCTATCATTGTGTTCAGCTCCATGGCGGCTATGGCTATATGGAAGAGTATCCGATCTGCCGTTTTGCGAGAGATGTCAGGGTGATCCCCATATTCGCGGGCTCGACGGAGGTGATGAAGGTGATTGTGGGCAGGATGATGGGGCTTTAGATTTCATTACGAAAGGAGACATAAATCAGTGGGAAAACAAGATGATATCGTAATTGTCAGTGCCGTGAGAACCCCTTTCAGCCGTTTTGATTCTGCCATGGCCGATATTGCCAGTATCGACCTTGCGGTTATGGTTATGAAGGAAGTCATCCAAAGGGTGAGCATCAAGCCGGAGGAAGTGAATGAAATAAACTACGGATGCTGTGTCATGGCGGAAATGGCCCTGGAGACGGACATACCGGCCCGTCAGGCTTCCTTGCTTGCCGGATTCCCACCGGAAAACATGTCCGTGACGCTGGATCGGGCCTGCTGCTCGTCTATGACAGCACTTCGCATGGGCTACCGGGCCATCAAGGTAGGGGATGCGGGTGTCTGTATGGCCGTAGGCTCGGAAAACATGCCCCGAACGCCGCATCTGGCGCCGGGACTGCGCAAAGGCATACGTCTTGGTCATATCAAACTGGTAGACAACCTCTTTGAACTTGGTTACGGAGCCAAGGGATTTTCCCCGGTGGCCGTGGATGCCGGCGAGGTAGCTCTGGAGTATGGCGTCACGCGCGAGATGCAGGATGAATGGGCCGTGCGGAGCCAGGAACGTTATGCCGAAGCCTTTGCCAAGGGAAAACTGAAAATCGGCGAAGAACTCATGCCCGTCATTATCCCGCAAAGGAAGGGTGACCCGATTGTCATCGAACGGGACGAATCGCCCCGGAAGACAACTTTAGAAGCCCTGGCAAAACTGAAGCCCATCTATGGCAGCCCCACGGTTACGGCGGGCAATGCGCCTCCCCTCAGCGCCGGGGCCGGGGCCATCCTCTACATGACGCGGAAAGAGGCG
>JBAYKV010000154.1:0-8038 GCA_041664405.1 Syntrophales bacterium
ATCCGCGTCATGTTGACGGCGGATTTTTTTATTTTCATCATCTTAAAGGAGGTGTAGTCATGTTAAGAAAGCTTGCGTCATTTTTTACCTTTGTCATGCGTCATTTACTGCCTGACGCCTACCTGTTTGCCATTCTGCTCACGTTCCTTGCTGCGGTCCTGGCCCTTATCTTCACGCCGTCGGATATCACGAAAGTGATCACCACCTGGGGCGGCGGGATTTATGGGATCATCGCTTTTGCCATGCAGATGATCCTGATTCTGGTAACGGGTTATGTCCTGGCCCTGTCGCCGCCCATGAAGAAGGTTCTCGACTGGGTGGCGGGGATGGCGGATACCCCCGTCAAGGGGGCGATGATCGTCGCCTTTGTCGGGGGCTGCGGTTCGTGGATCAACTGGGGTTTCGGTCTGATCTTCGCGGGGCTCCTGGCCCTCGAGATTGCCCGTCGCAACCGGAAGACCGATTTCCCGATCCTTATCGGCGCCGCCTACAGCGGTTTCGTCTGTTGGCATATGGGGTTTTCCGGGTCCATCCCGCTCCTGATCGCGACTCCCAAGCACGCCCAGAACCTCATCGAAAAGATCACCGGCAAGGTCGTTCCCGTGTCCGACACGATCTTTGCTGCCTGGAATCTCCTGCCTGCCGCCATTATCATCATCGGCCTGCCGATACTCTTTTATCTCATTTATCCCAAGGAGGGTGATGAGATTACCATCTCCGAGGAGCGCCTTAAAGAGATGGAAGACCAGACGGTGAAAGTCGAGAGACCGACAAATCCCACGTTGGCCGAACGGATCGATCACAGCTACATCGTCAACATAATCTTTGCCCTCATGGGGGTCTTCTATCTCTTCCTCCATTTTTCCACTAAGGGCCTCAATCTCGACCTGAATGTCGTCATCTTCATCTTCTTTGTCGCCGGTGTGATCCTCCATACAAAACCTATCAACTATGTCAAGGCGGTAGATATCGCCATCCGGTCCGCCGGGGGGATCGCCCTGCAGTTCCCCCTCTACGGCGGACTTATGGGGTTGCTGATCGGCACGGGCCTGGCCAAGGTCATTGCGGGCTGGTTCGTGGCCATCTCTACTCCCGAGACCTTTTACATGCTCCAGTTCTGGGGGGCCGGGGTGATCAATATGTTCGTTCCCTCCGGTGGCGGCCAGTGGGCCGTCCAAGGACCGATTACCGTCGAAGCGGCCAAGATGATGAACATCGATACGGTCAAATCCGCCATGATGGTGGCCTGGGGTGATCAGTGGACCAATATGATCCAGCCCTTCTGGGCGCTGCCGCTTCTTGGCATGGCGGGACTGGCCGCGAAGGACATCATGGGCTATACGACCATGACGTTGCTCTGGAGTGGGTTAGTGATGAGCATCTTCGCCCTCATGATGGGATTTGGAATGATGTGATGCCAAGCCCGGAATAAAGAAAGAGACTCTCCGGAGTTGTTGATAAGACGAGGCCGCCTTCCCGCAGGGAGGGCGGCCTTTTTTAGGGCCGAACCTGATTGTTTCGCAGAGCGCTGCTATGCCCGGCGCTGGCGGAAGTATTCGATGACCCCGGGCATTACGGAGATAATGATAATGGCCATAATTACGAGGGTGAAGTTGTTCTTCACCACCGGCAGATTTCCGAAATAATACCCGCCGAAGATGAAAACGGCCACCCAGGTGATTCCCCCGAGAATATTATAAATAATAAACTTGCCATACGTCATGGAGCCGATCCCGGCGACGAAGGGGGCAAAGGTCCTGATGATGGGCATAAACCTGGCGATAACAATCGTTTTCCCTCCGTATTTCTCGTAAAATTGATGGGTTCTCTCCAGATATTCCTTTTTGAAAAAGCGACTTGTCTCCTGATGGAACACCTTCGGTCCTACATATTTTCCGATATAATAATTCACCGTGTCCCCGGCAATCGCCGCGATGGACAAGAGGACAAACAGCCATGCCACATTCAGATCGCCGATGGCCGCTAAAGCCCCGAGTCCGAAAAGGAGGGAATCGCCGGGCAGGAGGGGAGTGACGACGAGTCCCGTTTCACAAAAGACAACAATAAAGACGATCAGATAAACCCAGACACCGAAGTGCTGGATAAGCCAGATCAGATGCCGGTCGAGATGAATAAAAATGTCAATGAATGTAAGCAGCAGATCCATAAAGGGATTCCCATTTCTATGCGCCGGGTATAAAAACAGGGACAGTTACCTGTTATTGTTAAGTAAAAAGGTGTCTGTCCCTGACCGTCCCGACATTTTTCAGGGGCGAATCTATCAGGGTGGGGGAATTAATGCAAAGTTTTTATTGTTTAGGCAACTTCTTTTCCCCTTGCCCATCATAGTGAATGATGCTATATTCAGCACTAAATTATGCATTACAGGAGGAATGATATGTCACAGATGAGCCCCTCGGAAGACATTCGTTCCGTTACGGAGCTGAAACGAAGTACTCGTGATATTCTTAATCATCTCCATGCCACGGGACGCCCGGTTATCCTGACGGTGAACGGAAGGGCCGATTCCGTGCTTTTGGATGTGCGGGTCTACGAAAAACATCTGCGGGCGGCTAATCTGGCAAAGCTCCTTGTCCCGGCTGAAAGTGATATTGAAAGCGGTAAGACCCGTTCTGCCCGTGATTTTCTGAAAGAGTTCAAACGTGCCAAAAAAATTCAGCGTTGATCTGACCGCATCTGCCGAGGCGGATACGTCCGAAATATGGGATTACATCGCCTCGGATAATCCTGAAGCGGCCACGGCCTTTATTCTGCGTTTGGAAGAACAGATCGGAACACTGGAAATGTTTCCTCAGCGTTGCCCCCTCGTACCGGAAAGCGAACTCCTTGGCGCCGCCTATCGTCATTTGCTGTTTGGGAACTATCGGATCATCTTCAAGATCACCGGCGCCACGGTTATTATCATGCGGATACTCCATGGGGCGAGGTTGCTGAATGCGGACATCTTAGAGGAATAGTTTGACGGAAGGGACAATACGCCATGCCGCCGGATATGATTGTAAAGATTGACGCCGTCCTGGAGCGGGTGAAGGACCCGGAGAGCAACCTGCCCATTGCCCGACTGGGGTTGGTCAAGCGCCTCCGGTACAGCGAAAAAGAGAAGAAACTTTATGTATTTACGAACGTATATCAGCACCTGCCCAACTGTGTCACCTGCGCCGCCATCGCCCGGACGATCGTAGCCACGATCATCCGGGATCTGACGGTGGAGTTTGAGCAGGAATTCCCCGATCTTGCCATCGAATTCGTCTAAAAAAACCGTCCGAATCTTAGGGCGGCGTACATGGGATCATTATCGGCCCGCAGTCCGCCGACCATGACGAGGTGCGACTTTTCCTCCTTGGCGATCTTCTCGAAAAACTTTTTCTGCTCCTTGTCTTTGGCAAGTTTGGCCAATTCCGTATAGAGGATGATGGCGTTCTTTTCCGCCGCCATGGCGATGGCCGCCGCCTGGGCGACCGTTTCCACTTTTTCCAGGCGCTTGTTGATCGTCTCCCCCTTGGGGAAGAGCCCGTCCTGAACGATCGCCTCCAGATAGGCGTCTATCTCCGGGCTCTTCAGGCACTGATCCACACCCTTTCCTTCCGCATTGATCTTGAAATCCATGAAGATCTTCATGTGGACGGCTTCCTCTTTGGCCAGCGAGACAAAGAGTTTTTTGAGGTCCTCGTTGCCGGAGAATTTCTTGGCCGCCTTCATGTAGAAGTTCATGCCATCCTTTTCCGCCTGTACGGCGAAATCAAACACGCCTAAGTCCTGTTTTTTAGCCATAGCTTGACCTCCTCCTCAGTTCTGATTGTTTATTATTCCACTTTCCCTATCACTATCGTGTCCGGGCCATGATCATAAAAGCGATGCCTTGAATCACTTCCCGGAATGCTCCTAATAAACGGACTTCCGACCCTCGGTGAGACCTTTTTCCGTCTCCGGTTTTCCTTTGCACTCCGCCGGCATGGGAATATCCTCGCCGGGTTCGCAAGGCAGGTTGCTCATGCTCTTGGCGGCGCAGCGTCCCGTCTTGAAGCCGATATCGTAGCAGGACTGCTGTTGTTTCACCGCCCCGGGGGCGCCGGGTGTTGCCGCGCTTGGCCCGGTTGCCTGGGGTGCAGAGGCTTCCTGTTTCGGAGCCGATCCCGTCGGCGTTTGCTTGCCTGATTCGCCGCAACCGGCAACAAGCGTTGTCATAGTTAAACATACCGTAAATAAATAAACTAAATGTTTTGTCATTTCCCCTTTCCTTCCTGTTTCAACAGTGACGGCAGCCACTGGTAGATGGGGGACAGGCATGTTGCCACGTTCCCCTTTTTCGGAATCATAAAGATGAAGCCCTTTTGCTGCTCCGGGACGACGGCGATATGGCGGACCGTGCCCGGATCGGCCTGCCGGTTGACGATTTGCCGGAGCTTCTGCCGGATCGGTTCACTTCCGAAATAGAGGATGAAGTCATAGGCCCCCCATTTGATGTTTTCCTGTTGCAGCCTCTCGGCGTTGGTGATCTTAGGTCCCCGGAAGCCGGCGTAGCCCTTTTCAATGAGGTGCCCCTCGGCAATGGGCGCCCGGCGGAAATGGATGGTGATGAAGAGGCGGTCGTATTTGCGGATCAGCATGGAGATGGGCATCCACAGCCAGGAATGACGGGGCAGGAAAGTAATCGTGGCGTCCACTTGGGAGATAGGCTCCTGCTTGGGCGGGGTGAGGGTGGCGTGGTAGCCGATGAGCCCGCCGATGTTGGTGAAGGTTTGATCCACGGGCTTAACGACGCTGACCAGGTCCGCAAAGGCAGACATGAACAGGCGGTGATTGATCCTTTTGCCCCAGAAAAAACCGTAGCCAAGTAAAGCGGAGAAGGCGATGAAGAGAAAAAACAGGGGCTCTTTTGCTAAGTGTTCGTATGGGAAAAAATCAAAATTCAAGATCAGACCTCAAGTCTTCTGAAATGTTGTACAAATCAGCCCCTTTCAGGGCGATGTCCCGGTCGAGGGCGACATATCGGACCGGGCCTTTGTGTCCGGATGTCTTCTGCAACGCCCCGGCCACTTGATCCGCGATGGCGTGGTTCTCTTCGGTAACCTTGTTCTGGACTAAAAACCGCAGGGGGAGCTTCAGGTCTTTTAGACCTTCGATGAGACGTTCCGACTCCCGGAGCGACAAAAGATCCGGGTTGAAGACGAGGACAATCCCGCAGGTTTCTCCCTGCAAGACGGCGGTGAGCTTGCCGTAGTTCTCCTTCAGGACCAGCAGGCGGTTCAAGATATCGTCGTCCGTCTCGTCGTAGCCCAGGCGGACCTCATTTTTTACTTCCCCAACCTTTAACGGACGGCGGATCTTCTGGATCGTGTAGCGCTTCTCCAGAATCTGCCGGCGAATGGCGGTGAGGCGTTCGATCCACGTCGCCGTCACCTGGGGGAGGGCCAAAAACCGCAAGGTCAGACCCGTCGGCGGCGTATCGAAGAGGAGGTAGTCAAAATCCGTATCCTCCCGGATCGCCTTTTCGATGCTGGTCAGGAGGGCGTATTCCTCGATCCCCGGTGAATATTTGAGGACAGAGAAATAGTGATCGAGATTCAGGGCCTTCAGGTAACTATAGGTATCTGAAAGAACAGTTGTTTCCTTCTCAAGGTAGGCCCGGGCCATCTGCCGGAGGTCCACCTCCTGGAGATAGAGATTGGGGCTGAAACGCTTGCGCCTGTTTTTCAGGCTGACGTTGAAAATGTCTCCCAGGTTGTGGGCCGGGTCGAGGGAAACGATGAGGACCCGGTGCCGCCGGGCAAGCTGCCAAGCCGCCGCCGCCGCGATGGTGGACTTTCCCACCCCCCCCTTGCCGGTGAAAAAAAGGATCCGCATCAATCGATTCCGAGGGTGCCCATGATCTCGGCAAGCATGTCATGGGCGTCTTCGGCCCGCCGGTGGAGGATTCTCATTTCTCGTTCCATGAAGGGCAGGAGTTCGACGGACAGAAAGGTCGGCGGGGCGGGGAGGCCGATAAAAGATCCCATGAGGAGAAGGGCGAAGATGTTTTCCAGTTCCTGCACCTCCAGGCAGGTCAGGGAAACGAGGCTCTCCCGCTGGGCCGTGCCCATGTCCGTCATGATCTGCCGGCAATAACCGAGAAACGAAGCAGCCATTTCCACCTTAACCCCATCCCCACCCCCGTATCAAGTACGGGGCAGGCTCTAACCTCCCCTTGGAGGGGAGTGGAAAATACAAAAATGGCAAACTCGCAAAAAAGCTGAAACGCTAAATTCTTGTCATTCCGGACTCGATCCGGAATCCAGGATATTGTTCATGCTTCCCGGTTTTACCGGGGCGGCGTCTGGACCCCGGCTTTCGCCGGGGTGACAGCACTGGCGACTTTTTGCTGAGGCACCAATATTTAGGGACAGATTTGAAATCCGTCCCCCTTTTCCTGGTCCTCTCACTTGTCCTCCCGTTGGAAGGGGAGGACAAGTGAAAAGGTAGTTAGCTTAACAACATCAAGAGGGAAATATCCTTACAATCGCTTGACGTTACTCTTTTTTCCGCGATTTCACAAAGTCCACGATGAAGATGACGTTCATGATGAGCATGATCCCCATGATAATCTGGACCGTCCAGCCCTGGCCAGGGGCCTTGGCGATATTGGCCGGCATGACCACGATCATGAACCAGATGATCGCCGCCGTCACCGTGACCCATAGGAACCAGGCGGGAACTATCGCCATGATGGCGAAGTTGGACTTGAGCTTCTTGGCCACATAGGCGGCCCCCGTCATCAGGGCGATGGAGGCGATAAGCTGGTTGGCGGCCCCGAAGGACGGCCAGACGATAGTAAATTGCTTGCTCCAGGCCAGATAGATGCCGAGGACGGCCGGAATCATCGAAGCGATCCAGCGGTTTGTGAGGATGTTGTAGAGGCCCTCGATTTTGTCCTTTACCGGGGCGAGCATCTCCACAACGCAGTACCGGGCGATCCGGTTGGTCGTGTCTAAGGTCGTCAGGGCGAAGGCGGAGATCCATAGCCCGCAGATAGCCTTGACGATCTTCACGGGAATGAAGGAGAGGAAGCTTGCCGCCACCATATCCGAATAGGTTTGGACGACCAGGTTGGCCTGGGAGAGCTTCAGGGCCTCCGAGGTCTTGGTGAACATGGCCCCCCAGTTATCGAGGGTGAGGGTGAAGGGGGCGACGGTCGCCTTGGCCGCGGCGGCCACGCCTCCGGCACCGGCTACAGCTCCGGCTGCACCCGCGGCTGCGGCTTTGGCGGCTGCTGCCGCCTGGGCGGCCATAGCGGCGGCATGGGCGTTCTGAAGGGCGGTAAAGCCGAAACCGGCGATGCCGCAGATGACGATCGTGGAGAGGAATCCTTCGGTGAACATGGCCCCGTACCCGATAAAGAGGCCGTCAGATTCCTTGGCGATCTGCTTGGATGACGTCCCCGAGGCGACGAGGGAGTGGAATCCCGAGAGAGACCCGCAGGCGACGATCAGGGGAATGGCCGGCCAGAAGGGGGTCGGTTTCCCGCCGATCAGGATCGGCGCGAAATCGGTCATCATGGGGATCTCCACGCCCCTAAAGGTGAAGAAGGCAGCGGCAAAGCCGACAAAAATCCCGAAGTAGAGGAGCCAGGAATTGAGATAATCCCGGGGCTGCAGGAGGATATTGACGGGTATGGAAGCGGCGATGATGATGTAGAAAAAGAGGACGACCAGCCAGACCTCGAAGCTTGCCTGCACGGGAAAAATCGTCCCCGCCCAGATGGCGGCGGCCATCATGACAATCCCGATCACGGTCGCCCCGACTAAGTTCATCTTCATTTCATAGATGAGATACCCGAGGATCATGGCCACGAAGGTCACGTAGATGGAGGCCGCGGCGATTTCCGGCGTCTTGGCGAACATTCCGGAGATAACCGTGCCGAAGGCCGCGACGACGAGGACGAGGAGGAAGAATACGAGCCAGTAGAAGGCCGTTCCCGTCCGTTTGGAGATCAGGTCGGAGGCGACAAACTGGATGGACTTGCCGTCATAGCGGATCGACG
>JBAYKV010000155.1:0-7989 GCA_041664405.1 Syntrophales bacterium
AGAGACGATATATCACTAATCAAGTTTTATGTGGCCGATGTCCTCCAGAAAGTAATAGATCGTGCCCTACAGGTCCACGGAGGTCTGGGCATGACGGATGACACGATCATCGCATTTTTCTATCGCCATGAACGGGCGGCGCGGATTTATGACGGCGCCGATGAAGTCCACAAGATGTCCGTCGCCAAACGGATCATGAGGCAGAAAGGCGGAATGGGATAAAGGTTAGAGAGGAGTAAAATGAACTTTATTGACACTGCCAAACCTGTGCGGGAGGGGGAAGAGCTGGAACTCGGCCGGATTGAGAATTACTTGCAGGACGCCATTCCCGGCATATCTGGAGAGATTTCTATCACCCAGTTTCCAAGCGGACATTCGAACCTTACGTATTTAATCACTTCCAGAGATCGCGAATTTGTCCTGAGACGGCCGCCATTCGGCAGGAAGGTACGAACTGCCCATGACATGGGGCGGGAATATCGGGTCCTGAAGGCGTTGCGGCCCTATTTTCCATACTGTCCGGAGGCCTTCACATATACGGAGGATGAATCTGTTATTGGATGTCCGTTCTACGTTATGGAAAGATTGAAAGGGGTCATTCCTCGCAAGGAACTGCCCCAAGGCATGACCCTGTCTAAAGAAGAGGCTCGAATGCTTTGCGAACGGCTCATCGATGTTTTTGTCGAGCTGCATCATGTCAATTACAGAGACACAGCGTTGACGGAGCTGGGGAGACCGGAGGGATATGTAAGCAGACAGGTGGAAGGTTGGTCGAAACGCTATCGAGGGGCCCGCACGCCGGATGCCCCTGATTGCGAAACGGTCATGGCTTGGCTTCAGGAACGGATGCCGGGAACATCACCAGCGCCCGCAGTGATTCACAATGATTACCGCTTTGACAACATCGTCCTTGCTCCGGAAGATCCCTTGCGAATCATCGGCGTCCTGGATTGGGAGATGGCCACCATCGGCGATCCCCTCATGGATCTCGGGGGGGCCCTGGCATATTGGATCAACAGCGATGATCCCGAGGAGATGCAGGCGATCCGTTTGATTCCAACCCATCTGGACGGGATGATGACGAGAAGAGAGGTAATCGGCACTTACTGCGCAAAGATGGGGCTGTTGGAAGGGAACATTGATTTTTACTACGCCTTCGGGTTATTTCGCCTTGCTGTGATCGCCCAGCAGATATATTATCGTTTCTATCACGGACAGACGAAGGATAAGAGATTCGGAATGCTGATATTTGCCGTCCATGTCCTGGAAAAAAAGGCGCAGCAGGTCATGAAGACGGGGGAAATATAGTTGCTATAGGACCTTGGAAAATGGCTTCCCTACGGCGCAAAAATCTTTTTCGCTGCTCGTTAGTTTGTATCTGATCATGATCAATTACCAGATTTTAAATTCAATCTCGGAACGGCGAAAAACAACTGATTCGCCGTTTGCGAAGATAAAAAAATAATCCGTTATGGTACCCCGCTGCTTGTAGCGGGGAGTTTCCTTAACGTTGAGAAGGAGGAGTAATGAAAAGGGACATATTTTCTCTGGCGGGTCGAACTGCTCTGGTAACGGGGGCCAGTCGTGGCATCGGGGAGGCTATAGCCAAAACACTTGCCGAGCATGGGGCCAAGGTAATCTTAACGGCGCGGCGGGTAGAGGGTCCGAAAAGGGTCGCAGAAGAGATTGTGGCCGGGGGAGGGAGCGCCGCTGCTATTGCCTGTCACTTGGGTGAAATGGACCAGATCGGACAACTATTCGACCAGATCAAGGGCGAATACGGCAAGCTGGATATACTGGTAAACAACGCGGGGACAAACCCCTTCTTTGGCGATGTTCTCAGTGTCGATGAGAAGGCCTGGGACAAGACGGTGGACGTCAATCTGAAGGGATATTTTTTCATGAGCCAGCAGGCGGCAAAAATGATGAAGGAACAAGGCGGCGGGGTCATCGTCAATGTTGCCTCTGTCAATGGCATCCGGCCCGCGCCCTTCCAGGGGATCTATTCCATAACCAAGGCAGGCATCATCTCCATGACCCAGTCTTTTGCGAAGGAACTGGCGCCTTTCAATATCCGGGTAAATGCCATTCTCCCCGGTCTGACGGACACGAAATTTTCCGCCCTCATGATCCAGAGTCCTGAGATCATGAAGATCATCCTCCCCATGATACCCCTGAACCGTGCTGGCCAACCGGAGGAAATGGCGGGACTTGTCCTCTATCTCGTCTCCGATGCCGCATCCTATACGACGGGGGCCTGTATACCAGTGGACGGGGGCATGCTGGCGTAGGGACTCCGCGCCGGACAGAACCAACCCCCGGTGGTGCGGGATCTGTCCGACGCGGAGTGAGACAGTACGTTGTTTCACGTGAAACAAATTGCTATTGTCTAGATATTCCTGATACTTGCAACTTGTCGAGATGGTTCAGGGGGCACGTCTGGCACCGTGATTTCTTCTTGCTGCAGTAGTTTTTGCCGGTGTTGACCAGCAGGGCGTGGTATTGATTGTACAGAGGGGCGTCATGGGGGAGATGCTCCATGAAGAGACGCTGTATCTCCCCGTAAGCAAGCTTTTCCCTGATAACTCCATGCCGCATCAGTATTCTGCGGGTGTATGCGTCCACAACAAAGACCGGTTTCCCTCCCGCATAGAGGAGCATACTGTCGGCTGTCTCTTCGCCAATGCCTTTGACCTGTAACAGTTTTTCGCGAAGAGTTCGGGTTTCTTCTCCAAGCATGACGTCCAGGTTCCCATGAAAACAATCTTGCAGAAAGGTGAAGAAGGATTTTAGCCGACGGGCCTTGACATTGTAATATCCGGAAGGTCGGATCAATTCGGCAAGATCGGACTCCGGCATCGCCAGTAGTGCCTCCGTAGAAAGCAGGCTCGCTGCTTTCAGGTTGGCGATGGCTTTTTCCACGTTTTGCCAGGCTGTATTCTGGGTCAGGATGGCCCCGACGATGACCTCCAGGGGAGAATCTCCCGGCCACCAGTGGAGGTTTCCGAAGTGGTCATTCAGGGCTTGGTAGGCCGCGATGACCCACTGAGCGGTCTGCTTTTCCCTCTTAATCATATCAGCGGGAAGATGAATAATGACGGCTTCACAAAAGTTAGAAAAAAGCCGGTTTCGTCATTCCGGACCCCGTATCGGGTACGCTTCAGGCCTGTTCCGGAAAACGAAGTTTTATGTTCATAATCCGGCATTATGTTCATGATTCCCGGCTTTTGTCGAGGTGACGGCGGTGGTGTCTTTTTGCGTACGTTTCAATAATGAGCTCTTAAAGGCAATAAGGAAAGGCCTTCTATTTGCGCAGAGCCACAAAGAAGGTAGCCTGTCCCCTCTTGATCAGAAGCATGATGCCGCCCTTGCTTGCTTTTTTGCTGACCTCGCTCACATACTCTTTCACGGAGGCAATCTTGGTCTTGTTGACCTGAAGGATAATATCTTGAGGTTGAATACCCATCTCATCGGCAGGGCTGCCGCTCTGCACACGGACGACAATGATCCCCGTTTTCTTGGGAATTCCTAAATAACGGGCGATTTCCGGTGTAATATCCTCGACGGCAAGACCAAATTGTTCATAGGCACCCCCCCTCGCGGCTGCTACTTCGGGCCGATCCTTCCGCTCGACAACAGTTACCTGGAAGATCATTTCCCTGCCGTCACGGACAACTTTGATACTGACTTTGTCCCCCACATGGAAAGAAGCGATGGAGAGCAGTAATTCGTGGGTGTCTTTTATCTTTTTGCCGCTAATTTCCGTAACTATGTCGCCGGCTCTGATTCCGGCGCGTTCCGCCGGATCTCCCTTGAATACTTCAGAGACAATGGCGCCTCTGCGATCCTTCAACTGGAGCGATTTGGCCATTTCTTCAGTAATATCCTGCACAGAAACGCCCATCCATCCTCTTGATACCTTTCCCTTGGATTTCAAATCGGGGAGGATGTTTTTTGCCATGCTGATGGGTATAGCAAAACCGATGCCCTGTCCCTGGGCGACAATAGCGGTGTTGATGCCGATCACCTTTCCTTCCATATTGAAAAGTGGTCCGCCGCTGTTACCCGGGTTGATGGAGGCGTCGGTCTGGATAAAATTATCATATGGACCGGCCCCGATGACCCGGCCTTTGGCGCTGACAATGCCCGCCGTTACTGTCTGTTCGAGACCAAAGGGATTGCCGATTGCCAGTACCCAGTCCCCGACGCGGAGTTTATCGGAATCACCAATTTCCGCAACGGGGAGGCTCTCGCTGGGTTTGATCTTGATCAGGGCGATATCTGTTTTCGCATCTTTGCCAATGATCTTCGCTTCGTACTCTCTGCCGTCAGACAATTTGACGAGGATTTTATCCGCATGTTCCACAACATGATTATTTGTAAATATGTAACCGTCGGAACTGATAATGAAACCGGAACCGAGACTTTGTTGCTTGAATTCCCGGCGCGGTGCGTCTCCGAAGAACCTGTCAAAGAATTCGTCGCCGAAATAACGATCAAAAGGCGCACGCGTGCCTCCCCTTACTACTTTTGTGGTACCGATGTTGACGACAGACGGTTTGACCTTCTCGGCAAGATCTGCAAATGACCCTGGTGTTCTGGCGCTATCGTCCGGTGACACTGCCGAGGCCGTTTGCACATCCGTCCCGGTCGGCACGAGGAAAGAGGAGCGGAGCACTTCCACAACGGAGACGATGAAAAAGCCGATCAGGCAGGCCAGGAGAAACATGAAAAAGGTCTTACGGTTCTTGTATTCCATGGATTGAATGCATCCTCCAAATTATTTATGATTTACAACAGTGCGATCACGAAAACATCATCCGCTGGTTCGTTATTATGGGCAGCGCCCTATCACACATCCCGAGAAATTTCAATGTTTATGAACATGTATTAAAGTGGTTCTCTCTGTACCCCATTTATCAAAGTTCCGATACCTTCGATTGTGACGGTTACAC
Organism: Syntrophales bacterium; assembly: GCA_041664405.1. Classification (GTDB taxonomy): domain Bacteria; phylum Desulfobacterota; class Syntrophia; order Syntrophales; family UBA8958; genus UBA8958. The sequence continues at coordinate 4,956 of JBAYKV010000155.1, forward strand.
GATCGCCTTCCCTGAGGAAGAGAGGGGGTTGCCTTGTAAAGCCCACGCCTTCAGGTGTTCCGGTCAGAATCACTGTCCCCGGCAGCAATGTCAGGGAATGACTCAAATCGCTTACGATGGTGGCGATATCATAAATCATGCTGGCTGTGCTGGCATCCTGGACGACCGTTTCATTGATCATCGTTTTGATGCTGAGGCGGTTCGGATCCGGAATCTCATCTCTGGTGATGAGACAAGGACCTAAAGGGCAAAAAGTGTCAAAGCCTTTTCCTCTGGTCCACTGCCCTTTCTGTTTTTCAAATTGCCAGTCCCGAGCGCTGATATCATTTGCACAGGTGTAACCGAGGACATAATTCATTGCTTCCGTCACCTTGATGTTCTTCCCCGCCTTTCCGATAATTACGGCAAGTTCTCCTTCGTAATCTACGTGATCAGGTCCTGCGACTGGAAGTAAGATATTGGTATCGTGCCCGGTAAGACTCGTGTTCGCCTTTATGAAGACTACCGGATAGGGAGATACATCTGTCCCTATTTCATCGGCATGTTTGCGATAACTGAATCCAAGGGCGAAAATGTTCGGCGGCGCCATCGGGGGCAAATATGCTAAGATCTTCAAATATTTGTCCGTAGGTTTGAGAGAGGTAAAGATGTCTCCCTCAAGAATCTGCATTGTCCCGTAGGTTTCGGAACTGTGCAAACCATAGTGGATCTGACCATCTTCCGTAAGACATCGACATATCTTCATGAGTTTCTCCTAAGGCGTTTATTGTCTGAATATAGGGACGTTTATCCGTGCCGTCAAGAAGTGATCAAAGAAAAGATCAGATAAAAGACCCTTGACAGAGCGAAATAAAACAACATAGATAATTCAAAGAAGAGCGATTGCATTTTCAGGCACGAATATCCGCTGCAACATGGGCGATACAGAAAAAAGAGAACGGGACATGGCATCATGGGAAAGGGGGGCGCGCCATCGCACCAGGTAATAAAGGTTTCCTGAAGCGGATTCATGACTCGGCATGGGCTTGGAATCTCTTTCAGGGACCGGTTTACAATCGCTTGATTTTCAAGGCCGCAGCGGATTATTTTGATGCTGTGATCAGTCTTGCGGGCAAAGGCGCCCTTACCAGGATTCTCGATGTTGGTGCGGGTGGGGGAGTGGTGAGTCTTCGTCTGGCGAAGGCGAATCCGGATGCCGCCGTGGTCGGAATCGATTATGCCCTGAGGCAGGTGCGGGCTGCGAATCGGCTAAAAAGGAAAGAGCAGGTTCTCAATTGTGCCTTCCAGCAGGGTAACGCCATGGCGCTTCCCTTTTTGGAGGCTTCCTTCGACAGGGTTGTAAGCATCAATTCCATTAAACACTGGCCCGATCCGGCCCAGGGGCTATCCGAGATCAGGCGTGTCCTTCGTCCCCGGGGACAAGCCTTTATCTCCGAGGCTGACAGATCCGCGTCTCCGGAGGAGCTCCTTGCCTTTTCAGAAAATTACCGGGCATGGTACATATGGGGCGCCCTGATGCGGTGGATACTGAGAAATGTCGTTTTCGGGAAGAGTTATACTGCTTCGGAATTAAAAACCATTGCCGGAAGGGCCGGATTCAGTGATACGATCATTCAAGTGGCCCCGGGACCATTTTTTCTTCTGGTGTTGACAAAATAATCCTCCTTGAGGCCTGTTTCGCAAACATGGTATAAGGAATGAAATCGGAAGCATTACTTGCCTCAAGGGGCGATATAAAAACTGGAAACAGCAATGACGACAGCCATCGAACAAATCGGCAGATCAGGCCTGCATGCCGTCCGCGCTTCTCTGGACACCCTTGCTTTTGCCTTCAGAATCCTGTCCAGAATGTTTGATGTCCGGGCTTATAACAGCGCGGTACGCAAGGTCCTGATCAATCAAATCTATTTCACCTCCGTCCAGATCCTGCCTCTGTTTCTAGCCGTAGCGGTAATTTTTGGGGCAATTGTTATCGGTATCATCGGCCAGTATCTGATCCACCTGGGTCTGTTTTACTATTTCGGCCAGTTGCTCATGGGTTTTGTGGTCACGGAATGTGCTCCCTTTATCACGGTCCTTCTTATTGCCCTGCGTTCAAGCTCGGCCATCAATGCGGAAATAGCCGTCATGAAGGTTAATAAAGAGCTGAACACCCTGCATGTCTTTCGGATCGATGTGATAGATTATCTATTCCTGCCGCGTATTCTCAGCGGCATCCTTTCGATCGTGTTGCTTAGTTGGCTGTTTTCCATTATTGTTCTTGCCAGTGGACTGATCTTTTCGGCTTTATTATTTGATATGAGTATTAACGACTATGTGACGGTTCTTCTGGTATCGGCAAATTTTTCCGATCTCATCGTGATGCTGGTTAAATGTGCGACCATGGGATTTTTCATTGTCATGATCCCTATCCGTTACGGCCTGCGTGCCACAGATGAGCTGACCAGCATTCCCGTCTCCGTCCTCCATGGCATGGTCAATGTTTTTATTGCTATTATGATTATCGAGGTGGTCTCATTAATCGTCATGTCATTGATCAAAAAATTAATTTAAGGCTGTACAGCAGCGAAGAACTGCTGAACAAGGAGCTTTTCGAAATAATGGTGCAGGAAAAACACCGCCTGGGTCTGGTCTCTCTGGATGCCCCCCTGATATCCAATCTCAGCGTGCTGAGCAACATCGCCTTGATCAAGCAGTATCACGGGCGCCTGTCGGTTCGCGAGGCGGAAGATATTGCCAAAATGCGTTTAATGAAGATGCATCTGGAAGGTATCGCTGAGAAGAGAAATCCCGTACTTTTAGAGGAGCAGCGGTTCTGCGTCATGATCCTGAGAGCGGTAATGGTTGAAGACGCTATGGTGGTCATCGACAGACCATTCAAAATCATGTCGGATCTTAATGACACCCGCTTTATTCGTGATGTCCTCACATCGGTGGATGACCTGTTTCAGGAATGCCATGTCTTTGACTATCTCTGGAATGAAAAGCGATACACAGGAGGAATGATCCATGGCGCTTAAAACGGAATGGAAGG
>JBAYKV010000156.1:0-7969 GCA_041664405.1 Syntrophales bacterium
TAGAAGATGTCCCCGGGGAAGGCCTCGCGGCCCGGCGGGCGCCGGAGCAGCAGGGACAGCTCCCGGTAGGCCCGGGCATGATAGGTAAGGTCATCGTAAATTATTAGGACATCACGCCCGTTGGACATGAAATATTCAGCCATGGAGGTGGCGGCGTAGGGGGCAATGAACTGGAGCCCCGGGGGCTCGTCGCCGGTGGCGACCACGACCGTTACATAGCTCATGGTGTTATACTGTTTCAGGTCGGCGATGAGTTTGGCCACATCGGATGCCTTTTTCCCCACGGTGCAGTAGATGCAGAGGACGTTTTTGTCCGCCTGGTTGATGATGGTGTCGATGGCGATGGCTGTTTTTCCCGTCTGGCGGTCGCCGACGATAAGTTCCCGCTGTCCCTGACCGATGGGAAATAGGGCGTCGATTACCTTGATGCCTGTCTGAAGGGGAACCGTGACGGGGTCCCGGGCCATTACGGGCGGGGCCTCCCGCTCCACTGCCAACCGCTTTACCGACCGGATTTCCCCCCCGTCGTCCAGGGGACGCCCCAGGGCGTCAACCACCCGGCCGATGAGGGCTTCTCCGACGGGGACATCGAGAATCCTGTCGGTGCGCCTGACCTCATTCCCGGCCCCTAAGTGCTCACTGGGCCCCAGGAGAATGACGCCGATCTCCTCCGGATCGATATTGAAGACCAGTCCCTGAAGATTACCGGGAAAGAGAACTACCTCGTCGGCCCGGATATTCGGCAGGCCGCTGACCCGGACGATCCCGTAACCGACGTAATTGACGATGCCCACCTCACGGTCCCGCAGCTCGGCTTCATGCTGGGAAAGGACGTTATCCATGGTTCGGAAGGTGCCGTCCAGAAACACCTTCAATTCCTCCTTTTCCGATACAATATCCTTCATGGTCTTTTCTCCTTGACGGCAATTGGAGGATGCGCTCAGCTTCATCCGCCCTACCATTTCCGTTTATGTAAAATTCTCTCCCTGCTGCGCTCTCCCTTCATCGACTCTTAAGGGTCCTATGCCCCCTATGTCCGTTCTTGCGCTTCCTCGTAAAGGGCGGAGTAGAATCGCTCCTCGATGGTATCGAGGTAATCCTTCATGCTCCATGATATCTTGTGCCCGTCGGACCGCAATTCGCAACCGGAAAGGATATCATCTGATCTCAAATAGTCCACTTCCATATCTTCTGACAGGTAGCGGTGCAGAGTTTTATTCAGTCTCGCCTGCGTTGCCGGGGGGATGTCAAAGGCGCAGGTGACGGTTATTATCCCTCCCTCCCGGGCGGGCCCCCGGAATTTGCCCCGCTCGTTTTCGTCCATGGAAGCAATGCGGGCCAAGAGTACCTCTACGATCCGCTCCTCGATATTGAGATCGGCCAGATCCTTGAGGACCCGCCGGGTAGCAGCGTAGATCTGCCGTCCCGCAAGCTGCCGGAGTTCGTGGAGGAAGTTGTTTCGCTCTGCCCTCAGGGCCTCCGTCCATCGCATCTTGAGGTAATCGACCTCCTCGCGGGCCTTCTCCATAAGACGTTCCCGGTAGGACTCGGCCTCCTTGCGGGCCTCATTGAGTGATTGCTCGTAGCGTTCCTCCAGGTCCTGGCGCTTCCTCTCGCAGTCCGCTGCCGCCGTCCGGGCATCCAGGCGGGATTGCTCGGCCTCCGTAAAGAGGGCGCCGATCTTCGCTTTCCGGGCGTCTATGGCCCCGATGATCCGCCCGTAGAGGAATTTCTTCAGGAGAAACAGGAGGATCAGGAAATTGACGATCTGGGAGAAAAAGACAAACCAGTCGATATGCATGGATTATCCCCCCGCTTTCTTGATGACGTAAGCCCAGAATGGATTGGCGAACACCAGGATCATGGAAATGACGAAGCAGTAGATGGCGATGGATTCAATCATGGCGAGACCCACAAAAAGGGTTCTCGTCAGAGAGTTCCGCTCATCAGGCTGCTGGGCAATCGAAGTCAAGGCGCCCTGGACTGCCCGGCCCTGTCCAAGCCCGGGTCCGATGGCGCCAATCCCCATACAGATACCCGCCGTAATAATAGATGCCATCGCAACAATGCTCACGCTGTCCATTTGTCGTGTCCTCCTTTTCTTTGTATGCTCTTAATGGTCTGTTAAATTAAGTTCCTTGATTTTGGGTTCCGCTTCTTCATGCGACTGCGTGGCAGACGCAATGTAAACTATGGTCAGTACCGCGAATATATAGGCCTGGATGATGCCGATGAGGAGGCCGAGGACCTGCATTACCACCGGGAAGAACAGGGGCGTAACGGCAAGCAGGATGGCAATGACCTTCTCGTGGCTCATGAGATTGCCGAAAAGCCGGACGGCCAGGGCCAGGGTCCGGGAAAATTCGCCCATGACGTGAAAGGGGAAAAAGATAAAGGTGGGGCGAAAATATTCCTTGAGATATTCAAGTATCCCCTGTTTGGAGATCCCGTAGATCGGGACGGCAAAAAAGACCATGATGGCCAGGGCCGATGTGGTCGTGAGGGACGATGTCGGGGCGACGTATCCCGGGATGAAGGTGAAAAGGTTGGAGAAAAGGATAAAAAGAAAAAGGGTGCCGATAAAGGGGAAATAGGTATCCACGCCATCCTTGACGACATCCCGGATCTCCGAGCGGATTGTTTCGACGAGGACTTCCAGAACACTCTGCCAGCGGGTCATGGTCGGGTCTGATGACAGGTTCCCCGTAATAAGTATGGATCCGATAACCAGGACCCCCATGACCAACCAGGTATAAACAAGGGTGGCGCTGATGGTGACGAACCACCACGAGAAGAGGATGACCTGGTCGGGACTGATCTGGTTAATGGCTACGACTTCCATAATATCGCTCCTTTAGGAGAAGGGCCGGGAACCCGTCCGAAACGTCGGACCAGCAAGGCCCGGAAGATCAAAAAGCCCATCATGGCGGCCGCCAGCCGCTCCCAGGCGCCGTCCATGATGACGTAAAAACCTCCTAATGTAAGGGTCATCCGCCCCATATAACTGTACAAAAGGATCCGAATGGGGTTTCGCGCGTCGGGAAGGCGCTGCACTGTCTGCCAGAGTCCGGAGAAGTAGAGCAGGCCGATCAGGCTCCCGAGGATAAATGAAACGAGCAGTGTTATGGCGGAAACCATGTATTAATCCTTTCATTCAGTCGTTGATGATGTTCTCCCGGGCCTTCTTCACCCAGTACCAGGCATTGAGGCAACCCAAGGCCACCCCCATGATCATCAGCATCAGGGTCCAGGAAAAGCGGCTCGGCCAGGCCCCGTCGATCCAGACCCCGATGGCCGTCCCGATCAGGGTAGGGATGACGACGGACCAGCCCACGATGCCGAAGACGCCCAGACCGAACCAGATGCCCTCGTCCTTCTGGGATTTTCCTTTGATTTTCCTCGCCTCCTTGACGCCGACCTTTTTCGTGAAATCTTCGGCCTGCCTGCGGAGCCTTTCTCTCGGGGTCAGATGTTCTTCAGACATGTTCTCTTAACTCCATGAAGCGGCGCAGGAGGTCTACTTCCAGTCTAGCCGCGGCAGTACGGGCCTTCTTTTCCCGCTCGTCAATCTCCCGGAATTGCATGACAACGACCTCTTTCAAATGACCGAGTTCCGGACCACGGAAGGCGTTGCGGGTGGATACCAGGATGTCGGACCCTCTCTTGATAATGGTGCCGACATCAACGGCCAAGTAGTTATCCTCCCCTGCCTGGGTGGTATAGGAAAATACCCCGGGGACGAGGGCCGCCGTGAAATCAACGTGCTGGGGCATCAGGCAGAAAAACCCGTTTTCCGCTTCGGCCACCACTTTGGTTACCTCTGCGGTCAAAAATATCTCAGCGGGGAGCAGGACTTTCATGTTCATGTGTTTATGTCCTCATCCTGATGTTCAAAAATTACCTTTTCCTTCAGGAAACAGATTTCGTTCTCAAAAGTTCACTTGCTATCTTCTTTCACTGCCTCGTCAATCGTGCCGATCATGTAGAGGGAGCTCTCGGGATAGTCGGCGAATTCATCGTTGAGTATCCGCTCGCACCCGTCCAAGGCGTCCTGAAGGGGTACCACTTTCCCTTCTTTGCCGATGAACTGCTGGGTGACGTAGAAAGGCTGGGTAAAGAAACGCTCCAGACGGCGGGCACGATATACTGTTCGCTGGTCCTCCCGGGACAGCTCGTTGATGCCCAGCATGGCGATGATGTCCTTCAGCTCTTCGTAGACAGTCAAATTTTTGCGGATTTCCTGGGCGATCCGGTAGTGGCGCTCTCCGGCGATGGTGGGCATGAGCATCTTGGAGCCCGACTGGAGGAGGTCGATGGCCGGATAAAATCCTTCGCTGGCCCGCTTCCGGGACAAAACGATGGAAGCCGTCAGATGGCTGAAGGTATGGGATGCCGAGGGGTCTGTGAAATCATCGGCGGGAACGTAAACGGCCTGGATGGAGGTGATGGCCCCCGTAGTGGTATTGCAGATCCGCTCTTCCAGCGCCGCCAGGTCGGAGGCCAGGGTGGGCTGATAACCGAGGCGGGAGGGGAGAAGTCCCATAAGCCCCGAGACCTCCTGGCCGGCCTGGATGAAACGGAAGATATTGTCAATGAGAAGGAGGACGTCCTGCCGTTCGTCGTCGCGAAAATATTCGGCCATAGTGAGGCCCGTGTGACCGACCCGGAATCTCGCCCCGGGCGGTTCGTTCATCTGTCCAAAAACCATGACGGTATTGGGCAGGACGCCGGCCTCCTTCATTTCGCGGTAGAGTTCCTCCCCCTCCCGGCATCGTTCCCCGACGCCGCAGAAGATACTGATGCCGTGATGGTGTCCCACCATATTATGGATCATCTCCGTGAGGAGAACCGTCTTGCCCACGCCGGCCCCGCCGAAAAGTCCGGCCTTGCCGCCCCGCTCCAAAGGGCAGAGGATATCCACGGCCTTGATGCCCGTATCGAAAATTTCCGATTCGGTTGACTGCTGGGTGATGGGGACATGAACCCCGCGGATAGATCGGGTTTCAGCGGTCTGCGGCGCTTCAATGTTGTCAATCGGTTCACCGAAAACGTTGAAAACACGGCCCAATAGCCCTTTCCCGACGGGAATCATGAACGGCTGTCCCGTATCCGTGATGGTGGACCCCCGGGCCAGTCCCTGGGTCGGCATCAGGGAGATCCCCCGGACGGTTTCCGCGTTGAGCTGGACCATCACTTCGATGCGCGTCCGGCTGTCGTCCCCGGCCAAAAGGACATTTCCGATGTCGGGGAGAGACCCCGAAGAGAAGCGGGCATCAATGACACTCCCCCGGATGGAGACGACTGTTCCCTGATTCACTTGCGCTGCTGTATCCATGTATTCTTTATCCTCCGTCATTAATTGGCGGGCTTGTAGAGTTCCTCAGCCCTGGTAATCCCTTCACTCAGGAAGGCCACGACGGTTCCGATAACGAGAAACATCGCTGCCCGGATAATATCATCGGTAAAGGGCATGCCCTTAAGAAAAAGCAAGTGACTCAGGAGCAGATACCCCCCCAAACACGCGGCGACAAGAATGCCTTTTTTCTTCCACCAGATACCCGCCAAAACAATGGGAATGTAGAGAAGGTGGGTGAAAATGATATTCCGGCCCAACATGGCATGATAATAATAGGTCAGACCAAAGGCGCCGATGACCAGGGCGATCATGATGGCGGTCTTGTACGGCCCCTGCTTTGCCCCAAGGGGACTTTCCATGCGCAGGACATTCACGACGCCAAGCTTTTCCTCGATACTTTGCCGGATCAATTCCTGGTAACGCTGGCTGATGAAGAAAATGGCGTAGTCGAACATGAGGATGGTCCGGACGAGGCTGTCCACGGCTTGTTTCTGTTCTACGGCGGAGATGAAGATCGCCTGGAACTCTGCGTAGAGCCAGATGTGGCGACGCATCATGATCAGGGCATAGAGGGCCTCGTTAAGGGGGATTTTCCTTTGGTGATGCTCTTCCGCATACCGGGCAAAATATTGCTGCGAAGTATCTGCCGGTTTGTCGGTAAAGAACATTTGTTTGAAGTTGTCGTAGAACTTCATGCCCACAGGGACGAGTTTGTCCTCCGGGATGCCATGATAGGATGGGGTCCGCGGATTTTTTCTCACGTCCCTGGCCCATTGACGGGCAATGGGCTCGGCGTGGGTTTCAATAAGATTAACGAGTTTCAGAGAACCGGACATGCTCTTTGCCCTCCTTATCTTCGCTGCCCCCCTAAGGGAAGGCTTGTTCTACGGTTTTTATCAGGTGTTGGGCGTCTCAAACCATTCCAGCTTCATCAGTTCGCGATATTTTTTCGTAATGAAGTACATGGCATAGTCGAACATGAGCATGGTTCTGGTGACGCTATCTATGGCCTGCTGTTTTTCTACGGCTGTTGAGAAAGTGGCCTGAAACTCTGCATACAGCCAGATCTGACGCCTCATCAGGATGAGAGCATAGATCGCTTCGTGCAGGGGGACGCCTTCTCTGTATCGTTCCTCAGCGTACTTGGAGAAATATCCGTCGGAGGCCTCCGCACGTTTCGGTTCCATAAACAAGCTTCGGAAATGGTGATACAACCTCGTCGCCTGGGGTACGAGTCTGTCCGCCTTCAGTTTCTGATAATAAGGCGTCATGGGGTTTTTGACCACGTTTTTAGCCCACTGTTCGGCGATTCTTTCCGCGTGATTATCTACCAGATCAATCAGTTTCATCGATGCGATCATACGCCGATTCCTCCTTTCTCTTGGATTGGCTTTCCCCTGCTTTTGATTTTTATATCAGCAAGGGTTGTACCAAAAAAGATTTCTTTAGAGACAATCGTTACATGCCTGAATGAACCACGACGCAGCAGGCTGCGAGGCAGCAAAGACCGTAAGGAACTAAGCAAGCTTCAAGAAATATCGCCCGGAGAGATTAAACGACGAATTGTTTTTACGAGTTAGCGATACAGTTCATCGGGCTGATGAACAAAAGGTCGTCATTTTTGGGGCCAAGAACAAAACAGGCGTCAATAAAAAGAAAAAACAACTTAAGTGTTGTGTGCTTGCATGCTACGACCAAAATGTCGCCCCCATATGACCTGAAAGTCGCGTTCCTTGCCAAGCAGGATTATGGGCATGAATCCCTGTTTGCAAGGCAGGAAAGACTATGCTGCGTTATAGGCGTTGGGAAGACCATTGACTCTCGCTTCCGCTGTGAATGCATCGGCTACCCCCCCGAAGCCCATCCCTAAGAATGGTTCTGCGCCTGGCGCTTCAGCATCCTGGAAGGGGCGCAACCAGAAATCTTAACAAAATCGGTGGACATGACCAGATTTCGATCTCCCCTCGTCATATTTCCCGAAGCTTGCTGAAGGGTAGTTCATTTGAAAATCCCCCTATCGCATGGAAGTAATCAAGGCTATTGAGCAGATGCTGGCCCAGGGGGCAGGAGATATTGCCATCACCGCTCGGTATGGCCTGTATCTTGCTAAATTAAAGAGTTACGAAAGGCAAAACGGCGGTCGAATCCGTTGCACCCTGCGGGGACCTGACTTTCCCCATAGGGGGAGTGTAACATCCCCCGGGGGGGGGTTGGAATTCCTGGGGATGCAACCACCGGCGACCGGGTGTGGGCGTTCTATCAGCCCCTCGATATTGCCCCGCCGGAACTGATAAGCGGCAGCGTCACAGTATCCGGCGTTCGTAAGCCGTCAGATATCGGATCTTCATAATAAATTTCTTTTTCTCGATGCATGGGAGGTGATGATTAAAGCCCAACGGGACATGAGAAAGATTAGAATCCACATAAACGTGAAAAGAGCTCCTGTTTGGAATTGTTTAAGAATCAATTATTCAGTTGAGGCAAAGATCGTCGAAATTATGGCATATTTAAAGCTCCATATGATGCCATGGCTCTAAAGGGAGGAGTGACTTATGAAGACAAAAGTAAGTATAGGTAAAAAAATTGATCTAAGCAAGAGCGGCAAAGACCTAA
>JBAYKV010000157.1:0-7927 GCA_041664405.1 Syntrophales bacterium
ATTTTCAGATTTCCCGTTGGTACCAAGGTTTTCCTCAAATACTTTAATTCACTCTCAAAGTGTTTTTCATAAAGGGCGGCAACCCCGGAGCGGTGGGAGGCCTCGGCATCCGGAAGGGAAGGGAAAAGACGTAAATTTATGTTTCCATCCGCATACTCCAAGGCAGGGAAGGCTAGACCCGCCGGCTGGTCGTGATTTCCCAGGGGGATGGATTCAGGCAAGTCATCGAAATTCCAAGAGGTGATATTTTCACGTTCCCATATTTTGCGGGCCCTTTGGAAGCTTTCCGATTGAACCTGACCGAGAAACTGCTTATGCAAACTGTTGATGTCCCGACTGCTGGCCAGGGTTTGACCATTTTCATCGGCGACAATAAAGCGCATCTTAAGTTGGTCGGGCAACGCCGTAAGGGGCCACACGGCAGGAGGGACAGTGACGCCAAATTGCTCCTTCAAAATCCTGCCGAGAACAACCGGTAGATTCTGCTCATTCCCGGTCAGATGCATAATAAGCGTCTCCGCCACTGTTTTCAACGGAGGTAATTGCTTGCGGTAAATTTTGGGGAGTCCCCTGACCAGGGAATCAACCTGTTCCGGAAGCAAACCGGGCACGGCCATTTCGAAGGAATGAGGAGAAATCGCCGTAATGATCGAGGCAGGAATTTCGGCGGTGACGCCGTCTTCCGGTGTTCCCGGCGTGAAGCGGTAAGTCAGGGGGATGCGGATCCCATGGACAAACGTCTCATCAGGCCAGGCGCTCAAAGCCTCGGTATCCGGTGATTGCAGTAGAATATCCTCTTCCTCCATCCGGAGAAAATCTTCGCCTCCCTGTTGGCGGATGAATTTCTGGAAGGTCCGTTCATCATGGACATTTGGAAGCCGCTGGCGGTAAAAACTGAAAACGGCCTCTTCGTCGAGGAAGACCCCCTGACGGCGGAGCTTGTTTTCCATGATACGGACCTTTTCGATGACCTCCTCGTTGTGATGAAGGAACGGGTATTCCCTTTTCATGGAGCCCGGCATGAGCCCTTCACGAATGAAAATATCGTTGGCGGTGGCAGGATCGATCCGCCCATACGAAACTATTCTCCGGGGGATGATCAAGAGACCGAAGAGGCTTACCTGGGAGAAGGCCTGGACTTCCCCCCGTTCTTTGCTCCAGTGAGGTTCGGAATAGGTCACCCGACATAACGGACCGGCTACCTCCTCGATCCATTCCGGTTCGATTGTAGCGACGGTACGTGCGTATAGTCGTGATGTCTCCACCCATTCCGCAGCCACGATCCATTGCCCGCCGCCCCCGCGTTTGAATAATCCGGAACCGGGAAAGATCATCGCCTCCTTGCCTTTGGGGGCGCTGTAGATATTCTTCTCCTTTTTCATGGCGACACCGGAAAGGAGGCCGCTCAGAATTGCCTTGTGGATGGTGGCATATTTATCTTCCCCCAGCCCGGAATTTCCTTTTGTCAGCGTCGGTATGGAAGTGTCGCGATCAAATTCCCGTACAACATCAAGTATTGTTTCCCCGTTATTAACTTGATTTAACTCATTGGCGCCGCGCAGCCTCATCTCTTCCGCGACGATGACCCGGAGCTGGCGATGGAGATCCTGCCATTCCCTCATTCTTCGGTAAGATAGAAAATGTTCCCGGCAGAATTTTCGCAGCCGGCCCTGAGATTTATCTTTCTCACTTGCATCGTGGTAAACGTTCCATATCCGCAGCAAAGTGGCAAAGTCCGAAGCCGGGTCACGGAAACGGGCGTGCATCTGATCCGCCTGAGCGGCTTTTTCCTGGGGCCGCTCCCGGGGATCGGCGATGCTCAGGGCCGCGGTTATGATCAATATTTCTTCAAGGCAGCCTCGTTTCATCGCCTCGATAATCATCCTGGCAATGCGCGGGTCGAGAGGCAGACGGGCCATCAAGCGGCCAATATCAGTAAGCACGGGCTTCTCCTCGATCCGGATGGCTCCGAGTTCTTTGAGAATCTCTATGGCATCGGCGAGCTGTTTCTTGGCCGGGGGATCCAGGAAAGGGAAGGTGTAAACATCCCCGATCGCGAGGTAAAGCATACGCAGGACAACCCCGGCCAGATTGGCGCGGATGATCTCCGGCGGGGTAAAGGGTGGGCGGGTAAGGTAATCGTTTTTCGCATAGAGGCGTATGCAGACCCCGTTACGGACCCGGCCGCAACGTCCTTGCCGCTGATCGGCGCTGCTTTGGGAGATGTTCTGAATGGGCAGGCTGGCCGTGCGCGTCCGGGGGTTATACTGAGCGATCCGCGCGAGGCCCGTATCAACAACATAACGGATATTGGGGATGGTGATGGAGGTCTCCGCCACGTTCGTGGCGACGACAATCTTTTGCTGCGCCGAGGGCTGGAAAACCCGCTGCTGCTCCGCCCAGGTCAGACGGGAAAACATGGGCAGGATTGTCATGCCTTTTTTAAAACGACCGGCAAGCAGGTCGCAGGTCTCCCGAATGTCCTGTTCCGTAGGCATGAATATGAGGATGTCTCCCTGGTCGCGATCCTCCCGCAGGGCCTCTACCGCCTCCACCGCGGCGTCGAGATAAGAGCCGCTGTCGCCGTTATCCTCAACATCGAGGGCCAGGGGCCGGTAGCGTACCTCCACGGGATAGAGACGCCCGGTAATCCGGATGATGGGGGCCTTATTGAAGGCTTGGGAGAATTTCTCCGTATCGATGGTGGCCGAGGTGATGATGACCTTTAGATCCGGGCGACGGGGGAGGATCGTCCGAAGGATGCCGATGATAAAATCTATATTGAGGTTCCGTTCATGGGCCTCATCGACAATGATTGTGTCATAGCGGCGCAGGAGGCGATCCCCCTGGGCCTCCATGAGGAGCACGCCGTCCGTCATCAGCTTGATATAGGTATGGAGACCAGCCTTTTCATCGAAGCGGATCTTGTAGGCGACGGATTGGCCGATCTGTTCGCCGAGTTCTTCGGCAATGCGCTGGGCGACCGTAATCGCCGCCACCCGCCGGGGCTGGGTGCAACCGATTAGCCCCCGGATTCCCCGCCCGGCGTCAAGGCACATCTTGGGGATCTGGGTCGACTTTCCGGAGCCTGTCTCCCCCGCGATGATCAATACCTGGTGCTTCCTAATCGCCGCCACGATTTCAACTTTCCGGGCGGTGATCGGCAGTTGGTGGGGATAAGAGGTCTGTGGCGCCAAGGCCTGACGTTCCTCCCATCTCTTTTGCAGAGTCGAGGGCTTTCGTTCCATGGCGTTCCTATTTCATAACCAAAAAGGTTCTGTCAATGATCTATGCGCCTGATCTTGAAATATGTGACTATCTCCTATGGCTATCGTTCTCCATCTCCAAACAAACGCTGACGACTTCTACGGCGACCCCAATTACTCCTGGTATGAATACATCCAATCATAACAGCATATTGCATTGTGAATACGAAGAATCTGCGAAGCTAAAAATGAGGCGTGTAGGAGAGGCTTGCCTGCATTGCGCTCAAAGCTTGTCCCCGCGAAGGCGGGGATTGCCTTCTTGAGGGGTGATTCGACAAAAAGGTGCGCTGATTTCTAAAAAAGCGGCCGCTGCTCCATCTACCTTTCCCAATCGCATCGCCAACCCCTACTTTTCGATGCCAAATATCCCTTGACAAGCAAAAACAGCCCTCCTATAGTTCGAAGCAACAAAAGCAATTACTTATCCAACGCGGGTGGGACGGTTCCTGCTCCAGGAGATGCTCGGGAAGGTGCTCCCCAGGTTTGCCGAGACCCACTGGATTCCCGGACTCCTCATCACCGGCGTCATCTTCACGTCCGCCTGGGGCTACTTGGTCTACACGGGTGACATCAGTACCATCTGGCCCCTGTTCGGCCTGAGCAACCAGCTCCCGGCCTCGAGCGGCCTGATCATCGTGACTGCGACCCCGCCATGCTGATCCGCCTGGAGAGAACGTGGTCGTGGTACGCCTGGGAGACGCCGTGCCGGGTATCCTGGTGGCCTTCATTACCCTCTACGCCGGATACCTGAACATCGTGGACAACTATCTGCCCAAGGGCAACTACGTCCTGGCTGTGCTGTCCATCATCATCATGGTTCTGATGATCATTGTGTTCATCAAGCGAAGGTGCCAGGCCCGCAATTGCGCACGAGGAAGGCGCTTTGCAGGGCTGGCTCTGTTGTTTATTTTTTTTTGTGAACGGAAAGGAGAACAATAATGAATGAGAAAAAAGGATTGAGCAGGCGTGATTTCGTCAAGGTAACGGCAGCCGGCGTCGGCGCAGCGGCGCTTTTCAGCGGATTCAGTCCGAAGGATGCCCTGGCGAAGATGCCGAAGAAGTGGGATGCCGAGGCAGACGTAGTCGTCGTCGGCGCGGGCGGAGCGGGACTTGCCGCATCCATCCAGATCGCCTCCCAGGGAAAGAGCGTCATTCTTCTCGAAAAGATGCCCGTCATGGGCGGCAGCAGCCTCATCTGCGGCGGCGCCTTGGCCTTTGCGGGCACGGACATGCAGGCTGCTGAAAACGTGAAGGATTCCAATGATCTTTTCTACAAGGACCTGATGAAGGTCGGGGAAGACCAGAACGTCCCCGCCTTGGTCAAGGCATACGTGGACAACCAGCTCGATACGTATGAATGGCTGAAAAAGCTGGGCGTCAAGTTTACAAAGCTCGGCATCGCCAGCGGGATGAGCGTGCCGCGGTCGCATAACGTCATTCCGGCGGACGTCCTGAAAATCCTGAACAACACGGCAAAGGCCAAGGGCGTCAAGATCATGACGGAGACGGCGGGCTCCCGGCTGGTGGTCGATGAAAAGACGGGCAAAGCCCGGGGCGTTCAGGCGACAAGGAGAGGGAAGACCGTGTACTACGGCGCGAAGAAGGGCGTGGTTCTGACAAGCGGCGGCTTCTCGCTGGACAAGAACATGCTGGGAAAATTCGTCCCCGCCATGGCCTTCTCCAAGGCCATGGTCGGCCTCGGATCCAATGGCGACGGCCTGAAAATGGCCTGGGCCCTGGGCGCCGACATCAAGGACATGCCCTATATCAAAGCGACCTTCGGCTTCGACCTGGAGGCGCAGACCATCAAGGACGACTTCGCCCTGATGTTCTACCTGGGCGCCATCATCGTCAACAAGGACGGGAAGCGCTTCGTCAAGGAGTCGATCTCCTACAAGCTCGTCGGCGACGCCGCCCTGGTTCAGAAGGACGCCATGGGCTTCCAGATCTATGACGCGGCCATCCGGACGGCCGGGGAGAAGGATCCCTTCGGCAAGACCGGCAGCCTGGAGAAGAAGGGAAGCATCAAGAACGCCGCCACGATCGCGGAGCTGGCGCAGAAAATCGGTGTTCCCGCCGGCGCGCTGGAGGCGACCGTCCGGGAATACAATGCCGCCGTAGACAGCGGCAGCGATCCGCTGGGCCGGAAGACCCTCGTCGCGGCCTACGGAAAGCCGGTGAAGATCGAGAAGCCGCCCTTCTATGCGTTCCCCTCGACGGCCTACATACTCGGCACCTACGGCGGGATTCTGGTCAACGAGAAGGCGCAGGTCGTGGATGTCTTCGGGCAGCCCGTCCCGGGCCTCTATGCGGCGGGCGAGATCATCGGCGGCGTCCACGGCGCGGCCTACATGACCGGAACGGCATTCGGCAAGGCCCTGATCTTCGGCCGGATCGCCGGAAAGAACGTCCTAGTGTAATACAATCTGGGAAGGAGGGACAGCTTAAGTCTGTCCCCCCTTCTGTGGCATCAGACGGAAAAGGGGACGGATTTGAAATCCGTCCCCTTTTTCTGTTGGGAGATGTGCCCCCGAATCGCGAATGTGTTATGAAAAAAGCCAACCCCACATATTTCAACGGAGGACGGGACCATGCACATACTTATCGTCGGAATGGGCAACGTCGGCCTGATGTATGCCAATATCCAGAAGATCTGCCGCATCGGGGAGGTGAACGGCGAGAACACGGAAAGGCTTCAGAGGATCCTCGCCACCCGCCGGGGCTGGGTGCAGCCTATCCGACACCGGATTCCCCGTCCGGCGTCAAGGCACATCTTGGGGATTCGAGTCGATTATCCGGAACCTGTCTCCCCCGCAATGATCAATACCTGGTGATTCCTGATCGCCGCCACGATTTCTTCTTTCCAGGCGGTGATTGGCAATTGGGGGGATAAGAGGTCTGTGGCGCCAAGGCCTGACGTTCCTCCCATCTCTTTTGCAGAGTCGAGGGCTTTCGTTCCATGGCGTTCCTATTTCATAACCAAAAAAGGTTCTGTCAATATGTCGGGATTAATCTTGCTGCCATTCAAGATTGCTGTCTCTGATTGACTTTTTGTCCATATTCTATATACTCTAAAGAAAAATGGGATATTTCCCACTATGCCGCTACTCACAATTTATTTTCAATTGCATCAGCCTTTCCGGCTCCATCCCGACCGGGACAAGTTTCTCTGGGAGGAGAAAAACAGGGAGATCTTCATCAAGGTTGCCGAGAAGTGCTATCTACCTGCCACATATCTTTTTACCGAACTCCTCCAGGCGTATCCTGAATTCAAGATTACCATGAGCATGTCCGGGGTCTTTCTCGAACAGGCGGAAAACTACCAGCCCGAGGTTGTCAAGGCCCTCCAGGGACTCGTCGATGCCGGTAATGAACGGGGCCAGATCGAGTTCCTCGACGAGACATACTACCATTCCCTGACCAGTCTCTTTCAGGATCCCACGAAACGGGAATTTCGCGACCAGGTGTCGCTCCACCGCGATAAGATGCGCCGTCTCTTCGGTGTCTTCCCCACTGCTTTTCGGAACACCGAATTGATGTATAACAACAATATCGCGGAAGTCGTCGCGGACATGGGCTACCGGGCTATCCTCTGCGAAAAGCGGAACGACATGTTCATGAATGAGCAGGTCCCCATATCTCCAAACGCCGTCTTCCGTGCCCGGGATTTGAATTTGCTGGTTCTGCCGCGGCACCGGGAGCTAAGCGACGATGTGGCCTTCCGCTTTCCCCATAGACCCCTGACGCCGGAAATGTACGCCTCCTTTATATCCAAAATTGATGGAGAAGCGGTAATTCTCGGCTTTGACTACGAACATATCGGAGAGCACATCTGGGAAGATAAGGGCATCTTTGCCTTCTGGCGTGGCCTTCCCGAGGCGCTCCGTCAATATCCAGCCATTGTTATGTCCAATCCAACCGAGATTGCAGACAATTTTAAGGACGCTGCCTGTCCGGATGTGGACATAGACGGACTGGCGACCTCTTCCTGGGCGGACGCTTCCCGTGACACCTTTGGCTGGTTGGGCAATATGACTCAGTACGAATTATTCCGGGATATTGAGTCAATGGAGAATGACGCACGCCGGGCTGGATCTGAGGAGATGACCCGCTGGCGCCATTTGACAACATCGGACCACGTCTATTTCCTTCATGAAAACATTGGTGAGGATCACGCTGTCCACGCCTATTTCAACCCCTATGGAGGATCCATCTCCCAGCCGACTTATATCCTGACCCGCAAAATTGATCAGTTACAGATTGCCATCCAGCGCTTTGAAGTTATCAAGAGAAAAGAAAAAACCGCCATTCTCATTATTACCCCGGAGACGGGACCCCTGCCGGAGGAGATGGGCGATTTGGCCAAATACATCTCGGGAAAGAGCGGCGGCCAGGGAGAGGTGGTTTCCGCCCTGTGCGAGGGCCTGACCGACCGCGGTATCCATGTACATCTGGCGACGCTGAACCTCAAGCGCCGGTTTCAGCGGGAAAGCATGATGGACGAAAGGGAGTGGCGCGAGGTTCGCTACCAGATAGATCCGAAAAGGATCCATCTGGTCAGTTCCGCCGTATTTGCAGATAATCTGAGCGCCTATGCCGGTGATCCCCTGCTGACGGCCGCCGAATTTCAACGGGAAATCATCAACAATGTCATAAAAACA
>JBAYKV010000158.1:0-7910 GCA_041664405.1 Syntrophales bacterium
AGACGTCGGGCATGGCCAGCAACTGCCCCTTTTCCTTGGTGGTCGCGTACATTATTCCCCTCCTCTCAGCCCAGGTGGATTTTCTTGCCGTCGATGGTGACTTCTTCCTCCGTCAGGATGGAGGCGTGCCGGGCCCGGACGGCAAAGCGCTCCTTCACGATCGTACTGATCCGGCCCGCCTTGGTCTGCTCGAAGTTTTCGATCCACCGGAAGCTGGTCTTTAGCCGCTCCGTCAGGCGGCCGCAGACCGTATCGAGGGTCTCGATCATCGTCGCCGCCTTCCCGACCCGGGCCTCCAAGGTCTGGGCGAAGAAGGAAAAGGAGAGGAAGCTGGTCCTGGCCGTGACGCCCGTAAAAGATACCTCCGGCGCGGCAAAAGACGCCCTTTCCTGAGCGCTTACGGTGATGGTATCCGCTGTGAGGGCCAGGTCGCCGTCGCCGGCACGGATGGTCCCCTGGCCGGGAAGGACCATTTCGGACCGGCCGCCGCTTTTGACCAGGACGTTGAGGATGAAGCCTTCATCGCCGCCGTCTTCGGTCAGGAGGACCCGGTCGCTGATCTCCGGTGTGAGGAGGCAGCCGTCGGCCTTTTGCGCCCCCAGCACCCGGCCGTCGTCCGTCAGGACAAACCAGAAATCATCCTTCCGGCCCGTTACCTGGCCGTAGGAAATGGCCACGGGCCGGGGTGCCGTTTTCTTCATAAGCACTACATTTTTCATTTCCTTACCTCTCTTTAAAGGCCTCGTGAAAAGCCCGGATGCTTCGTTGCGCTGCATCCCTCGGGATTTGCGCGCCTCGCCTGTGGTGCTTTTTACGAAGCCGACGATTATGACTAATTATCATACTTTTTACAGGTTCATCTTCCCTGCCGGCGGCTGCCAGTGTTCCGCCTCCCAGAGGTCTCGGTCCGTCTTGTAGATCGTCGCCAGATCAGCGCCGTCCCAGCGGGCTTCCTTCATTTGGACGCCGTGCATATTGGCGTAAGGGAGTGCGGCGCCGGTGAAATCCGCCCCCCGGACGCTCGCGTGGCTGAAATTGCCGTAGGGCAGCCGGGCCCCGGCAAACCGTGCCTGGTCGCAGTTGGCCTTGATAAAAAGCGATTTTTCGATAGCGGCCCGGGAGAAGTCCGCCCCCGCAAGCTCCGCTTCCCGGAACGTGGACATAATGAGCCTTGCCCCGGTAAAATCGGCGCCTTTTCCCCGGGCAGCGGCGAAGTTGGCGTATTCCCCCTTGGTCCCCGCGAAGATCGTCCCGGAAAGGTCCGCTCCGGCAAAGCTCACTTGGCTGATGTCCGCCCCGGCCAGGTCGACCCCCTGGAGGTCGGCTTTGTCCATCATGGCCATAAGGAGGGTGCAGCCGAAAAGGCGCTGCTTTGCCAGCTTCGCCCCCACCAGATAGGCCTTGGTCAGGTCCGTCTTGGAGAAGACGGCCTGTGTCAGATCGGCGTCGTACAGGGCGGCCTGTGTCAGATCGGCGCCGGTGAAATCGACCCTGGACAGGCGGCACTTGTAAAAGGTTGCCATGACGAGGACGGCGGCGATAAACTTGACATCATGGATGTCCGTTTCCGCGAAGTGGCCCCGGGTCAGGTCGGCGCCGGTCAGGTCCGCTCCAGTGAGATTGACCTCCTGGAGGTCGCATTCCACCATGCGAGCCCTGGCCAGGATTGCCCCGGTCATGTTTGATTTTAGGAACCTGGCACCCGAAAGCTGCGCCCCCGCCAGGTTCACGCCGGAAAGCTCCGCCGCCAGGAAGGTGGCTCCGGCAAGGTTGGCCCCGGTCAGGACGCAGCCCCGGAAGGAGACCTGTTCGAACGCCTTCCCGGCGAGGTCGGCCCCCGTCAGATCCAGACCCGCCAGATCGGCCCCGGTCAGCCTCCGTTCGCTTCTGATGCGGTTCAATATCTCTTCGGCATTCATATGTCCACCTTGAGGGTCAGGAGGGTGTTCTTGATATTCGTATCCGTCAGGTTGGTCTTTCCCAACTTGGCCTTATAGAGATCCACGCCGTACAGATTGGAGAACTGGAGGTCCGCACGGGTCAGCCGGGCCTTGCGGAGGGACCCCTTGAAGAGGTTGATTCCCGTGAGGTTCGCCTCATGGAAGTTGGCCTTCATGAAGTTCGTCCCTTTGGCGCTCACCCGGAAGGTGGCGGCGCCGGAGAGATCGCAACGGCTGAAGTCGGCGCCGTCGAGGATCGTTTCCACCAATTGCGCCCGGATCAGCCTTGCCCCCTCCCAGTTGGCCTCCGTAAGGTTCGCACGGCTGAGCCGGAGGTTTTCCAGGACCGTGTCCTTATCGGCCCGGGACCTCGCCAGGGAACAGCCGCCGAAGACCGTCGCCTCTCCTTTGGCCCCGTAGAGGCGCAGGCCATCCGCCCTGGCCCCGGTGAAGACGGCCTGGGACAGGTTTGTATTGGAGAAGTCCCCGCCGGTGAGGTCCGCCTGGTTGAAATCGGCCTCCGTCAGGTCGGCGCCGGTGAATACCGCCTGAGCTGCCTGAGCCTTTTCTCCCTTAAGCCCCATGAGGAGGGCTTTTTCAAATACGGCGCCGGAAAGGAATGCCCTCTTGGCGCTGCCGTCCCGGAAGTCGGCCCCGGTAAAGTCTCCCCGGGAAAGGTCGGCGCCGGAAAGGACGGCCCTGGTGAAGGTCCCCTGGGCGGCGTTGGCCCCGGCCAGGACGGCCCTCTCCATTACGGCCTCGGTGAAATCACTTTCCGTCAGGACGGCATCCCGGAAGACTGTCCCCTTGAGGTTGGCCTTCCGGAAGATCGTCTTCGTCATGACTGACCCGGTAAAATCGGCGCCGGCGAGGTCGCAGCCGGTAAAATCCAGACCCGTCAGATCGAGGTCGCTCAGGCTTTCCCCTCGCTGCCGCCGGTCCAGGACGTCGGCGACGGTTAGGGCGGTTGTCCGGGGAGGGGGTTTGAGCGCCGCTGTTTCTGCGGCTGCCTGTTCGAAGCCCGCTACGGCTTGCTCTTTACCCTTCTCCAGCTCTTTGAGGGCCTCCAGGGCCTCCTGACCCATTTTATGGGCTGCGTTGATCTGTGTCTCGATCTCCGGGTTGGCGATCCCGGCCTTCCGCAACCGGCCGATGATCTCTTCTGGAGAGGGCGTCGGGGCCGTGGGTTTCGGCGCCAGGAGTTTTTGGGCCGCCGCCTCGTCCAGGCCGAACTTGGCCAAGGTTGTCTTGGTCTCCTCCTGGAGCCGGGTTGCCATCGCCATGAGATCGTCAAGGGAGGCGGGTTTGCTCTCCATCTGCAGCGGCATAAATTTCTTCATCGCCGCCTCCGGGTCGATGCCGAACTTCTTCATCTCCGCGGCGGCGGTGGCCATGAGGGCCTCGGCCTCGGCCGCCAGTCCGGCGAGGGCCGGGTTTATCGCGCCGGTGTCGCCGGCGGGCGGCGGGGCAGGGACGACGGGTTCTTCCGGGGGCGGCGGAGCGGCAGGCTCCTCCGGGGGGGGCGGCGGGGCGAGCTGTTCCTGAAGGACCGCCTGGTACTCCGCCACGGAACGGGCCGGTTCCCCGAGATCCTCCCAGGCCGCCAAGACATGGAGGACATCCTCGTATTCCTCGTCCGCCACCACTGTTGTCCCACGGTAGAGGACGATGCCGCATTCCCGGTCGGGGAAGAGCCATACCGTCTCCGCCCGGGCCGGTACCTCCCGGAAGACCTCTTTCCCCCCTTCGCTCTGTTGGACGAAGAGGCGGGCCCGGATGGCGGGAAGGGCGGAGACGATCCGTTCCTGCCGGGGGTGCATGTGGAGGATCTCGATGGTCTCGTCCCCCTTGAAAAAACCGTCCAGGCGCTGGTTTTCCGGGGCAGTGTTGAAGAATTCCAGGTTGGTGTCCGCCGGGAAATGGGGCCAGCTCTCGACGAGCCAGTTGCCGTCGAATTTCCCGAGCTGCCTCGTTCGCTGCGGCCAGGTCAGGGGATAGGCCGTCAGACCCGACACCGGCGGCGTTTCTTTGGGGCTGCCCATGAGCCGGGCGGGGTCCTGGATATTCGGGAGGGGCTGCCGCCCCGTGGCGTCTGCCTCGTGACCTTTTCCCCGGGGGTTCGGGGGATAGGCGGGGCCGCCGTAGGCGTAATTATATGTGATGGGTACACGTTGGAAAGGCTCCGGTGTCCCGGGTATCCCCCCCGCCTGCCACCAGCGGTTCCCGAAGACCGCCAGTTTCTTGGCGAGGCCGCCGATCCTCACCGCCACGTCCAGGGCCGGTACGGGATGGGCGGCGAAACAGGACCCGTAAACGAGAAACTCCCCCCGGACCTTGGGATAGGCAAAGTCGAAGACCTCCCCTTTGTCCAGGGCGTCCTGGACAAAGGGCCACATGTCCTGCTCGGGCATCAGGCGGTTGGGGAGCCTGGCATCGAGGTGGAAAAAGGCACACGCCCCCAGGGACAAGTAACACTTTGCCCCCCAAACGAAGGACTTGAAGAGGAGCGCCAGATTGTCAGGTTTGATGATTTTCACGTCTGATTTCCTTAGGGTCGGTTAGCCGCCGATCTTTACCATGCCCGCAGCGTCGATGCTGAGGGCACCTCCCGCGGCGTTTATGCCCTGGCCGACAAGTTTTATCTGATTTCCCGTCAGCTCCACGGAAGCGGTGCCCTGCGCCAGTTTAGCTCCGGTATCCAGGGTCAGCGTACCCCCGCCCGTCTTCTCGATGACCACCTGATCGTTCGTGATCTCGACCTTGTTACCGGTAACCGATGACACCGTTACGCCGTCTGTCGTGACCAGAACGGTACCGCCGCCGCTTCTGTCAATGCAGATACCATTTGAATTTAACTCGATCATTACTGTACCTACAGTATTGTTATACACGGTAACCATGCCGTCGGGAGTCATCTTGATTCCTGATATTGGTGTATGATCAACAACATCGAGTGGATCCGGATTTGTACCGATAACGATACCTTTGGTGGCTGTCGGCAAGGTGGACATGGTAATTCCCTGAGCATTCATCGTCAGCTTGGATGCCGGATTGGCCATTTCCTTCGACAGCTTCTTTAATATTGCCAAGGCGGCGATCTGAAGACCTACTCCTATGGCAATGCATGTTTCGGCTACGACCCCTTCCCGTACCGGGTATGTTCCTTCCGGGTCCAGGGCGCCCGCCACTTCTCCCGCCGCGGCACCCATGATCGCCCCCGCCGCGGCACAGACCCCGGCTGTTATCGTTGCTACTGTCTGTATGAGTGTCTTTGCTATCGGGTTGGAACCGGCGGCGATTTGGACCTCTTCATGGCCCAGCAGCGATGATTTCTCGCTGATTTCTTCGTGACTGAATTTTTTGTATTCAAAGACCGGTCCCACTTTCAACTCCGTGGTCCCGCCGAGGGTGGCGTTCGTGGACGTGGCGACATGGAGCTCGTTGGCCATCCCGAGGACCCCTTCGAAGAGGGAACCGACGACGCCGATATTCAGTGAGCCGAGGACGAGGTCGTTCTCCTGACCGACAACGACCTCGTACTTGTTCCCCGAGGCCTTGAAGCTGAAAGCGGGCTCCCCTTCCTCGTTGCTGCCGATATAGATGTTGCTGCCCTCTTCGTCGGGATACTTGGAGTGAATCAGGATGGATTCCTCGCCCTCGGTGTCGTTCATGACGATCTTGTTGCCCCCGGCGGACTGGATAACCAGATTCTGCGGCGCATAGACACCGGCCTCGCCCGACACCGTTCCCGTGGTATTGATGGGATTGGCGCTCTGGGAGTTGTAGGTTCCCCCGGCGATAATGGGCAGATCGGGGTCGCCGTCCCGGAAGGAGAGGATCACCTCCGCCCCGACATGGAGGGGAAAGTGCATGCCGTAGGTGGCTCCCGATCCCGCATAAGGGGTGGCCATGCGCAGCCAGGCGGATTTCTTCATCACTGCCTGGCCGGTGGTGTCGGTGCTCGCCGTAAAGGGCAGATCCACCAGATAGCGGCCGAACTGGTCCAGTTCGGCATATTTATCCGATACGTCGCCGTGGATGAAGGCATTCATCGTCCCCGTGATCCGGGGCTTGGCCGTTTTCCGCTCCGGACGGAACTGGACGATGCCCAGGGCGGTGTTAGCACTGTCGTTGGAGATGAGGGAGAAGGTGTTGGTGTAAAAGAAATTTTCGCCCTCCGTGCCCTGGGTGCCGGCAAGGGCCAGTTTCTGTGTCCCCTGATGATGGACGTCCCGGACGAGATAAGTGCCGGAGAAAGCGGGGTTGGGGTGAACGAGCTTGATGAGCATGCCGGGCATTAAGGGGACGGCGGTGCCGAACCCGCTGTAGGTTCGCCCTTGGCAGAAGAGTTCCTGTGCCCGTATTTTCGCCAGCTTCGTCCCTTCGTCATTAGCGGAGGAGATGAAATTCTCCCCGTAAATCCGCACCTCCCCCCGGTAGGTTGTATTTTCCGTGAGGCCGTCGTTGGAGACGAAGGCCATCGCCGACAGCACCGCCTGCCCCGCCTGTTCGTAGTTGTTATTCAGCAGGGTCACCCGCTTCGGCAGCATTTCCTCCTTGCAGACGAGGGCCTGGATGACGTTGGCCTCCGGTTCCGTGGTGAGTTCCGCCGCCGTCTTGTAGAGAATTTCTCCCGACGGCTGCGGGTGGGAGAGGTAGTTGTCGGTGATGCAGAGGACCTCCTGGTCGTCGCCCTGGGTGAAGTAGTAGTAAACCCCCTCCCGCGCGAAGATCCGGGCGAGGAAATCCAGGCAGGTCTCCTCGTACTGGCAGCAGTAGGACCAGCGGTTGTAGTTACCGTCGTCGGCGTTCTGAAGCGGGGCGTAGAAAGTGGCGGCGTCATTCAAATTGGGGCCCCGCAGGTTCAGGGTGTGTGGGCCGTCGAAGCCGGCGCTCTGGAAGACCGGCGTGATGATGTCCGTAGGGGGGGCGGTGCTGCCCGGGATGGCTTGATGGATGGTGTCCGTAGGGTCGGCATAGATGGTGTCCGACAGGGGCAGATTGAGGAAGACGTCTGATTGCCGGGTGAGGGAGAGGATGTCGAAGAGCGGCTTCAGGGCGGCCTCGTAATAGACGTAATCGCCTTCTTTGCGTTTCTGCTCGAAGCGGGTGATGACGCCGTGATACCGGGACGACTGGCCTCCCAGCCTGATGGTCAGCGTCGCCCGTTTATAGAGGACGCCGCTGATGTTTTCCGTGGCGGACACCAGACTCACGGTGAATATGTAGGGGGTCGAAAGGGCCTCCGCGCCCTTGAAACTCTCTACCTGGAACGTCGGCTCCGTTTTGTCCCGATCCAGATCGGGAATGGTAAATCCGTATGAGTTTGTCTCCGTCGCCATGAATCCGCTCTCCTTTCTTGCTGACTCCGCTGTCGGCGCATCGTGCCGGCAGCGGGATCGGGAACAGTCTTTACCGGGAAGGGGTGGCGCTCCTGCTGTCTTTAACCTTCCGACTGGGTTGCCAGGATCGTGCCCGCGAGGTCCGCCCCCGTGAGGTTTGTCTTTACCACTTTGGCCTCAAAAAAATCCACCCCTGCCAGGTTGGCCATTTTCAGATCCGTGCGGGTAAGGTCGGCCCTGCGGAGCGATCCCCCGGCGAGTTCGATCTGCGAGAGGTTGGCCTCGCTGAGGTTGGCCTCCTGGAAGCTGGTCTCCTTGGCGCTGGTCGCGATGATTATGCTCCCCGTAAGATCGGTGTCGGCAAGATCCGCGCCGTCCAGGACGGCCGCCACCATCTGCGCCCGGGGCAGCTTTGCCCCTTTCCACTTTGCCCCTGTAAGGTCCACCATGTTGAACCTCCCGTCGATGATCATCGTCTCCCGATCCGCCCGTGATCCCTTCAGGGAGCACTGGCCGAAGGTTGTCTTTTCCCCCCGGGCCCCGCAAAAACCGGCCCCGTCCCCCTTCGCCTTCAAAAAGGTTGTATAGGACAGGGCCGTGGCGCTCAGGTCCGCATCCGTCAGGTCGG
>JBAYKV010000159.1:0-7819 GCA_041664405.1 Syntrophales bacterium
CTTGAGCCGGATGGCCTCTTGTAGATAACGGATTGCGTCATCAGTTTTTCCGAGGTTAGTCAGGACATTTCCCATATTGGTGTAGGCCCCTGCATAATCCGGCTTAAGCCGGATGGCCTCCTCGAAATGCCGGATCGCCTCATAGGGATTTCCTGCCTGATCCAGTACGACGCCCAGATTCAGATGGGCACGGCTGTTTCGCGGCGCTTTCTCAACCGTATCCGTCCAGATCGATACCTCATCGGCATACACACCATTGCGCTTGTATGTAATTCCGCCCAACAGCAAAGCCAACACGAGCAAACCGACAACGCCGGCAACAGCCGATTTGTCTTTCCCGAATGCATATCGCTCCTGCAAAATCAAGCCTAATCGATAAACCCCGACGACCACCAGCACGACAAGCGACGCTAAGGGCAGATACATACGATGCTCAAAGGTGGGGTCAGCGAGAGGTACAAGGGACGTAGGGGCAAGAATGGCGAAAAACCACACCCCGGGAAAGCCGATGGGCTTGCGCTTTAAAACTGCCCAGCCGGTGAGAGCAATGAGCGTTGATACAATCAGGATGGAGGGCCACGCCTTCTGCCATGTCGTAAGGGGCCAGGCATAATCGAGACAAAGGGCATCGGGCCAGACCACAAGGCGTAGATAGTGGATAATCACCCCTGGCTGGGTCTGCCAATACTGCACCAGCGGTAGATATTCCTTTAACCCCACTCCACGTGCAACCTGCATTCCCAGTATCACAAGAAAGCCCAGCAAAATCAGGCCGCCGGCCAATCCGCCATAGAGAGGCCACGATGTCCTGACGGCTGCCTTCCATCCCTCTTTCATAAAGATCGCATCATAAATGAGCAGCAGCGGCAGCGCCACGACGATCACTTCCTTGCTGCCCACGCCAAGGAGAAAAAACAGAACCGCCGCCATATGCCATGGTCCGGACCGTGATGACTGCCAGCCCCGGATGGCGCAGTAGGAGGTTAACAAAAAAAATAGCCCCATCATCGATTCGCAGCGCTGGATGGTATAGGTGACCGCCTGGGTCTGGATCGGATGGAGCAGCCAGAGCAGGGCACACGCAAATCCGAGCAGAGTCGCCGTCTGCCCATAGATAGCTTTCATTCTTTCGGTCAGCAGCGTTCTGCGCACAATACCAAAAAGGGTGATTCCGGCCAGGACATGAACGACCAGGTTCAGAATATGGTATCCTCGGACTTGATCTCCGCCGATGGCGTAATTGACCGCGAGGGAGAATCGGATGACGGGCCGGGTAATGAGACCCGGCCCGACCGGCCCCAGGGACATATTCATAGAACTGAGGATGTTATGGATTACCTGATTATCGAGAATATTGGGGATGTCATCGTAAATAAAAGGGCCATTCAGACTTGCTGCATAGGCAATAGCGCCGGCAATCAGGAGAATGATTATCGCTGCCGGAATAGGGAATGCCAAGGTGGCACGAGCAGGCGTGCCAACGGACCGGCGTTTGATTCCCTTTTTCTTTCCCCCCACCACCTTTCACCCCCCTTAACTATGCCGGCAAAGCCATGGACCAATTACTATGGCCCATAAGGACGCCGGTCGATGCATTAAATCTTATCTCGGTAACGATTTTGCAAAGAATCCTCTAACAGAATTAATCCCAAAAACAATATGGGTGGTTGCGATTCCGGCGGCTGTCAACAAGGCCAATTTGACGTTCTTGATTCGAATGACAGAGTAGAGTATCGCCAAACAATAAGCACTGAAGAAACCCAGCAAGATATACCATAATGGCGGGAAGACTAACGACAAAATCGGTCCTGTAAAAAGTACCGCAATAAAAAGACCGGGCAAATAATGTGCGGGGCTGGTGGTTGTTTCCGGGTAATTTCTTGCGAAATACCCCCTATGCAAGCCGTACTGCTTCACTTGTTTTAGATGGCCCCGAAATAATTCTCTCCTGTGATGCCAGACAAGTATCTCGGGGGCATATATGATCTTTTTCCCCAACTTTCCAGTAATTTTCGCGCATAATTTTGCATCTTCACCAGAATAGTAGGGACAATCAAAGCCTCCCGCCTCCACAAATACATCTTTTCTGACAATAAAATTTACCGTGGGGAAAAAAACATCAACCTCCCTGCTTTTTTCAGGTCTATACCTGTGTGTGTACGGACCACAGCATAGCCTAGATTCATAAACTTTTCCGGATGCCTGCTGAAATATATTGTCATCGGGCGGCGTTATGGCCGGGCCGCATGCCACACCGATGGAATCATTTGTAAAATATCTTACCGCATTTTTCAACCAATCTTGCCTGGGATAGGCATCGTCGTCAATAAACGCCAGGATTTCACCGTTCGCATGCGTTAAGGCCATATCTCTTTTTGCGGCAGGTCCAATATTTCCTGTCGTGATCATTCTCACCTTTGGGAAAGTTTCTTTCGTTTCGCTATCTAGCAGTACGATGATTTCAAAATTTGGGTAATCCAGATTTAAAATGTGTGGAATGGCTTCTCTGACGTAATCGTTTATCTGTTTTGCTGGAATTATTATAGAAACATTCTTATCTAAACCACTTTCTCCCATCAATTCATAACTGCTATGTTTATTATAATTACGTGATCGACATTTTGATGCAAAAGGTAGGGGCATCGAATCCTAGAGAAGATATCCTTGAGTCTTCCCTTTATTCCTCCTGCAATCGAAGCCGCATCCACAAGAATAATTATATAATTTTTAACCATAAATTACTCGTCATAATCCACAGGTTATTCTGATGATCTCGTTCCCGGCTGAGGAACATTCCCGCAATGGATCTTATTGTTGAAGCAACATACCGTGTCCATGTTTATCGGATTACCCCATGTCCGGGTTTCTCCGCTTGGGGATGACATGTTTCCGGATGATCCGGGAGACGAAACCCGCAATGAGCTTGGAGGGAAATGTCCGAATGATCCGGGAGATCCTCAGGGAGGACATCTCTCCACCATAGCGGGCGGGAACATATATTTCCGCAACGCGGCCTCCCAGAACGTTGATCTCGATCAACATGCTGTTTTCAAAAAAGTATCCCCGGTCAATCCGGTCTAGGGGAAGACGGGAGAGCATATGGCGGGTGATAAGGACATAGCCGTTCTGGGGATCCGATATCTCCCGGAACCCTGACACCATCCTTGTCAGAAATGTCAAAACGAGATTTCCCGCCAGACGGACGGGAGGCATCTCCGGCAGGGGGCCGCTTTTTTGAAAGCGGTTCGCCTTGACATAGTCATAGCTCTGCTCGATGGCAAGTTGCGCCATTTTATTAAGATAATCCGGCTCCATCTGGCCATCGGCATCAATTTTCGCCACAAGATCGACCCCTGTCGCCAAGGCGGCCTTGAATCCCGTCACCATGGCGTCGCCCACCCCCCCGTTGCGTTCATGACACAGGAGGACGATCCTTGGATCATCCAGGGACTGAACCGCTTTCTTCGTCTGGTCCACCGAACCGTCATCGACAATGATGATCCGTTCAACAAACACCGGCAGGGAAAGGATGACCGATCGGATGCTTGTCTCTGCATTATAGGCCGGAATGACGACGGCAAGTCTGTAACGGTCGTTTGGATGAGACATTTCTTTTTATGGGTTGAAGTATAGGGGGGCCGATTTTGCTTGTCAATGGATATTTTACAGCCTTTATATTTCAGCCAGAGCAGGGTATAATCTGCGCAGTGATTTGCAAGGATTTTGGATGGCACCAGAAGAGGCGATAACTTTTTAAGTGTTTTCATTGTTACGCTCAGCCTTCATGCGAATAAGACCGTCTTGAATGCCTACCGTATTCACACCAAGCTCGCCAGACCAACTCTAAGAATAGAAAAAGCAAGCCTTTGTGGTAAAGGACGTTCAGGAAAATAAACCGAGAATCCCTTTATCTCCCCCGGGGACATCCGTTGGATAGCAACACCAAGCAGGCCAGTGCCACCGGTTATTAGCACACGTCTAATTGCCATATTATTTCATCGCTCTGCGGATCATGATAGTGTCCACTGATCGTTGTCAAGTAACAGATGCGTTAAAATTTCACTCACGGGCCATACCCGTTCAATCAATTTTACAGCTGTGACGGATATTTTTTGACACTTATATGGCATCATAATATATCACCGAGATATGAGATTAAGGCATGATAAATTAACAACAATCAGGGGACACCACCGACTTTCACAAGTCAAGGTTTATCACTTTGTAATTGCAAGTGGGGATTACTACTTCAACTGCAGCATCCAATAGTGCTTCTGAATCCACAGCACGCACCATCAGTCCATGCCTGTTCTGTATATGAGAACATAGGTTGTCCAGCCATTCCAAGACGGGGAAGTTCTTGCTCATCCTGCCGTCTTTGAGTGCGAAAACGACCTTCACCTCCTGATCCAAAGTATTGCATCCTTTCCAAGAGAATAACACCTAAATGATGTAACGGGCCAGGCACTCCATAGCCGTTTCATCGTCGGGCAAGATGCGGTTGTCGCAGAATGCGTAGAATCCAGAATACCGCCATGTTAAGAGCATGGCGATCATCTCCTTCGTCATCTTTCCCTTGCTCAGCAGCATTCTGAATATTTTTTATCGGAGGGGAGCCTCCATCTTTTTCAGGCAAAAGGGTGGGGCATCACGGAACATCCCACGTAACAACAAAACTGTAAGGCGGTTATGGTTCATACCCACGCGTACGGGAAACATTTTTTAAACCCTTGTCATCTCCGATTATACAATAATTTCCCCCAAAGCGCCCATATTTGCGGTGATAGGGGATTCCTCAGAATCATGGACAAAAGCCTATTGCTTGTCAGACAGTGCATGTTTATGTTTTCAGGGAGCAATCTTACGATTCTCTTCAGGCGGTTGAAAACTACGTTGTAAGGAACCTTGGGCTGAATTTTTGCCGAATCCATATCAGCAGTTTCAAAGTAGAAAAAAACATCCACCTCGTCGAATCGGCACGCCTTGATGGTATGGACGGTCATCGCGAAATCATCTTCCGTTTCCGTGGGAAATCCAACGATCACCTGCGTCTTGGTCTTCATGGCCGGGTGGGCGTCCTTCAACCGGACCATGATCTCCCTGTAGGTGTCGAGAGAAGACGGGCGGTTCATCAACGACAGGATCCTTTCGCTGCCTGACTGAAACGGTGAGACAAGGCCGTTGATTCTTCCCGTTTTGGCAAGGGTGACCAGATTGTCGCCGTAACGTATGATCCAGGCGGGATGAATATCTTCGATATAGGCAATGGTGATTCTTGCATCTGTATCGAGGATGACCTGAAGCAGGTGGGGGAAAGTCTCTCCCATATCAAGTCCCCAGGCCCCCGTGTCACTTGCGGCCAGATTGACCCGGTAATCCGGACCTTTCAACCCCGATCGCAGTTCATCTTGAATGGTGGAAATAGCTTTGCTTTTCAACCGGCCGATGGCTTTGTTGATCACGCAGTAGCTACATGACCCTAGGCACCCCTCGGCAATGCGCAGGGTGAAACAGGTATTGTCAAAAGCCACCACATGCTCGGGGATCTGTAAAAGGGGCTGGAGCCATTTTTCATTCCGTAGCTTCCGCTGGGCGCGGTAGAGAAACCCCATGGGTTCAAGGCGTTCTGTCTCTTCAAACGCTCTGTTCGCATCGGGTACGTCTTTAAACTTGACGGGGAAATGGGGAAACAGCTCATCCAGCACCTCCATTTCCTTTGTATGGAAAGTCTTTCCCCCGAATACGCTTCTGATCCGGTTCATGTTCGTGGCGGGTAGGCATCCACACACGATGAGTTCTCCCCGGTATCGGCTCAGTTGCAGGATGCCGCCAATGGATGCATCTTCGTGCAGCTTGTAGAATCCGCATGTGACCAGGAACAGGTAATCGGCATCCCGGGGAGTGGGCGTCCATTCCAGTCCGTTCAACGTCAGATAATGCCGGATATGCTCGCAGTCCAGACGCCGCCGGGGACATCCAACGTATGTCATGAAGAATTTTTGCATGGTTTACAAATACCTGAATCGGTGGCAAAAATTAAGTGCAATACGATATAACATATTGATATTATGACGTAATTATAATATTCATCCTCCAGGAAAAAACTGCCTTGGAGGTGAACATGAAAGTTGTCTATCATCATTTCGCATAAGTAGACCGCGCTTCGAGCGGCACAATCGCAAGGCCACGGCGGGCATGATGATACCGACTGCGTCTATCCTGAAGCTGTCTGACGGTGCTTCACTAACGACCCCTGAACCGGAACGGAAACGATTGATATTCCTGAAGAGCCATTTCCGGCTGCTATGGGGCAGCAGCCGTCATTCAACTCAAGGAACGATCAAAACGGCCTCGCCGATGCGAGTCGTGATGCGATCCGGGGATTAGCCATGAAACGCTCACGTATCAGGCCAGCTACGACGTCATTTCCTTTTTCGCTATAGTGGCCGGCGGCACCGGCATAATCGACCACTCCTTCGCCAAGGAAGAGACTCTTGATCTCTCCAGCCGGGAGACTTCTAAAGTCATCGATCAGATCGAAGAACAAGACGTTCTCGGCGCTTGCCACCTGAGCCATATGCCTGCGCCACGGTTCGGCCGTGTTTCCAACGTGGTCCATCTCGGTTGGCAGGTACACCAGCACTGGGATAGCATTTTTCGCCCGTGTTTTTGCCACGATATCGTCCACGACTTTTGCCACGACTTGGCGAGTCTCGTCGCTTACGAACAACGCCCTACCGCATAACAGAGCCTGTTGGAGCAGTCGCGTGCTCAGCAAACCATTGATGATGCCTCTGATGTGAGTCATTTGGGCCGATGACGATTGGTACTTGGGAACCGGCTGATTTCTGGTCACAATCATACCATTCTCGATGGCCAGCACAGGCTTGCCGTAGCCGAAGAACGAATCGGTTTGCATTCTATTGAAGTCCATGGTGGTGAATGCAAATATCAAGATGTCATGATCAAGTTTTGCACCATCCCTCTTATACCAAAGGTAGGCCTGATCGATGCCATACCCGCCTTGACCCATGTTGACGACTTCCAGTCGCCCATCCGAACGCGCCAGTTGCTGTGACCACGTATGATCGTTATCGACGCCATAGCCTAGCGTGAATGAGTCTCCTGAGGCGATCACGCGAATCTTGCCAGTCGGAACCTGAACCGCGAAGTCGGCGTTGTTACGAAAGCGCTGGGAGTTCGTCCTGAGATACTTTCCCGGACCATACATATTCTCCTCAAAAACGTTCGGGAGATTGACCCATCCGAGATCCTTGTCGTACTCGGTGTGACGGCGCTCGGCGACGGGTCGGCCAGGTCCTGACAAGACAACACTCGCAATGCCCTCTAATATCAGAAATAGAGCAACTGAGGCAAAGGCCGTAAACAAGACCAACGGAAGAACGCTGACGCCCCGGCGAACGGCATCAGAGCCGGTCGAAACGCCTGCGCTCGCCGAAATCCTGATCATGTCCACAGGATCTTCATTTCTATTCTTCATCATTTTAAATATAATTGATTGTGTAGAGGTCGGGATAAAAATACTGCGCTGACAGTTTTAAGTGGAAAGCTACCAATTCATGCACCCTTAAGTACGTGCGGGAGGTTCCTGATTCCACCGCGACCAATGTTTCCGCATCTTCATATACCAGTTCGCTATCGTTAAATACTTAGAAAAATCCAGCAAATTATGACCGATCGGATGCTTGTCTCTGCATTATAGGCCGGAATGACGACGGCAAGGCTGTAACGATCGTTTGGATGAGACATTTCTTTCTATAATCGAATTATAGGGGGGCCGATTTTGCTTGTCAATGGA
>JBAYKV010000160.1:0-7803 GCA_041664405.1 Syntrophales bacterium
CTCCTGATTTTCAGGAGACTTATGAAATGAAGACCGTTGCCTTTATCTCCCAGCTCGCAATTCCTGCGTTTATACTTTTTGCGGTACTCTACGGCGCCTTTAAAAAAGTGCGCGTCTACGATTCATTCGTGGGAGGTGCAAGGGAAGGAATACAAGTCATTTTTAAAATCTTTCCCTACCTGCTGGCTATTTTTGTAGCAGTCAAATCCTTTCAGGCATCCGGGGCATTTGATCTCCTCAGGCAGGCTCTTGCCGGATCTTTCGCAGCTTGTGGCATCCCGCCTGAGGTTCTGTCCGTGGCTCTCATCAAGCCTCTTTCCGGAAGTGCATCAACGGCTATCTTTACCGATATTGTCAGGACCACCGGGCCGGACTCCCTTGCGAGCAAGATTTCCGCGGTGATCATCGGAAGTGCGGAAACGACTTTTTTTGTTCTTGCCGTATATCTTGGCGCCGTGAATATACGCAGGACAAAGTATCTGGTGCCTGTGTGCCTGATTGCCGATGGCGTGGGAATTATCATCGCCATTGCAGTTGTAAAATTGATGTTTAGATAAAGGAGAAAGGAGTCTAGTTATGGGCTTTCGCTGTGGTATTATCGGCCTTCCCAACGTTGGAAAATCAACAATCTTCAATGCCCTTACAGCCGCAGGAGCCGAGGTGGCCAATTATCCATTCTGCACCATCGATCCTAATATTGGGATGGTTGCCGTTCCAGATCCGCGCCTTGAAAAAATAGCCGCTATTCTTCACCCCCCGAAAAAGACATATACCACCATGGAATTCCTTGATATTGCGGGACTTGTTAAAGGAGCGAACCGGGGCGAGGGACTGGGAAACAAGTTTCTCGGCCATATCCGGGAAGTGGATGCCGTGGTCCACATTGTCAGGTGCTTTGACAATCCCGATGTTGTCCATGTTGACGGAATAGTCGATCCCATCCGAGATATTGAGATCATCAATACGGAATTAATGCTTGCTGATCTGGAAACTATTGAAAAGCGTCTATCTGTCATTGATAAGAAGACCAAGGCCGGCGATAAATCTGCGGCTCATGACATGGATTCGATGCGTATTCTTCAGGATGCCCTGGGAAGGGGGATTCCTTGCCGTAATTTTTCTCTTGATGAGGAAAAATCGGCAGCCTTGAAAGATCTTCACTTATTGACTGCCAAGAAGGTTCTTTATGTGGCCAATGTAAGCGAGGCGGTTCTGAAAGGTGACCATGGCTATATAAAAGAAGTTAAAGAAATTGCCGAAAAAGAAGGATCTTCCGTCATTACGATCTGCGGAGATCTCGAAGCGGAAATAGCAGAATTGGCTGCGGACGAACGGACAGTTTTCCTGGCTGACCTTGGCCTCCAGGAGTCGAGTTTGGAGCAACTTATCAGGGAAGGCTACAAACTTCTCGGGTTAATTACTTTTTACACCACCGTCGGACCGGAATTGCGCGCCTGGACAATTCCTAAGGGAACACGCGCACCGATGGCTGCGGGCAAGATTCACACCGACATGGAAAGGGGATTTATCAGGGCTGAAATCCTGCATTATGCCGACTTCCTTGCCGTAGATAGCATTGCCCACGCCAGGGAGAGAGGGTTGATCCGTTCGGAGGGGAAGGATTATCAGCTCAGGGATGGTGATATTGTGCTCTTCAGATTTAATGTATAAAAAAAGGCGGATGGAAAAGGAGGGACTTAAACCATCCGCCTGTATATAAACTGAAAGGGGTTACAAAAACATTCCCTCTCAGATCGCCCACTAAGGGGGGTCGGCGGGTGGAAAGGAGGGACCAAAACCACCCACCGACATTAAAAAACTCTTATCGCAGGACTACTCAGGTAGAAAGAAGGCAACACTTTGGTCTTCTATCACCTCTTTGGTTCTTTTATCACCTGTTTCATCCGTGGTTAACTTTTGATCAACTTTGCCGCTATCTACAGAAAGAAAAAAATCATGCACCTTTTGCCTGTCAAGCCGAAAATCTCCAACCCCTTCTTTTCCACCTGAGTCCTGCCGTGAATTAATTCTCTCCTTCTCGTTCATTTTGGGAATCTATGTTTCATTTTTGCAATTATGAGTTGCAACTTCGATGCCATAACAAGAAAAGTGAATTAGGAAAATATTTTAAAAAGATAACTGTCATTCTTTGGTGTGCTTTTATTATCATTATACCCTGCATATATGCATTTCAATTCCGATTTTTCCCAAATTATACAAGATGATTTTCAGATTGAACGGAAAGCCGCAGGCGGTTAACGTGCGAATATCGAACGTCTGGTATTGATGGAACAGCGGGAGTTACTTACTGCCGGCCTTCAGCATAGCGTGCACATTTCGCACGGCATGTGCAATATGCGCACAGGGGACAGCTTCAAGGCAGCTTTTGGTTCAGGTCATCAAATTTCTTCTGTTCTCTGATGAATTTGTATCTGGAAATACCTAACTGTTTTGCAGCCTCTGACTTGTTTCCCCCCGATTTGATAAGGGCGTTTTTCAATATTTTTGATTTGACATCTTTGACGATCTTGTCTGTCACTACATCATAATTTATCCCATCCAAAGGTAACTGTTGAAGAAACGGTTCAATTTTAATCTCAACACCTTTCTGGTCCAAGGACTTCAACTCAGAGGGCATATTATCAGGGTTAATAACCGTTCCCAAACTCTTTAGAATCATGATTCTTTCGATGATATTTTTTAATTCTCTGACGTTTCCCGGCCATGGATAAGCCTGAAGGATCGCTTCAGCGTCTACGCTGAATCCCCTGACACGTTTGCTGAATTTCTTGTTGAATTCCTGGACGAAGTAACGGGCCAGCATAATTATATCATCTGCCCGTTCCCGCAGGGGAGGAATCAATACGGGAACAACACTGATACGATAATACAGGTCTTCGCGGAAAGTTCCCTTGGCCACCATATCGCTGAGATCACGATTGGTTGAGAATACAAAGCGAACGTCGTTGGGAATATTTTCATTCCCCCCCAGGCGCCGGATATGTCCGTCCTCAATCATCCGCAGAAATTTTGCCTGAAGCTGGATCGGCATTTCCCCTATCTCATCGAGCAAAATGGTTCCCCCATTGCAATATTCGAGGAGCCCGATTTTTCTTTTTCTGGCATCGGTAAAGGCCCCGGCCTCATAGCCAAAAAGTTCGCTCTCCAGGAGTGTGGGGGGTATAGCCGCACAGTTGACGTCCACGAAAGGTTTCAGGCTCCGGTGCGAATGCCGGTGAATGGCTCTGGCAATGAGCTCCTTGCCAGTTCCGCTTTCTCCCTGGATGATAATATTCGTATCATGACCAGCCACATCAGCAATGACATGAAAGATATCAATCATTTTTTGTGATTTGCCAAGGATATCGTGGAACCCCATGATCTGATCTTCCCGTTCCTTGAGTTTCTCAACCTCCGTCTTCAAACTTTCCGCCTCGATGGAGAGCAGCGAATGCATAATGGCGTTATCATAAGAAGTAGCGGCATTTTTGACCAGTACATCAAGAATGTTTATCTGATCAGGGGTATAACCGCCCTTTTGCTTCGCAAGATAGAGGGCGCCGACAAATTTATTCTTGATCTGGAAAGGAATGGCAATTTCTGATGGGAATCCCGCAAACATGACCCGATTATTTTCTTCACCGGAAGTCTGTTTCACAACGATCGCGTCGCCTTCAATAGCCTCCTTGATAATGCTCTCGCCGATCTTTTCATCACATTCCTCCTTACCTTCGATGAAGATGTGCTCGCCATCATTAACAAGACATCGATTTCTTTCAATATCCCAAACATAACCCATGACGCGCTCGGCGCAGGCAATTTTCAGGGCGCTGTCAAATACAATTTCAAGGATGCGATTATCAAGAGAATAACTCCGATTGAGCCCCGAAACGGCTTCCTGGAGAGCCATCAACTGACGGATTTTCTCGGCATTAGCCTCCAGGAGCCTCGCATTGTGAATGATGACGCTCACCTGGTTGGAAAAGCTAAGGAAGAGATCTATTTCCTCGGCAAAAAAATGTATCTCCTCCCTACGCCACGCGGCAAGAATGCCGATAACATGATCTCCGATCTTCAGGGGCGCACAGACGATGGAACCACGATCAACAATTTTCGTAAGCATCCTGTCGATATCGGTAATTATGGGATCTGTCAGGGCGTCTCGAATCGTGATCAGCTCACCAGATCGCGCCACTTTCGTGGCCAGGCATTCATGCTCTTTTATGTTTAATGGTGTTTCGAAGGCCCTTATGGCTTCTTCCGCGGTGTAATTCTTTACTACTTTCGCCACCAGGTACTGTTGTGATTCATCAAGGAGACGAATAATCCCCCGGTCAAAACCGATGGCGTCAATGAGTTCAT
This sequence comes from Syntrophales bacterium, assembly GCA_041664405.1. Taxonomy (GTDB): domain Bacteria; phylum Desulfobacterota; class Syntrophia; order Syntrophales; family UBA8958; genus UBA8958. The sequence continues at coordinate 4,363 of JBAYKV010000160.1, forward strand.
CGAGTATTTTCGCAAGTATCTCATCCTGATTGGCCTGAACAGTGAGCAGATTGCTGATCCTGAAAATGCTTTTCAGGAGTCTGTCCTTATCCAGGAGAGGTCCTGGCACCCAGTCTGAAAGTTCTATAATTCCGTCGGTTACGGAAAATATGGGCATGAATTCTGTTATCGCCATAGGCCTTTACGATTATACTTCCTTCAGAATGATACTGAGTGCAGTCGTCAGTTTTACTGTTTCCTCATCTGATTTCCTCAGGCGGGTACTTACAATTCTTGCCAGATTCAGCAGGATTCTGTATCCTAGGGCGCAATCATCCTCCGCCAGATTCAGGAAATCATCCTTCCGAATCTCGTAGAGGTCGCAGTCGGTAACGGCCTTTATTGTCGCCGTCCGCTTCTGGGCTTCGAGGAGGGCAATCTCGCCGAATACCGCATGATCACTGGCATCGAGCCGGGTAAATACCTTATTGTTCGCCATGTCCTGTTCGTCCTCGAAATCACCTAGGATCAGACTCTTCACCACTTCAACCGTTCCCTCCATCATAATATACATGGTGTCGCCAATATCGCCCTCTTTCATGATGATGGCCCCGGCAGGGAAGGATACACGGCGGGCAACACTAATCACTTCCCTGATCTGATCAGATGAGAGGTCCCTGAAGATTTCCGGTTCTTTTAATAAAGTCGCTTCATCCTGCATGGCTTCGCCTCTGTGCAACGTTTGATCGGTCTATAATTCAGGCATGGACCTGGAGAGGACAACCGCCAGGTCATCCGCCGCAATTATATAATCATCATCGGGATTGATGTTTATCTTCAAAGCGTCCTTTTCCACGGAAAATTCCTTCTTTGATTCACGGATCTTTTCCCTGATGAAGGTATCAATCATAGACGTATTATCGGAAAGAATATCCTCTAATTTGATCGCCTTTTTTTCCTTCATAATGCCGATTAAAATAGCATGATCCTTATCTCGATAATATGAAGATAATTCTTTAAACGGTTTGTTAACAAAAATGACGGGAATGTTCGTCCGCCAGAGTTTGTTCTTGTTCCCAAGAGAAACGATGCTGGATATCACTCTGGGTAGTCCCGGAGAATTAATGGCACTGGCCAATAATGAGCCGACATGTTCACCCCGGACAACAATCTCATCGACATTGGCTCTCTTGAGATGGGGGCGACTTTCTTCATCCAGGAGTTCGGCGATTGTCCTGACTTGAGGAGCAAGTGATTTTACAGTCAAGGCCGCCAGAGCGGTCCTTTCATCACAGCGCTCGCGGGGATGTCCGCCTGACTGATCCGACATGATCAGAACAAACGTGGCCTGGGAAACATTGGCCCGCAGCAAGACCTCCTCATGTACGTAATCACCCCGCAGAAATTTCAGGTTGTAGCGGCTGTATTTAGGACGGAGGCCATCGATCTCATCAACGGTCAATTCGTTGATCAACACAATGGACTTCTCCCTCATGGCGCCATAGGTCGTAAGGCCCTGAATGACGTTATCCGTATGCTGGTTCCATCCGCAGATAATTATATGCTCCTTGGCTTTAATGGTCTCCAATCCCCGGCCCTCCTTCATTCTTCTTTCTATAAAGGTCGACGCAATGGTTGCGGTAAATAGCGACATCAGCCCTACTCCCGTAAAAATGAGAAAGATCCCCACCATTCTCCCACCAACGGTGACAGGATACTTATCTCCATAACCGACCGTCCCCATGGTTACAATGGCCCACCAGACACCATCCCAAACACTATTGATATTGGAACCCGACTGGAGGTATTCAAAATAATCTACTGCCAGGGCACTCATAAAGAGAATCGCCAGGGTAATCACCGCTACTTGAACAATGGTTTTTCTGTAGATACCGGACAGGATCTTAATGAATTGTTGGATAAACCTCATCCGCCCCATAGTTATGCCTTGTCATAGACGAGAAAATGCATGGAGAAGATTGCCCGCCCCTGGGTAGCCGAGCGAAGATCCGTCGAATAACCGAAGAGGGCTTTGAGAGGGACCTTCGCCTGGATTTCGCTGACGGGTCCCTTTGGGCTTATGGACTGAACCTCCCCACGCCGGGCGTTGATGTCACCGATAACATCTCCCATAAATTCACTGGGCGTTATAATATCCACCACCATGATCGGTTCCAGCAATAGTGGGTCCCCATGGGAACAACCATCCCGGAAGGCAGTGGAAGCGGCAATTTTATATCCCAGGGCCGATGATTCTCCATCTTTGAAGGACCCGCCCTTTACAATGACCTCCACATCCACCACGGGATAGCCGGAAAGGACACCGCTCATGATGGCCTCCTGGACGCCTTCCGCAATGGCCGCATGAAATTCCTCCGGGATCATCCCCGCAGCTACGTTCAACGCATAAGCGTTTCCCGTTCCCCGTTCCCTGGGTCGTAATTGCAGCAAGACATGGCCAAAATGTCTTCGTTCCCCGAGCTCCCGCTCAAAACGCCCTTCCACCTCCACGGGCGATTGAATGGTTTCCCGATAAACCACCCGGGGCTTACCCACGTTGACATGGGCATTGAATTCTCGCTGTAGACGGTCGATCACTATCTCCAGATGGAGTTCCCCCATTCCGGATAATACGGTTTGTGCGGTCTCATCATCATATTTCAAGCGCAAGGTAGGATCTTCTTCCATCAGCTTAACGAGGGCGAGGGAGACCCGTTCCTGATCGGCCGGAGTTTTGGCCTCGATAGCCTGACTGATCACGGATTCATAAAAATCCATGGTTTCCAGGAGAATTGGTTGGGTCTCATCACAGATAGTATCCCCTGTCTTGCCCTCTTTTAAACCCATAACGGCAATTATATCGCCTGCCTGGGCCTGATCCAGCCTCTCACGTTTGTTGGCATGCATCTTAAGTATCCGGGATGCCTTTTCCTTCTTGCCCTTCGAGACATTGTAGAGATCATCCCCTGCCTTTATCTGTCCCGAATAGATCCTCAGGTAAGACAGCTTCCTGCCCTCATCCTGCATGATCTTGAATATAAGGGCCGCAAGGGGCCCCCGGGGATTGCTGGTTCTTTCCTCTTCCATCCTGGTAATGGGATTTATCCCCTTGATCGGTGGAACATCTTCCGGGGACGGCAAAAAGGAGATTACTCCATCCAGAACCGGCTGGATGCCCTTATTTTTCAGGGCAGACCCACACATCACTGGAACCACCTGCAGGGAAAGGGTGGCCTTCCGAATCGCTTCTGTTAGTTCATCTTCCGTTATATCTATGCCCCCCAGATACTTTTCGGCAATATTATCGTCCAGATCGGCAATGGTTTCTACCAACTTGTCTCTGTACTCACGTACTTGAGACTGTATATCATGCGGTACATCAGACAGGGAATAAGTGGCCCCCAGCGAGGTATTGTCCCAGGTAATGACCCTGTTCCAGATCAAATCAATAGCACCCTGGAA
>JBAYKV010000161.1:0-7788 GCA_041664405.1 Syntrophales bacterium
AACGGGCTACTATTACTGTGCCCTCGCCCTGTTCCTGCTCATATTCGGCGTTGTTAGGTGGCTCGAAGGTCATCGCTTCGGATATTACATGCGCGCCGTGAGGGAGGGTCAGGAAACCGCTGAATCCCTTGGCGTTAACAGCACGGCCGTAAAATTGGCCGCCATGGCCCTTTCGGCCGCTTTAACTGCCCTTTGCGGCGCCTTTTTCGTGCAGTACAATCTCCGCGTGGACACGCCAATGGTCATGTCACTGGATATGTCGATGAAGTTCGTACTGATCACCGTTCTGGGCGGATCGGGGACCCTCGTTGGTCCTCTCCTGGGCGCCGCCGTCTTGATCCCGTTGCAAGAGTACAGCCGGGCATTATGGGGCGGTTTGGGCGGCGGAGTGGATTTAATCATTTTCGGTCTCCTCATCATTCTCATAGTTGTCAAACAGCCCGCCGGGATGATCGGTATCATTCACGATGTACGTAAACGGTTTTTAAAGCAAAAGAGCGTTGCAAAAGGAGATTCAGCCGATGGCACTCCTTGATGTGCGCGATGTGACGATGAAATTCGGTGAGTTGGTAGCCAACGACCAGGTGAGCTTCACTGTGGAGTCCGGATCGATTGTGGGTCTGATCGGCCCTAACGGAGCGGGGAAAACAACCCTTTTCAACTGCATCACCGGTTTCCTTAAGCCGACAAGCGGCAGCGTCATCTTCGACGGCACAGACATCACCGGACTTACTCCCTATCAGATTGCCCGCATGGGGGCGGTGCGCACCTTTCAGGTAGTACGCCCACTCAAGGAGATGACCGTTTTCGACAACGTCCTTGTGGGCGCTTTCCTCAAGACTTCCGGTAATCGGGATGCCTTTGCGAGGGCTGCGGAGTGCATTGAGATATGCAGCCTGGAGTCGCTTCAGGAAAAACCCGCCGGTGAGCTGTCCATCGGTGGGAAAAAGCGCCTGGAACTAGCGCGTGCCCTGGCAACGCGTCCTAAGCTGCTCATGCTTGATGAGGTTATGGCGGGGATGACCTCTACAGAGGTCAAAGTATCTGTCGAGGTAATCCTGCGACTCCGGGAAAGCGGAATAACGCTGATGATTGTGGAGCATGTCATGGAAGGGATTATGCCCATAGCCGACAAGATGGTAGTCCTCGACGGCGGCGTCAAGATCGCCGAGGATGCCCCCGACCGCATCATCAACGACGAGAGCGTGATTGAGGCTTACCTCGGCGCCAAATACGCCCAGCGTTTCAAGGCTCGGAAGGAGGGCGGACTCATTGGCTGATCCGATCCTGAAGGTAGCTGATTTATTTGCCGGTTATGATGGGATACCGGTTGTCTTCGGTATCTCTCTGGAAGTCATGCCGGGGGAACTGGTGGCCATTGTCGGTGCGAACGGCGCCGGGAAAACGACTATCATGCGCACCATCTGTGGACTCGCCCATCCACTGAAGGGTAAGATCCTGTTTGAAGGGACCGATATCTCCCAACATGCAGCCCATCAGACCCTGAAGCTCGGTATCAGTTACGTTCCCGAGGGTCGGCGAATCTTCGCCAAGCTGTCGGTGGAGAAAAACCTCGCCCTGGGCGCCTACACAGAGAATTCGAAGGACGAGATCCATCGCCGGCTGGAGGAACTCCTGGAGATCTTTCCCGTCCTCAGGGCGCGGGCCAAACAGACTGCCGAGACCCTGAGCGGCGGGGAACAGCAGATGCTGGCCATAGCCCGCGGCCTCATGTCGCGACCGAAGCTCTTCATGCTGGATGAAATGTCCCTCGGCTTGATGCCCAGTATGGTGGAAAAGATGATGGAAACCATCACCGCCATCAACCATGCGGGTACCACCGTTCTTTTAGTCGAACAGATGGTCCAGGAGGCCTTGGAAATTGCCCATCGTGGCTATGTTATTCAGACCGGGAAAATCGTCCAGTTTGGCACCGCCCGTGAGCTTTTAGATTCAGAGGAAGTCCGCAAAGCCTATATGGGAATGTGAAGGCATGCGTTAAGTCTCGCTATATCATTAGGTCATCTGTCTCCAAATCCGCATTCAGCATTCAGATTACAATGAAAATCCCATGGGCCTCGAAACCAGCGGCTAAAATGTGAAACCTTGGTATGTATTATTCCCTGTTTGACACGATCGGTGATTTCTGATTAGTGCGTGGATACTTTGCGAGTCTGTAATGATATTTTTCCGGTGCCGGAAATTTATGAGGAGAAGGGAATTATATACTATGAGCAGATCCATTTACCAGCCGGGTGAAGTAAATTGAAACCGGAAACGATCAGGATCATTGACATCTGGATGGGACGGCTGGCCTGTTTTGTCCTGACGGGGGTGCGGCGGATACAGGATGCCGTGGTAAGTGACTCCGAAGAACCGGAACCGGTCAGAAAGATTCTTTTTCTCAAGCTTATCGAGCAGGGGGCGACGGTCCTAGCCTACAGCGCCCTGGAGCGGGCTGTGCAGATGGTGGGGCGGGAGAACGTCTATTTCTGTGTCTTTGAAGAAAACCGCCCGATTCTCGATATTCTGGAGCTGGTTCCCCCGGAGAATGTCTTTCCCATCCGCCATCAGACCTTCGGGGTCTTTCTCTGGGACGTCTGGCATATGCTGGAGCAGGTATGGCGTCTGCAGATCGATGCCACCGTGGATATGGAGTTTTTTGCCCGGGCCTCGGCGATCATTGCCTTTCTTACAGGGGCGCGCCGCCGGGTCGGTCTCCACCGCTTCACGAGCGAGGCCCCTTACCGGGGAGATCTGCTGACTCACCGCGTCCAGTACAACCCTTATCTTCACACCGCAAAATCATACCATCTCCTCGTGGAGGCCCTGACGGTCAATCCCGAAGATCTTCCCTTGCTGAAGCTTGATATTCGCGCATTTAAAGAAACATTGCCCATATTTTCCCCTCAGGAGCGAGAGATAAAACGGGTCCGCGAACTCCTGAAAGATGAATTCGAGGGAAGGGAAAGCGGCCCTATTGTACTTTTGAATCCCAACGCCAGCGATATGCTACCCCTGCGTAAATGGCCGACCGAGCGCTTTGTCGCTCTGGGAAAGATGATCCTGGCGCAGCATCCCGAGGTGTGCCTGGCAATTACGGGGGCGCCGTCGGAGCGCGCTTCTGCTGAGGAAGTCAGCCGTCAGATCGGTTCGGCAAGGGTCGCCTCTTTTGCCGGCAAGACGACGCTCCGGGAACTCCTCGTCCTCTATTCCCTGGCCGATATCCTCGTAACCAACGACAGCGGCCCCGGCCATTTCGCCTCCCTGACCCCCATTAACAGCATCGTCATGTACGGTCCCGAGACGCCAGCCCTATTCGGGGCTATCGGCGGGCGTTTCCAGGTTATCCATCCCCAACTGGCCTGTAGCCCCTGCGTCAACGTCTTTAACCATCGTTTCTCCCCCTGCCGGAATAACCTTTGTATGCAGTCCATCTCCGTTGATGACGTTTACAGGGAAGTGCAGTTGTGCCTTCAGGAAGCGGGAAAACGGGGATAATGATTATCCAATCGTATGGTTAAAAAACTAAACATCCGGGGCAATATCCATGTCGAATAGTATCGGCGACACCTCTCATCATACAGATCACTCCATACAATCCCCGACGGCCGACCTGCTTGGGAAATGGATGGCGTCGCTGGTGAGCCCATTTTTTGTGCTGTTCCTGATCCCCTTGGTCCTGTATGTGGCGGTCTTGTCCGTCATGCCCCTGATGGAGCCGGACGAGGCGCGTTATGCCCTGATTCCCCAGTACATGAATCAGGTGGGAGATTACATCACTCCCCACCTCAAGGGTGTGGCCTATCTTGAGAAACCGCCCTTAGCCTACTGGGCCACGGCCTTGTTCTTCAAAGCCTTTGGTGAGAATGCCTTTGCCGCCCGTCTCTTTGCCGGTCTCTGTGCCTGGGGTTGCATTCTTCTCGTCTACAATATGGGCTGCTATTTTCATGACCGGAAAACCGGGCTTTACAGCGCCGCTGTCCTGTCAGTGAGCCTCCTGCTTTTTGCCCTGGGCAGAATCAATATCCTCGATATGCCTTTAACGCTGTTTCTATGTCTGGCCATCTGGTGCGGCTTCCGTTTCTTCCAGTCTCCCCGTATGGCCGATAAAAAGTGGCTCTATGGGTTCTACGGATCGTGTGCCCTGGCCTTTCTGACGAAAGGTGTGATCGGCGTTGTCTTTCCACCGGCGGTCATCGTCCTGTGGCTCCTCTGGTCACGGCGCTGGCAGGATATTCTGCGGATCTTCTCACCCGGGGGGGTCTTGTTATTTGCAATTCCCGTCGGGGCCTGGCTCTTTATGGTACAACGGGCCAACCCCGATTTCCTTTGGTTCTTTTTCGTCCATGAGCATTTCCTCCGCTATACGACTAAAATCCATGAGCGTGTCGAACCCTTTTGGTACTATCTGCCCGTGGTGTTACTGGGGATTACCCCCTGGTGGGCCTATCTCACCCAGGCGCTTATGGGGTTGCGCCGGACGGGTTGGAGACTCTTCGGAAAAGAGGAAATTCGCCTTTTTGCCGTCTGGACCGGATTCATCCTTCTCTTCTTCTCCCTTTCTTCTTCCAAATTGGCCTCCTACATTGCCCCGGTTATTTTACCCCTTGCCGTCCTCATGGGACGCATCTTTGCGGGCTATGAAGAACAGGGTGCCTATGGAGAAGGGGATAAAACCGCTCTATGGACTCTGGCCCCTGCCGTCGTGCAGTCCCTGGCCTTGGGAGGGCTGATGCTTGTCCCCCTGTTTGTCCCGGAGTACCGGAAGATCGGCCCTCCCGGCGGGTGCTGGCTATGGCTCGGCATACCTGCGATTTTGGCGGGGTCGATCATCTTTATCCCGGAAATATTACGCAAAAGGGCAAAAAGCGGCTGGTTTGCCTCGGTTTATATCCTTTTTGCCCTTTACCTTGTCAGCCTCCTCTTTCCCCTGTCCCACTACCTGACGCCGGGAAAATCTGCCCTGGACGTGGTTCGGGCGATCAGGGCGCACGTTCCGTCGGACGCCGTGGTTTATCAATACCGCAGTACCATGTACGGGATTGATTTCTATACGGGGCGAAACACGCCCATCGTGGAAGATATGGGGGAGCTTAAATACGGGGCCGACCGGATTAACCCACAGGAGCGGCAGCGCCGTTTTCCCGGGGAGGAGGAATTTGTCCGGGCCGTGAAAATGGCAGGAATGAAGGCGACGAATACAGATAAAGCGGTGGTGCCGGAGACTACGGTGATGGCGGAGAGAAAGATGCAAAAAGCGATATCGCCAGCGGTAACGGGAGTGCCTTCGTTTGCAGTTACGGAAGGGAAGGGCCACGTCGAGACCCTGCGGCGGTCGTTCCCGGAGGCCCGCATCGTTTGGGACAACGGTAAGTTCTATCTCCTGGCCCTTTCTCAATCATGAGAATGAACATCTTGAGGGCCACCTCATAAAATGAGCACTCCGATTCAGGGCATCAAAAGGATCAATTTGCTTCTGTGGATCAGTTTGCTGCTATTTTTTATGATAGGATGTACGGCAAAAACCGGGGGTCAGGTGGCCAAGGTTTATCAACAACCCGGTTTGGCGAAGCCGGGGTCATACCATCTCAGGTTCCTACTCGATGGGCAGGGCACGCTGAATAACTACCTGGAAAGGGAGATTACACAAAATCCGGATTTAAGAGACTTTAAGGATACGGAGCTATTGAAGCTTTTCCGCAACGCCTATCCGCGGCTATATCTGCCGGTTCAGCCGGGGGTTCCGCTTTGCAACCTGGAAACGAACTTCAGTCATTGCCGGGGAATCGAGTTGCTGGCCGATCTTGAAACCTATAGTGATGGTTTCGTTGTTTTGCACCACGACGTTTATTATCATATCAAGTTTCGCCTGGATGGTAATCAGCCCAATTTCTTCCGGGCGGCCAAGTCGCAACGCGACTTGGGAGAATTCACCCTTCCCCGTCGTTATTACGTCGGCTCCCTCGTGGACGCCATAAAGAAATCCCTGCCGATCCTGCAGGAAATTGCCGCCGATTACGGCAAATATATAAAAAATGATCAACAGGAAATTGAAATAGAGCTGACGCTGGAAGAGTCTCGTGAAAAGACTTCCGCAAAAAAAGCAGACCAGGATCAAACCAATATGGTACATTTAAGCGGCAGGGCCATTCTTTCCGTTCTGCCCAGTATCTCTTTTGTTACCGGATTAACCGTTTCGGCACTGACCTCCGGTGGAAAAACCTTCTGGGAAGTCATGAAGGAAGAAAGGAGCTTTGCTCTCCACAAACGGGCCCTGGGGCTGGATCAGGTTGATTTCTCCTACACCGAAAGCATTACCAGAAATGTTTCCCGCATGTTCAGCGGGTTTTTTGAACCGCCTTCCGATATGTATATCAGGGAAATTACCATTCGCCTGTGTCATAAAGAACCCCGTCCATCTTCATGACCTGAAACTTCATTTCAATATTGAAACTTTCCGCTATCTCATAGCCGAAACGACGATAATACCGTATTGCGAACGCCATGTCATCGGTTTGGCAACCGTCCCGCCGCCGATGCGGGTCGCCAGTTTTGCGGCCGCTTCTCGATAGGACTCCCTGAAGAAGACAACGTTTTGCTTATAGGTCTTGCGCGAGGCCAGATCAATTCTATCGACCCGATAGCCCAGCTTCGACAGGCGCAGGGTCATTTTCGTGGCTGAGGCCCGTTTACCCGTCCCGCTCAGTACCTTGATCGGCAAGATGGTGGTCTTGATCGTTTCGAGGTCCTCCCGTAGCGCCGCGCCATTCTCTTCAAGCCTTTTCACACGTTCGTTCACCTGTGCCGTATCATCCCGCAGTGTGGCAAGGATTCCTTTTTTCCGCTCGTTAACTTGCGTCGTATCGTCACGTAGTGCAGCAAGGATGCCCTTTTTCGCCGATGTGGATGGAGTGGCGCCTGATGTTTCTTCCATCGGCAATCCGGCGGTTATCTGTCCGACATTGACTTCCATCTGCTTCAGGGAGGTTTCGACCTTGGAGAGGGAGCCCTGAAGGTTGGCGATCCGGTTACTCAAATCCACATCGGCTGTCTGCCGTAGCTGGTTCTGAGCCTCCAAGTCTGCCGTCTTTTTCCAAAGCACGGGGTTTCCCTTTTGCTCTATCTCTTCCTGGGTACTGCCGTCGATGTAACGTATAAGGGTGCAGCCAGTGAGAGATGAAATCAGGAACAGAAAAATGACGGTCGTTAAAAGTACTTTTCTATATGTCATATAAGAATAACCCTCCAGTTTACAGTATTTGAAGTATAGGGCGGCTGGTTTTTCTTGTCAATGGATATTCTACCCCGTCTTGCCGCTGAATTTTGCTGCCAGATTCTCCAGTTCATCCCAGCGGGCGTAGGCCTCATCCAGTTCCTCTTCCAAGGCCTCCAGGCGGTCAGAGGACTTGTTTATTTCAGCGGCGTCTCTGTTGGCATTGACGTAGAATGCGGGAGAATTCAGGGTCGTAATCAGGCGCTCCTTCTCCTCCTCCAGGGCTTCGATTGTCTGGGGCAATGCTTCCAATTCCCGTGTTTCTTTAAAGGACAATTTTTGCCTTTCTTGGGGGGGCTTCTCCCTCTTTGCGCTCCGTGGGCTCTGTGTTGCCACCCCGGAGGGTGTGAGCGGGTCCCAAACGCTTCCTCCATCCCCCGCCCCTGTCGGTTGAGACACCTGCCCCGGCGGCCGCCGCTGCCGTAGCCAGTCGTCATAGCCGCCCACGTATTCCTGAAGATGCCCATTACCTTCAAAGACAATTGTCGAGGTCACCACGTTATTGAGAAACG
>JBAYKV010000162.1:0-7733 GCA_041664405.1 Syntrophales bacterium
GAAGGCTGCCTTCTACCGGTCGGAGAATCAGGCCCCTATTCACAATTATATTGCCGGCCTGGGAGGACGGGATGTGAAGGCAAGGGAACTCGCCGACGCCGCCAGGGCGTCCTGGATAGAGAGACAAACGGGAACAGTCGAAAAACCCACAACCTGGCTCAATTGCTATACGGGGTGAAATCATGCCGGAAAACTTATTTAAAATAAACGCGAAAGAATATATTCTCCCGGGCACCCGGGCCTGTCAGGGGTGCGGGCTATCCCTGGCTTACCGATACGCCTTGAAGGCGCTGAGAGAAAACACCATCGTCACCCTGCCCGCCTGCTGCCTCTGCGTCCTCCACGGGATCTATCCCAGTACGCCGGTGATGGTCCCCGCTCTCAACAACTCCTTCGCCAGCACCGCCGCTTCCGCTTCGGGACTCGTCGCGGGGCTCCAGGCGATGAACAGGACGGATATCACCGTCATGGCCATTGCCGGGGACGGGGGAACCTTCGATATGGGCATTCAGGCCCTGAGCGGGGCCGCCGAACGGGGAACGGATTTTATCTATGTCTGCTACGACAACGAGGGATACATGAACACCGGCACCCAGCGCTCCAGCGCGACCCCGATGGGTGCCCTCACGACCACCACACCTATCGCGACGAAGCAGCAGCACAAAAAGGATTTCCTGAAGATCATGGAGGCCCACGACATTGCCTATCTGGCGACGGCGTCTCCGTCCTATCCTATCGATCTCTATGACAAGTTCGTCAAGGCCAAGAAGATCAAGGGAACCCGCTATATTCACCTTTATATACCCTGCCCCCCGGGCTGGGCCTATCCCCCCAAGGATACGGTGAAGATGGGACGTCTGGCCGTGGAGACGGGCATTGCCCCCCTGTTTGAAATAGAAAACGGGAAATTCCGTTTTACCGGCCGCAGCAAGTCCATGGCCGAGCGGGGAAACCGTCTGCCCGTCATCAACTATCTGGAGAAGCAGGGAAGATTCAAGAAAATGAATATCGAGCAGCTCCATCAGGTACAACACTGGGTAGACGGCAAGTGGCAGGAGTATCAGCGGCGGTCCCAGGAGTGACAGCTTCGTAAAAAGTCCGGATGCCGCGTTGTGCTGCATCCTTCGTCACTGCGGCGTACGACAAGTACGCCTCATGACTCAGGACTTGCGCGCCTTGCCTGCGGATCTTTTTTACGAAGCCGTCTATTATTACCAATTTTTCGACGGTTTTTTGAGAGTTTATCAAGAATAAGGGGCCTATCCATATTAGTCGCGTTGATGGGGCAGGGACGCCACGATCATTCGGGCGTAGCGTTTTGCCGCCCCCCTGTTGGCGATGATTGCTTTCCTGGCCCCTTCCCCCTTTTCTCTTAAAAGGGCAGGCTGAGACAGCATCCTGCGGACGCCCGCAAGTAGTTCCTCACCGTTTGTTACGGTTATGCCCGCGCCTATTTCGGCTAAGATGTTTTTTTCACTCAGAAAATCTTCCATGGAAGGGCCATGGAATACTACCTTCCCCCAGGCCGCAGGTTCGAGAATGTTCTGTCCCCCCCTGGGTACAAGACTGCCGCCGCAAAAGACCACCGTCGCCAGTGAGTAGATCTTGAAGAGTTCCCCGATTACATCGACGATAATGATCCGCTCCGACCTCCGAGCCTGTCCGCCATTGATGGCGGAAAGGGTAATCACATCGGCAAAACCGCTACGGGCGACAATTTCCCGGGCTGCCGCTCCTCTCTCGACATGGCGGGGAATCAGGATCAACTTCATGGCCGGATACTCCGGCAGGAGGCGCCTATAAACATCCAGGACAACCGATTCTTCTCCCTCATGGGTGCTTCCGGCCACGAAAACTTGATCTTCCGGCGCGATATTCAGACGCCTGGCGATTTCCTCTTGCAGAGCCGGAGAGACCTTCGCCGCCAGACCATCGTACTTGGCATTTCCCATGATCTCCAAACGCTCCGGGGACAGTCCGAGAGAGAGAATTCGCTCTCCGTCAACATCGGAAATAACACCGACACGATCCACAAACGCAAGGACCCGCTTCCAGAAGAAACGGCTAAGCCGGTAACGGCGGAAAGACCGGGGAGAGATGCGGCCGTTCACCATGATCACCTTGATTTTCAGGTTTTTACAGGTATGAAGGAAGTTCGGCCATAGTTCCGTCTCGGTCATGACAAAGACATCGGGATTGACCCTTTTAATTACCTTTCGGACAACAAAAGGGATGTCCAGGGGATAATAAATGATAGCGGTGGCCTCTGTCACCAGAGATCTGGCCATGTCCTGACCCGTTTCCGTGCTGGTGGATAGGACAATACAGGCCCCCGGCAGCTCCACCCGTAAAGCTGCAACAATGGGTGCGGCCGCCGTAACTTCCCCCACCGAGACGGCGTGAATCCAGATCCGGGGCGCCCCCTTCATCGCCAGGAAAAGTTCTTCCGCCATTATTCCGAATTTGGCGCCAAGACTCCGCCGGTATTTCCCTGTCAGCGCCATCTTCAGGACATAATAGGGAATAGCGAGGGACGCCGCAATAAAAAGGGTAATATTGTAGAGGAAAAAAATCATAATAATTATCTATTGCCACCCGCAAATGCTACAAGTAATTGAATTATTTTGGCTAATAAAATGATGCTTTCTCCCTACCCTTCAAGGGGCGGGGATGAGGTTCTGTGGAGAAGGGATTGACACCCCCGCTTCATTACTGTATAGAGGCGCCATGAGGATTATTGCCCCTTCCATACTTTCCGCCGACTTCAGCCGCCTGGGCGAGGAAATTATCGCGGTGGAAAAGGCGGGGGCGGACTGGATACACATCGATGTCATGGATGGCCATTTCGTGCCAAACCTGACCATCGGACCCGGCGTCGTGGCCTCCCTGCGGAAAACGACCAGCCTTCCCTTCGACGTCCACCTGATGATCTCCGACCCTGACCGCTATATCGATGCCTTTGCAGCGGCGGGAAGCGATTATATCACCGTCCACGTGGAGGCAGCCACCCATCTACACCGCACCATCGCCCATATCAAGGAAAAAGGGAAAAAGGCAGGGGTTTCACTAAATCCAGCCACCCCTCTTACCCAGATCGAGCCGATTCTGGCGGATCTGGACCTCCTGCTTATCATGACGGTTAATCCCGGATTCGGCGGCCAGAAGTTCATCCCCTCCATGATTCCCAAGCTTCAGGCAGCAAGAAAATTGATCGACGCCCACGCACCTCATGTCCTTCTCGAAGTGGACGGCGGCATTACGACCGGGAACATTGGCGCCGTTACCGCAGCCGGGGCTAAGGCCTTCGTCGCCGGGGCCGCCGTCTTCGGCAGCCATGACTACAACCAGACCATCGCCACGCTGAAAAACACCTGATTCCGTTTCCAAATCAAATCACTATCTTCGTTGGTACCGGCAATCGGCGCCTCGACGTGTGAAAAATACGCCTGCGTCGCCTCTGCCTTGCCGCCCTGATTTCATCTTTAACCCAGAGACGGAATTGGGTCAGGAGAGTTTGGCAGTCAGCCTTTCCTGAACCTGCTTTGCTTCCGCGACGATCCTGTCCATAACTTCGGCCACGGTCGGTTCGTCGTGAATCAGACCTGTGGCCTGACCGACGGGGAGAATGCCCTTGTCCAGATCCCCCTCTTCCGTTGCCAACTGGAAGGCCTTAAAACCATTGGCCATATAGGCCATCTTCATGGCATTGCTCAATCCGGAGGCGAGAATACCTACGAAGAGCTTCAAGTAGGGCATCTTCATCTGTCTGGCAATATCTCTGGAATTGACAAACGCCGCCGGCAGATCGACTCCCTTCCTGATAGCCCTTTCCGCCGCCTTTGTCTTGAGGACCCGGCACCATATTCCATCCACCCGCGTGGAATAGAGGGTGTCCGTCACATCCAGTTTAATGGAAAGATCCTTGAAATTCTTATGGAGAGGACTCTCCTGCGTCGTCATGAAACGGGTTCCCAGAGCCACCCCCTCCGCCCCCAGGGCCAGGGCCGCCGCAAATCCCCGGCCGTCGGCAATGCCGCCCGCCGCCACCACGGGGATATCCAGAACGTTGGCCAGGCTCGGGATCAGGACCATCGTCGTTACCGCTTCTCCATGGGCCGCCGCCTCATTCCCCGTGGCGATGACGCCGTCGGCCCCATAATCCTGGGCCCGCTTGGCATGGCGGGCATTGACCACCGTGGCGAAGACCTTGCCGCCGTATTTGTGGGCCTCCTTCACCAGCCAGTCGCCCTTCCCCAAGGCAAAGTTGATAACCGGAACCTGCTCCTGCAAAAGGATCTTTGCGTTCTCTGCGGCCCCGGGCATGAGGAGAGTGGCGTTGCAACCAAAGGGCTTGTCCGTCAAGCTGCGGATTTCCCGGATGGCCTTGCGCGTCTCTTCCTCGTCCATGGGGCCTGTCGCCAGGATGCCAAGTCCACCGGCATTGGAGACTGCCGCCACCATTTTCGGAACGCTGATCCAGCTCATCCCGGAAAGGAAAACGGGGTACTTGATTCCTAATAGTTCGGTAATTCTTGTTTTCATAAAAATACCTCCTCTACGGAAACAGGGGGACAGCACCCCTATGCCATTCTAATCAATATGCCCGGCGCTTTATTATTCCAGATATCAAGAAAATACTCGGCACCGGGTCGAACGCTCATTTACATCCCTTCCCCCCGTTGGTCAAGCAGATTCGCAGGAATAAGGAAAGGGGGGCAGAAAACATATCTGCTCCCCCGTTGTGTCATTCCCGCAACGATTCTGAGCGGGAATCCGATTCCAACTGATCGAAAAACCATATCCGTCCCTGAATGCCGTTATTGGGGACAGAGGCATCCGGGGATGACAAGCAGTTTCGCAACTATCTCAGATGATATATATTTTCCTAATTTCCACCTTGTTGATCTTGCCGACGCTGGTCTTGGGAATTGCCGCCACGATCTCCACCCGGTCCGGAACGCCGTATTTGGGGATTTTTCCCGCCTCGGATGCCTGGAGGACGAACTGGCGAAGTTCGGCGCCCGTTACCTTGCCGACAAAATCCGGTTTCAGTACGGCCACGAGGAAGGGCCGCTCACCCCATTTGGCATCGGGGATGCCGATGGCCGCAGCCTCCATAACCGCCTCATGGTTGGTGATGAGGTTTTCCAGGTCCTGGGAGGAAATCCATTCACCCCCGGTCTTGATGACGTCCTTGATGCGGTCCGTAACCTGAAGGTACCCCTCCTTGTCGATCAGGCCTACATCCCCTGTGTGGAGCCAGCCGTCCATCCAGAGTTCCTTGGACCGCTCCGGATCCTTGAAGTAGCTATCCGTAAGCCAGGGCGCCCGGACGCAGACTTCCCCGGTGGCA
This sequence comes from Syntrophales bacterium, assembly GCA_041664405.1. GTDB lineage: Bacteria > Desulfobacterota > Syntrophia > Syntrophales > UBA8958 > UBA8958. The sequence goes on from JBAYKV010000162.1 coordinate 5,354, forward strand.
ACACCGTCATGGGCCACGTCCCTTCCCAGGGGGTCCTTGAGGCGCACATACACAAGGGGAGCCGGCAGACCGGTCTTGACGAGAGTGTCAACATTCTGTTCCATCGTCTCGTTCAGCATCCATGGCTTGAGGTTGGCCGCCGTGAGGAGCGGGCAGGTTTCCGACATCCCGTAGGCGGCAAAGATCTGGATGCCCAGTGCCATGGCCTCCAGGGCCAGACTCTTGGAGAGACGGGCGCCGCCGATGATGACCTTCCAGAAGGAGAGGTCAAATTTTTTGGCCGCCGGGCTGCTGACGAGCATCTGAATGATTGTCGGGACGCAATGGGAGAAGGTCACCCGTTCCGTCAGGATCAGTTTCAGGAGCATGGCCGGTTCATACTTGCCCGGATAAACCTGCTTGACCCCCAACATCGTCGCCGCCCAGGGAAATCCCCAGGCATGGACATGGAACATGGGGGTGATGGGCATATAGACATCGTTCGATTTACAACGGGCAATGGATTCATAGGAGCCGGTGGCCAGCAGGAGGGCCTGGGCATGGAGGACCAACTGACGGTGTGAGAAATGGACGCCTTTGGGCAGGCCGGTAGTGCCCGTGGTATAGAAAATCGTCGCCTGGGTGTTTTCGTCAAGATCGGGGAAGTCATACGAGGAAGCCGCTCCCGCCAGCATTTCCTCGTATTCCGTATCGAAGGGAATCTTTGACTCCGGCTTAGTGCCGTCATCGGTAATCAGGATGACTTTTTTGACCGTTGTCAGCTTATCCCGGATTGCATCGAGCAAGGGGACAAAATCCTGATGGATCAGGACGATCTTGTCCTCCGCATGATTCATCGTATAGAGGATCTGTTCGGGAGAAAGTCGCCAGTTCTGGGTGTGCATGATCGCGCCCATCATGGGGACGGCAAAGAAACACTCCAGATAACGGTGGCTGTCATAATCAAAGATGCAGACCTTGTCTCCCGCTCCCACGCCGATTTTTTCCAATCCATTGGCCAGGCGGTGGATCCGCTCGTTCAGGGTCCGGTAGGTGAGGCGGACCTTGTCCCGGTAAACGATCTCCTGGTTCGGGGCAAAAGCCAGGGGCATTTCGAGGATGTGCTTGATGAGCAACTGATACTTGTAACTTTCGCCCGGTTCATAAACCTTCTTTGCCATACATTCCCTCCTTCAATGATTTAATGTTAATGGTCATTTTTATACTTGCGTCAGGGCAATGAAAAGTAATAGAAGAGGCTTCCGCTGAAGACGAATTTGGCATACAATCACCTACGTTGATACCCATGCACGAATCCGTAACGATGAAATTACGCGCTTCCTATAACATATCGCCCAGTTATTGACAATTAAAAAAGGTAAGGTTTTCATGCATATTATCATTGATGGATATAATCTTATTCGCCAGTCCGACCACCTCCGGAGGGCGGAGAAATTTACCCTCGAAGAAGGCCGCCATGCTCTTATTCGTTTCCTCATCCCCTACCGGGAACGGAAAGGACACCGGTTGACGGTGGTCTTTGACGGCTGGGATGGGGGTTCTTTCCATGAAGAACGGGATCGGGAAGGGGGGATCGACATCATCTATTCCCGGAAAGGGGAAAAGTCCGACGATCTCATCAAGCGCATGGCGGAAAGATCCGGTGACGAGCTGGTTGTGGTTACGTCGGACCGGGACATCGGCCATTTCGTGGAACGGTGCGGTAGTACAGTGGTGGATTCGCAAACCTTTGAAGGCATCGTTAACGGGGATCAACCCATGACAACATCGCCGTCCTACGGCCATGTTGTCGCCAACAAGGAAGAAGACGACTTGTCACAGGGAACAAGGGGAACAAAAAAGAAGGGGCAGGCGAAAAAACCCTCCCGGAGGGAACGGGAATACAACAAACGCCTCGTCAAGCTCTGATTCCGATTCTAAGAGCTTGTCCGTAAATAACTTTGCCTGGGATCGCGCCCAGATTTATGTCAGATTTTTCTGGGTCGATTGAGTAAAACCGCAGGCGTAGCAACGCTACGTCGAGGATTTTACGATTGAGACACGGGAAAAGATGGGATGAAGATGGGATGCGAGCCGGTAACGATTATTTACGGACATGCTCTATATAAAAGCGCTATCTTCGTTGGCTTCGTCATCGGTTCCTCGACGTATTTCCATATACGCCTGCGTCGCCTCTTCCTTGCCGCCTTGATATCATCTTTGATTCGGAAGCGGAAGAACGGCTTCGTAAAAAGATCCGGATGCGGCGTTGCGCTGCATCCTTCGTCACTGCGGCGTACAACAAGTACGCCTCATTCCTCAGGATTTGCGCGCCTTGCCTGCGGATCTTTTTACGAAGCCGTCGATTATGGCCAATTTATTGACTTTTTATGAGTTCGTC
>JBAYKV010000163.1:0-7657 GCA_041664405.1 Syntrophales bacterium
ACGGCTTTGGTTAGAGAGAATATCGAAATACCCGGGGGACGCATCGAGGCGGCGACCAAGGAATACAGCGTCAAGGTCAAGGGGGAGTTCCCCTCCGTCCGGGACTTCAATGACCTCATCGTGGCCTGGTATCAGGGCGCGCCGGTTCGTATCCGGGACATCGGCAGGGCCGATGACGGTATGGAGGATCGGCGCACCATTGTCCGCTTCAACGGGATTCCCGCGGTTACTATCGGTATTCAGAAACAATCGGGGACCAATACGGTAGAGGTCGTGAACCGGGTGAAGAGTGAAATCGAAAAGATTCGCAAAACCCTTCCCCCGGGAATGACCATCAATACGGCTTTCGATCAGTCAACCTTTATCAACCGTTCTATCAAAGAGGTTCAGAACCACCTGATCATCGGTGGCATCCTGGCGGTAATGGCTGTTTTTATTTTCCTGCGCAATTTCCGAACGACCCTGATCAGCGCCTTGGCGCTGCCCATATCCGTCATCGCCACCTTTACCCTGATCAGGGCCTTTGATTTTACCTTCAACAATATGACCATGCTGGCCCTTACCCTTTCTGTGGGTATTCTCATCGATGACGCCATTATTGTCATTGAGAACATCTACCGCCACATCGAGGACGGGATGGAGCCGCGGGAGGCGGCAGGCTTTGCGACCTCCGAGATTGGTCTCGCCGTTATGGCGACAACTATGGCCATCGTTGCCATTTTTCTGCCCGTCGCCTTCATGAAAGGTATCATCGGACGATTTTTCATGTCCTTTGCCTTAACCGTCGTCTTTTCGGTGCTGGTCTCTCTCCTCGTGTCCTTCACTCTAACGCCCATGCTGGCATCACTGATGCTGAAGATGCATAAAAAAAATCATGAAGCTCCAACGGGTGGCAGGATAAAGATGTTTTTCAAGAGATTAGGGAATAACCTGGAAAAATATTATAAAATAACGGAGAACTGGTACCGAGAAGTACTGGTTATTGGACTTCGTTATCGAAAGAGTGTCCTTATCGGGGCATTGATCATTTTCATCTTGAGCATGTACATGACGAAATTCATGGGAAAGGAATTTGTTCCTCCGGAAGACCAGAGCAATTTTCTTGTGCGCTTGGAGGCGCCGATCGAGTATTCCGTGGAAAAAACCGACCAGCTTTTCCGGCAGGCGGAGGAAATCATCAGGAAAACGCCGGAAACCGCAAGAGTCATGTATGCCCAGGGACTGGGTCCCGGCGGGGCCGGGCAGGCCAACAAGGGGATCATGATGGTCGGGATGTTGAAAAAGGACGAAAGAAAACGCAGTCAGGAAGAGGTCAAGGCGGAGGTGAGGCGCAAGATCAATCAGATCCCGGGAATCAAGGGGACGGCGGAGGATATTTCCCTGATCGGCGGCGGCCTCCGGAATGTCCCAATCCAGTATGTCGTCCGGGGGACGGATCTTGAATTTCTGACTACCTATATGAAACAAATCGTATCGCAATTCATCAAACTCCCCGGGATCGTCGATGTGGATACATCTCTCGAAGCAGGCAAGCCGGAACTGCGGGTGATTATTGATCGGGACAAAGCGGCGGATATGGGGGTCAGTGTGGCCAGTATCGCCGAAGCGGTCAATGTGCTGATCAGCGGCGAGGTGGATATTACCAAATATAAGGACGAGGCCAAGGGACGGCGGTATGACGTCCGGGTCCGTCTTAATCCCGAAGACCGGGTTAGCCCTGCGGATATAGGCCGCATCTATGTCCGGGCGAAGGACGGCCGGCTAGTGGAATTGGCCAATGTCGTCAAGATCCAGGAAGGCGGAGCGCCCAGCACCATATATCGGGTCGATCGCCAGCGGGCAATGATCATGTACGCCAGTCTGGAAAAAAAGCCCCTCGGACAGGCGATGGATGAATTGAACGCCATTGCGGCAAAGATCCTCCCACTAGATTACACCGCCAAGTACAAAGGGTCTGCCGACACGATGAAAGAGTCTTTCGGTTTTCTGATGTTCGCTTTGTTTCTGGGGGTCGTGATGGCCTATATGGTCCTGGCGGCCCAGTTTGAGAGTTTCCTGCAACCGGTTATTGTTCTGCTTGCCATGCCCCTGTCTTTCATCGGCGCCTTCGGGGCGCTGGTGCTGACGGGTAAAACAATAAGTATCTTCAGCATGATCGGTTTGATTCTCCTCATGGGACTGGTGAAAAAAAATGCCATCTTGCTGGTGGATTATACCAACACCTTAAGAGAAAGAGGGCTATCCCGTCGGGATGCCATTCTGGAGGCGGGACCGGTGCGGTTGCGGCCGATTCTGATGACGACTTTTGCCATGGTTTTTGGTATGCTTCCTGTGGCCATGGGATTGGGGGAGGGGGCGGAAACAAGATCCCCCATGGGGGTGGCCGTTATCGGCGGTTTGTTGACTTCGCTATTTCTAACCCTCATCGTCGTCCCGGCGGCCTACGATCTCTTTGAAGACTGGCATGACAAGATCAGGGTATGGAGGAGGAAGCGATCATGAAGATGTTTTTTATCGTCTATTCCCGGGCGGCGGATTATGATGTGATATCGAAACTGAAAAGCGCCGGTGTCAAGGGATACACCAAGATGAAAGACGCCAGTGGCGAGGGAACGGATACGGAACCGAAATTGGGGACCCACTGCTGGCCCGGAGAAAACAACGTCCTGTATATTGCCGTCCAGGATGACGAGGTGCCGAGCGTTTGCGAAGTGATCCGGGAAATTAGAAAATCCCATCCCCGGGCGGGGGTAAAGGGCTTTATCCTGCCCATGGTGGAGATTATATAGTAAAAGAAACAATGACTTATTCTGAAGCCGACATTAAGCAGATCCATAGGGAAGGTCTCTCCGTTGGGCGTGTCAAGGACCAGATAGCCCTTTTTGTTCGGGGCGCCTCCCATGTTCAATTGAATCGGCCTTGTACCGCTCATGATGGTATAGAAGTCATCTCCCCTGAAGATGAAGGAAAGCTAATTTCCCTTTATGATCAGGCGGCGACAGCGGGAAGGTGCCTGAAATTCGTTCCCGCCTCCGGCGCCGCCAGCCGGATGTTCAAGGAATGGTTTCGCGCTCTCGATCAACCCTGGAAAGATTCCGAAGCCTCAGCCGTGTCTTTTGCCGAACAACTGGGGTCTTATCCTTTTTACGATGATTTGCGAAAGACAATTTTTGACTCAGGTGAAAATATCGATTTCCTTACGGAAGAGAAGAGATACGTCGACATTCTCGCCTATATCCTCACCTCCCGGGGTCTTCAATATGGTCAGTTACCCAAGGCGCTCCTCAAATTTCACAAGTACCCGGAGGGAAGCAGAACATCACTTGAGGAACATCTCGTGGAGGCGGCCCTCTATGTGACCGACGCACGCCGCATCAGCAGACTGCATATTACCGTTTCCCCGGAACATCGGCAACTCTTGGAGACCTTTCTTGATATAGTCCGGCCAGTGCATGAAGGACTCTTCAACGTTACTTACGAGATCGGCGTTTCCTGTCAGGAGACAGCGACAAATATCATTGCCGTGGACATGGAAAACAGGCCGTTCCGTTCCGACGACGGAGAACTCTCCTTCCGTCCCGGCGGCCATGGGGCATTGCTGAAGAATTTAAACGATATTGACGGGGATATCATTTTCCTCAAGAACATTGACAATGTTGCTCCTGATCGGGTTAAAGCGGTAACGGTTCGCTACAAAAAAGCCTTGGCCGGATTGCTGCTGAAGCTCCAGGAAGAAACCTTCCGTTATCTTGAATGCCTGGGCGGAGATAGAATCGGTGCGGAAGAAATGACGTCCATAGATGATTTCTGCCGGAACAAGCTCCACATCGTCTTTCCAACCGATTACGGGCAATGGCCATTGGAAAATAAAAAAGAGATATGGCGAGAGAAGCTTGATCGACCCATCCGGGTATGCGGCGTAGTCCGCAATGAAGGTGAGCCGGGGGGAGGTCCTTTCTGGGTGGAGGAGGCAAACGGCGCCCAGTCTTTGCAAATCGTGGAGCAAATGCAGGTAGATCCGCGATCAGCAAACCAGCAGGCCCTCTGGAGGGGAGCGACCCATTTCAATCCCGTCGATCTTGTATGCGGCGTCCGGAATTTCAAAGGCAGAAAATTCGATCTGGGACGATATGTTGATCCCGGGGCCGTCTCCATATCAATAAAATCCGAGAAGGGAAGGGATATTAAGGCCCTCGAACTTCCCGGCCTGTGGAATGGATCGATGGCGAAATGGAATACCGTATTTGTCGAGGTCCCCATCGAAACCTTCAATCCGGTGAAAATGGTTGAAGATCTGCTGCGGCCGCAGCATCTTTCCTGACGGTTTCGAAAACGTCCCCTTCGGCCACGATCCGTTTATTTTGGCGGCGTCCGTAACCCATTGTTTTTCTTCAACGATAAGATCTCTTTCTGAATCTCTCCCGCTTCCGGGCTGTTTGGGGAAACGTATTTCATGGCCGCCTGAAAGTGAAATAAGGCGCTATCTCTCTTGAGTTTTAGTTTGAAATACTTACCAAAATAATAATGTGATTCATAAGGGTGATTGGTCTTTCCGTAGATCATGGCCATGGTATAATAAACGTCGTCACTCGCAATAGTTTTTCGTTCTATTTCCTTGAAGATGGCAATCGCCTGAGTGATATTACCGACCGCCTCATAGGAACGGGCAAGGTACAACAAACTGATCACGTTGTCGGGATCATGCTTGAGGGTCTCCTCGAGATAGCCCACGGCCTCCTTTGCCTTCCCCGCATGATAATAAGCGATGCCCATTTCCCGCAGGATGTCCGGGTCATTGGGCGACAAGACATAGGCTTTGTGAAATGACTGAAAGGCTTCGGAAGTTTGGCCGAGCCTTTCGCAGGTGACGGCCATGCCGAACAGGTCGTCAACGTCACTCGGGTTCTTCTTCAGGTTGTTCTGAAAGTGCTTAAGGTTGCCATGATAATCCCGGGATTGTAAAATCACTAGGGTTTGAATTCTTTTCAGATTGCCGACGATGCTCACCTCTCCTCGCCGGGTATAGGTTGTCTGGATTTCGGCGTCTAGATAACGGATTCTTTCATCAGTTCCCGGATGGGTGAGAAAATAGGAAGGAATCGTATTGGAGTAATACTCGTAGCGCCGCATGATTTTTAAAAAATCGAGCATGGACTTGCCGTCATAGCCTGTGGATACGAGATACGACAGGCCGAGACGGTCCGCCTCTTCTTCGTGCTCCCGGCTGTATTTGAGGTTCATAGACTGCATGCCGCCGAGGGAAAAAGCCGTGATGGCGGCGCCAAGGTCCGCCCCTACACCAAGAAAAGCACCGGCAAGGATAGTGGCAAGGGTCGCGATGCTGATCTTTTTTGCTTTTTCAATGGAATCGGCGATATGGCGGGCATTGATGTGGGCAATTTCATGGGCCAGAACGCCAGCCAGTTCACTTTCTGATTCGACAAGCGTCAGAAGTCCCTGATTGATGTACACATAACCGCCGGGGGTAGCAAAGGCATTGACGGCCTGACTTTTAATGACGGAAAAACGGTAACCATAGGGAAGGGGCTGGCTGTTGGCAAGGATCTTGTTCCCCACCGTCGCGACATAGGTCGTAATGCGTTGATCGTGGAGAATAGCTTGATGCTTTTCAATGTTGTCATAAAACTCCTTGCCTAGTTTCTTCTCGTCTTCCAAGGTAAAGGCCCCGTGAGCAATATTCGGGCAAGATAGACTCAAGATAAGGATAGTCAGCAGGAGGGGTCGGAGTGACAAGGCCAGCGGCTTCATCAGTGATGAATGGGGAAAATATTTCATGCTCCCTAAGTTACACATTTTTTTTGTAGAATCAAGGGGGCGTTATTCTCTATTGAGATCATGAAACCCCTATGCTATGAAATGACCACTTGGGAGAGCTGATGGATAGGGGAGTATTAATTCACTTGCATAACACTTGTCATCCGTGAAGATAAGATCATATTATCTATTGTTTTATATGCTTCCCGCTTGCGTCTATAGCGGCGCCATCTTTTATCTGTCTTCCCTCTGGGGCCTCGATAAGATCATCAACTTCATTGAATATTATATCTTTGGTTATCTGATTTTCCGTTGTTTTGTCCCCCCTGGGGAGGCAGCACTTTTCGGAGGCGCCAGGCGAACCTGTGGACTGTAGGCATCGGTGTCTTTTACGCATTGGCGGATGAATGGCATCAATCGTTTGTACCCGGACGTGATCCCTCTGCCTGGGATGCCTTGTTTGACGCCTTGGGTGTAGCATTTGCGGTTCTGACGTTTCAAGGCATTCGCAAGCAGGTCAGCGTAATCAAATGGATGGAAAACTTGTTGGAAAGGAGGATGAGGCATTGAAAAGGGATCTAATCGTCACCATCGACGGCCCTGCCGGATCGGGTAAAAGCACCGTCAGTAAGGCTTTGGCAAAGCGCCTGTCTTATCTTTATTTAGACACCGGGGCGCTCTACCGGGCGGTTGCTTATCTTATCGGCAGGGAAGGCGTCTCCGGAAACGATGAGCAGGCGCTTGATGGCCTGCTCAAGAGCACGGACATTCGTTTGCAGAAAGCGGGAGATGTTTTGCAGGTTTATGTCAACGGGGAAGACGTCGCTGGACATTTGAGAACCGAAGAGATAGGGCTTGGGGCCTCGAAGATTTCGGCTTTGCCCCTGATCAGAGAGATGTTGTTGCCGATTCAGAGAAAAGTGGGCGCTTCGGGAGGGATCGTCGCCGAAGGCCGGGACATGGGGACAGTCGTTTTTCCAGACGCTGACGTGAAATTCTTTCTCGATGCCAGCGAAAGTGAAAGGATTAAAAGGCGTTTTGTGGAATTATCCAACCGCGGAGATGGCATCCCCTATGGAGACATAGCAAGAGATATGAGGCACCGTGACCTGCAGGACAGGGAAAGGACGGTCGCGCCTCTCCGACCTCATGAAGATGCAGTGGTTATCGATACCTCCCGCATGACGATTGCTGAGGTTGTCGAAGCAATGCTGGGGATCATTAATAATTCATGAGCCTCAAATTCACTTGATCTTTTATAATCGGTGTGTTAGTGCACCACTATGTAGCGGCGGTTTTATAAAATTTAGGGGGTAAAGGGTTAATGGTAAACGATAATGATGTCAATGAAACATCACAAAATCAAGAGGTGAAAGGTGATACGCCCATAGACAATACAGAAGAAATAAAATCGGCTCCAGGTAGGGAAGAAGACATGGGATTCCGGGAATTGTATGAACAATCACTGCAAACATTGCAATTGGGAGAGGTTGTACAAGGGAAAGTTATTCAGATTAACCCGGACATGGTAATGGTGGATGTTGGCTGGAAAACGGAGGGTTACATACCCGCCAAGGAGCTACGGGACGAACATGGAAATATCTCGATTGCCGTGGGTGATCGTGTTGAGGTTTTTGTGGATCGCCGTGACGGCGACGGCAATCTCGTTTTATCAAAAGACAAGGCGGCTCGTCTCAAGATTTGGGACGATGTCAAGTATGCCTGTGAAAATAGCACCACAATGAAGGGTATTGTCATTGAGAGAGTCAAGGGTGGTTTGTCCGTGGATATTGGTATCCCGGCGTTCATCCCCGGGTCCCAGGTTGATATAAGGCCTATCAGGGATCTCGACCAGTTTGTAGGTCAGACTATAGACTTCAAT
>JBAYKV010000164.1:0-7645 GCA_041664405.1 Syntrophales bacterium
CCTCCTCGTAGGCAGGGGATCGACGAACGCCTACATTCTCGAGGAACTCCTCGGTAAAAAAATCAAGAAAGAGGGGTATACAGCGGGCCAGGTCATTAAAGGGGTGCTGTGCGTCCTCGGGGCAGAGGAAAGAACCAAACCGGTAACCTTCCATAAGGGTTCGCCCTTACCGGTTGAGCCGGGAGCGGTTCTGGACAAGCTCGGTGCCGGCGACATCCTGCTGAAAGGAGCGATTGCCATCGATGCGGACGGCAACGTGGGGGTGATCATGGCCAGTCCCGCGGGTGGAACGATGGGACAGTTTTACATGGCAATGAAAGCCCGGGGGCTGGAGATCATCTACCCGGTGGGGCTCGAAAAGATGATTCCTTCCGTGGAGGCGGCGGCGCAATTCGGGGGAACGGTGACCCTTGGCAAGACCATCGGTGCCCGCGCCGGCATGGCCTGTGTGGCCGACGGCAGGGTGTTCACGGAACTCGATGCTATTGAAACCCTCTTCGGCGTCTATGCCATCCATTTTGCCTCCGGGGGCTGGGGAGGCGCGGAAGGCTGCGTGATCCTGGTGGTGGAAGGGGCGGACGCCAAGGTGAACAAATGTGTAAAATTCATCGAACAGAAGATCAAGGGTGAACCGCCGCTGCCGGCCGCCAAGACCCCCTGCAAGACCTGTAATCAGGCCTGTAGTTTTCAGGGTAAGGAAGGGAAACAACTCCCTGATTATCTGAAGTAAAAAAGAATGGCTTTACATGAAAATCTCCCCTTTGCCGAAGGGAGGCAAGGGGGGATTTTCATGGTTCGTTTTGTCCCCTTATTTATTCCCGTAGCGGAACCCCTGCCAGGTTTGTCTCCGTTTGAGTTCCCCGTCGATGCTGTTGAGGACGCCCATCTTGTTGACGGCCCAGGCGGGACCGAGGAAAATGTCTTTATAGCCATCGGCGGTCAGCCGCTGGATGACCATCTCCGGGGGGAGGATTTCGAGGATATCGCAGACTGTGGTCACGTATTCCTCTTTGGAGATCATAGAGATAGCGCCGCTTTCGTAAAGACTTCCCAGCGCCGTGCCTTGCAAGGCTAAAAGAGAGTGGATCTTGATGCCCTGGATCGGCAGACCGGCCAGGATCCGGGCCGTCTCTAATATGTCTTCACGGGTTTCCCCGGGCAGGCCGACGATGATATGGACGCAGAGGAGTATTCCCCGACCTTGAATCCGACCGACGGTGTCTAAAAAGGTTTCCCTGTTGTGGCCCCGGTTGAGCAAGGTTAAGGTCCGGTCATGGATGGACTGAATACCTAACTCCAGCCAGATATGATGGGTTTTTGCATAATTTTCGAGTAAATCGAGAACGGCAGCGGATACGCAATCCGGCCGGGTCCCGATGGACAGGCCGATGACGTCGGGCGGGGCGAGGGCTTCTTCATAGAGCCTTTTTAAATGTTCCAAGTCCCCGTAGGTGTTTGTAAAAGTTTGAAAGTAGGCGATGAATTTACCCGCCTGGCGGTGAACGGTATAGTAGGCCATGCCCTTGTGGATCTGTTCCGTGACCGATGGCAGGAGTCCCGCCTGGCGAAGCTTCGATCCCCGGCCATCGCAGTAGATGCATCCCCCAACCGCCGCCTGTCCGTCCCGGTTGGGGCAGGTGAAACCGGCGTCGATGGGCAGCTTGTAGACCTTGCAGTCGAACCGGTTCCGCCAGAAACTCTTCAAGTCATAGTAACGCTTGCTGTTGTTCCAGAAGGCCGGTCGCGAGCCGACCCCTTGATTTATTTCAGACATGATTTCCCTGCAAGGACGGATTTTTCATAATTACCCAAAGCGCTGAAGGCATGATATCAATACTAATGGGCAAACTCCCCGGCTGCTCACCATCCACATCAAGAAGCACCTGCTGTTGAGAAAAGGCCTCCACCTTTTTTCCGGTCAGGCAGGAAACTTCTTTGATTTCATTGATTTTGCCGTTGTAGAGCTTGGGAAGATGCCGAAATACTCCGGCCAGGCTCAGATCTCCAATCACAGTGATATGAAAGAGCCCATCATCAATGACCGCCTCGGGAGCGACCCGCATACCCCCGCCATGATACTGCCCATTTGCCACCGCGACGTTCCATATTTTTATTTCCTTGTCATAATTGTTATCTATCTTGAGGCGGATTGTCTTTTTTCCGTATAAAAGGATAGCGATCAGGGTTGACCAGATAAAGGAGATAAAGGGGCCAAAGGCCTTAGTGGTTCTGTTGACCCGGGCGTCAACCTCCCCGCCGAGGCCAAAGCTCGTGATATTATGGAAATAGCGGGTACCGGGGGCGTTATGATGGTGACCGTACCGGAGGCGTCCCAGATCTATCAAACGTGCATGGCCTTGCTGAATGGTATCAAGAGATTCTTCAAGATTGCGGGGTATTGATACGGTCTTTATGAAGTCGCAACCTGTACCATTGGGAATGAATCCTAACCGGGCGTCTTTCCGGATCGGTCCTTCTTCATCCATAAATCCGTTGACCACCTCGTTGAGGGTGCCGTCTCCACCGACACATACGATCACATCGGCGCCGTCAAGGAGATGCGACCTGGCCATGCGGGTGGCGTCCCCCGGTCCCGATGTCAGGCAGGACATGGAGGCAGTCCCAAACCGGGCCTTGGCCGCGGCCTGAATGCGGTGCCACTCCCTGCCCGTGGCGCCGTTCCCGGAATGGGGATTGACGATGAAGACAATTTTTTTAAAAGCCATAAAGCAGACCCGTCCCCTTTTTTATGACAACACCTTCCCTCTCCAGGAGCGTTCGCTTCATTTCCGTACCACCTCCATAGCCACCCAGGGCGCCATTGGAACGGATCACCCGGTGGCAGGGGATGACAATGGGAAAGGGATTGGTTGCCTGGGCCGTTCCCACCGCCCGGGCGCTGCGGGGGTTTCCTATCTGTTCCGCAATGAGCCTGTACGTGCTGACGCTGCCCCGGGGAATAGCGTGATCGGCGCGCAGGACTTGCTGCTGAAAGGGGGAGCAAAGGTCAAGGCGCACCGCATCGAGAGAAAACTTAATATCCGCGCCGTTCAATAACGCCTCTATCTGATCAACAAGGATATCTATCTCCTCACAGGAGGAGGCGACGGCGTCGGGGAAGAACTTCTCAACGGCCTCTTGGGCCGACATTTCCGGGTTGGATATCAGGATCTGTCTTATTTTCGGTGCCCCTCCGTAGAGCGACCAAAGCACCGCCACGGGGCCAAAAGAGGTGGCGCGCATACAGAAGGAGAAGGTGGTGGGATGTGTTTTTGTTTGTTTCATGCCTTTAACCTCAGGTCTTGCCGGGTATGGTCGGAGAACCGCCTTGCGGCGCTGCGATACGTTCGAGTTTCATTCCTTTTCACCGAAGGCCTTGAAAAAGGTGTAGCAAAAAACGCCATCGTCCTCTGATGTTCGGTAAAGGTCTCTGACTCCCCTTTCAAACAGGTCTTTTTCAACTATTTCCGCCTGGAGAGCAGCATTGCGGATTCCTTCAATCATGGCCGTAAATGTCTTTCTGGTAAAGCCATCGACAAGTTCCGGTTTGCTGGCATCGACATATACCATCCGCGGGGAGACGCGCACGGATCTGTAGCCTGCCTTGCACAGGAGTGGATAGAGTTCTCGTCCGATTAAGGCGTTTCCCCCCGCTCGCCGTTGCAGCTCTACCTGACATTGAATTGCCTGGTGGGCGGCTTCGCTGTCGGGATGGAAATATGCCGAACCATGATCTCCTTCGATGACTGTGATGGTTCCCCCGGTCTTGAGAACCCTCTTCAGCAAATGCAGCGCCTCCATGGGCTGTGAGAGATGCTCCAGGACGAAACAGACGAAAATGTGATCAAAGGAGTTCGGTGCAAAAGGCAAATTAAAGATATCCGCCTGTTGGAAGTGAACATTGTTGATACCAGCCGCTACCGCATTTCTTGCGGCTTCTTCGACAGAATTTGTCGAGATATCGATGGAGGTGATCAGGGCGGCGGGGCTGTTACGGGCCAGGGTGACGGTTTGTGCGCCAACACCGCAACCCGCTTCCAGAACACGGCTTCCCGCGGGATACAAGGTATCGGAATGGAGCAGCTCCACCAATGTGGAAGCCTGATCCTGAAGTCGAATATTTTCCCTTGGATTGTAGCCGTGAACATATGCATTTTTCATAGAAGCTCCTTTGTTGCCTAACGGTGCGGATGAAGCGTAGCGGAATCAACGCCCGGATCGAAGCCTTTATAAGGCATTTACATCGTCTCGTCAAACTCACTTCCATATTTGGCCACCCCTGTGACTCCGGTTATGGCAGATTTGTTCAAAATCATTACCATGAATGCTTTCTCCGGTACACCTCCCCATTGGGCCTTCAAACCATGTATCGAGGCCCGCTCGAATCCAAAGCGCGGATAGAAATTTTCATGACCAAGAACTATAATAAAGGGATAATCGACCTCCTTTATTCGCCGTATACCTTCTTCTTGGGTTGCACGACCTCCCACTCCGCTACCGGGCCGGGAATAATGTGAAACAGGGGGTGCGCTTCGGGCCGTGATGATGGTTCCAGGTTAGTGAGCCAAGAGGGAATGCGGAGCCGCAGCTTCCCTTTGAGGTGTTCCCACTCGTAATCGAGTTGGCCCCGAGGGACCGCAATAGGTTCGACGCCGGCGCTAGCGGCTATTTTTGTTAGGTCGAAGCAGTAACCACGCCGGGTGGCTTCGGCATGAACGGCTTGCAAATAGGATGCGATCGCTTCCAAAGGTGACGGAGAATTACGGAAGCGAATTAGCTGGGGATGGCGGGTGTAACCACATGTTTGCTCTCTAAGGACTGCTTGTGCCAGCAACGCTTCACGCCAGAGCGCGACAAGGCCGCGAGGGTCCAAATATTTAGGATGTAGTGTCCAAAGGCGCATTACCCACTTCCCTGGGCGTGATTCTCTCTCAGGAGATACTTCTTGGTTTAGGCGATTCTCGATCGAACCTGTATTGAAGCCACAAGAGGGCCGCGCCGATAATGGGAATCGCAATGTCCGTGTAGAAGATGGCCCCGGCGTTACCCGGTGCGAAGTTATGAGCCGCGATCATCTGATGTACGTGGCCTGCGGCGGCGCCGAGGAGGAAAATCGCGGGTCCAGCCACCGCGGCGGCGCGCAGGCCGAAGCCTCCCCGGAATGCGAGAAAGCCGACCACCGAATATCCCAGGCTTGCCATCCCAACCTCTGTCTGGAACGGGCTAGGTGCCCAGCCAATGAATTTGGCGACCATGTCGCCAAAAAAAGTATGGAGAACGAAGTTGTAGAAGAAGGATGCCCCGACCGAGAACAGCAGGAAGTATGACAACAAAGCCTCGACCACAAGGGAAGGAGTCAGCGGACGAGACCGACGCCACAGGGAGATCCCCGAGGCGATCAGGCCCAAGACCAAGAAAGTAAGAGTAAAATTCTGCAGCAAGAGACGGATGATGTTTCCCATATTCATTCTCTCAAAACAGGGCCCTTCGAATGACATCAGCCGAAAACGGCTTCCCATGGGCTGGATAAATTGTTTTCACCCCTTTGTCCAGTAGCATTTTCCAGCTCTCTTTGACCTGCTGCATGTTTTCGGCAAGGATGGGCAATCCTGGACTCAGGCACAAAGGAAACTCGTTCATTGCCAAATCCCCCACAAAGGCCTCCCCTGTATCCAAAAGCACGCTGACCGATCCCATGGAGTGACCCGGGGTGTAGATGATTCGACCCGGAATTCCGTATGCGGCCAGCGAGAATTCCCCTTCATCAAGAACGATATCGACATTGGTGGTGTCAATATGAACCAAGGGCATAAATACGCCCATGATGCTAACGAATAAACGCCCCCACGGAGTGACGCCGGGAGGCAGGGAAATCAAAGACTTCTCCAGCCAGTCTTTATCCCGCCCATGCAGGGCAACGGGAGCCCCCGTGAGTTCTTTTATGCCCCTGGCTGAACCGATATGATCCCAATGCCCATGGGTGAGGATGATGAGACTGATATCCTCCGGTCGCATCGACAATCTCTTCAAAGCCTTACGGAAGTTCCCCGTTTTTTTTGGCATCCCGCCGTCGATCATTATCGTGCCGTCAGCAGCCTGAAGGATGTAGCAGCGGTCAAACCCCAATTGCACCGGATTAATGCGTACGGTCATTGTCATTCCTGAATAGCGCTACCTTAACCAAACTACCGTGGCTTGCATTTGGAATTTTCACGGAGCTTGTGATTTCGAGAGTATCGTCTCCATGACCGCCAAGGCCAGTGGAGAGATGGTAGGGCCGGATCCGATATGCCCAGAAACCGTTGATGCGGCATACTTCAAACAATATATTGCCCGGCTCGCCTATTTCTGCTCCACTGATTCTAAAATGCTCCTTGATCGGTACGGGAGCCGCCACCTTGACGTTCAATGTCCCTGGGAACAGGTCTTCTCCTGTCGCCCGCTTGAATACATCAGGGTAATCGGTCATGCGCTGTCGAAAGTGACCAAGTCCACTCTGGACGCGGCCTTCCAGGAACATCATAGCAGTGGTTCCATTTCTTCCTCTCTTACAGTGAACGCTACGCGTAACCGGCTGCAAAAAGTTCCGGAGTGAAGCGGTGCAGCTTTTGGCAGTCCGTGTTGACGCGATTGTTAGCCATCGTTACGCAACAGGAAAGAGAGGACATTATCCATCAGCTGATTTATTGATTTGTAACTTTCAGGTTTGGCTGACAGAATTTCTTTCTCCGTCTGTACATACTTTGATGGAACCAATTCATCGCGACAATTGGAGATTATTTCTCGCGCCGACGCTCGTGTGGTTTCAAGATGAAACTGCAACCCGATAACCGACCTGCCGAGTTGAAACGCCTGATTTTCGCAGCCCTCGCTTCGTGCAAGGTGGATTGCTCCGGACGGCAGGTCGAAAGTCTCGCCGTGCCAATGAAACACCTCCACTGATGGCGGGAAGCTGAAAGCCGAACTGTCGTTCGCTGAAACCCCTTGTATTGGAAACCACCCGATCTCCCTTACGGCGTTGTGGTAAACCACAGCGCCCATCGCACTGGCGATAAGTTGTGCACCAAGGCAAATACCCAAGACCGGTTTTCCGGAATTGATGGCGGAACGGATCAATCGTTTCTCAGGGGCAAGCCAGGGGAACTTATCTTCATCATTTACGCTCATCGGCCCGCCCATTACAATGAGCAGATCTATCATTGCGGGATCCGGCAACCCCGCTGATTCAAAGAACCGTGTATTTCCTATCTCGTACCCGGCAGCTTCAAGCCAAGGCTCAATGCTGCCAAGACCTTCAAAGGGAACGTGTTGTAAGTAGTGTGCCCGCATATACTTTCCTTAAATGGCTAACATTGGAATTCAGCCGCTCCAAAGGCGTCAGCTGAAATTACTTATTAGGAACACCCTGTATTCACTCGACATCTTTCTAGGGTCGAGTCCACAAATCGCCAGAAAGTCGACCTTATACGTTAATTTAAAATCAATCACTTAGATGAATGACTTAGAGCCGCCAGAACGGCAAATACCGTCGTCCAGACGGCGATGACCAGGTAACACGAAAAATTCACCCAGTACATGAAGGGCTCGCTGTCCCGGCGGTATATTCGACAGCTGACCCCCCACCCGCGCGCCTTGATTTCCCGCG